>DLBH01000001.1:1605-49008 GCA_002494165.1 Lachnospiraceae bacterium UBA7026 | reverse complement strand
CAGGCCTGCGAATTTGACTATTCCGGAACCCAGGCCTGCAAGGCTTTGAGGAACCTGGGATATCAGATTGTGCTGGTTAATTCGAACCCGGCAACAATTATGACAGACCCGGAGATGGCGGATGTCACCTATATTGAGCCCCTTAACGTAGAGAGACTTGAGGAGATTATCGCCAAGGAGAGACCGGATGCCCTTCTTCCCAATCTGGGAGGCCAGTCCGGACTGAATCTCTGTGCTGAGCTGAATAAGGCAGGAGTCCTGGATAAGTACCAGGTTAAGGTCATTGGTGTCCAGGTGGACGCCATTGAGCGGGGCGAGGACCGTATTGAGTTCAAGGAGACCATGGAGGCCCTGGGTATTGAGATGGCCAGGTCTGAGGTTGCCTACAGTGTGGACCAGGCTCTGGAGATCGCGGAGAAGCTCCATTATCCGGTAGTATTGAGACCAGCCTACACCATGGGTGGTGCCGGCGGCGGTCTGGTATATAATAAAGAAGAATTGAAGGTAGTTTGTTCCAGAGGCCTTCAGGCCAGCCTGGTGGGCCAGGTACTGGTAGAAGAGTCTGTCATGGGCTGGGAGGAGCTGGAGCTTGAGGTAGTCCGGGACAAGGACGGCAACATGATCACAGTCTGCTTTATCGAGAATGTAGACCCCATGGGTGTCCACACAGGAGATTCCTTCTGTACGGCCCCTATGCTGACCATTTCCCAGGAAGTTATGGACCGGCTCCAGGACCAGGCCTACAGGATTGTGGATTCCATCCAGGTAATTGGCGGAACTAATGTCCAGTTTGCCCATGACCCGGTTTCCGACCGTATTATCGTTATTGAGATCAACCCCAGGACATCCAGGTCTTCAGCCCTTGCTTCCAAGGCGACAGGCTTCCCCATTGCCCTGGTATCGTCCATGCTGGCTACAGGCATGACCCTCAAGGATATCCCCTGTGGCAAGTACGGCACTCTTGACCAGTACAAGCCTGACGGAGATTATGTAGTTGTCAAGTTTGCCCGCTGGGCCTTTGAGAAGTTCAAAGGCGTTGAGGACAAGCTGGGTACCCAGATGAGGGCTGTAGGCGAGGTTATGAGTATCGGCAAGACCTACAAGGAGGCCTTCCAGAAGGCTGTCCGGTCCTTAGAGAAGGACCGCTATGGTCTTGGCCATGTGAAGAATTATAATTCCTTATCTAAGGAGAAACTGCTCAGACTTTTGAATACAGCAAGCAGCGAGAGACATTTCATCATGTACGAAGCTCTCCGCAAGGGAGCTGACGTGGAAGAGATCTACAATCTTACCCGGGTGAAGCGCTATTTTATCGAGCAGATGAAGGAGTTGGTTGAGGAGGAGGAAGCCCTCATGGCCTTCAAGGGGTCTGTGCCGGCAGATGATGCCCTGACCCAGGCCAAGAAGGACGGCTTCTCTGACAAGTATCTCAGCGAGATTCTGGAGGTTCCTGAGGAGGATATCCGCAACCGCCGTATTGAGATCGGTGTGGAGGAGACCTGGGATGGCGTCCATGTCAGCGGAACCAAGGATAACGCTTACTACTATTCCACCTATAATGCACCGGACAACAATCCGGTCAATACAGACAAGCCTAAGATCATGATTCTGGGAGGCGGCCCCAACCGGATCGGCCAGGGTATCGAGTTTGACTACTGCTGTGTACATGCAGCCCTCTCTCTCAAGAAACTCGGCTTTGAGACTATTATCGTAAACTGTAATCCGGAGACTGTATCCACAGATTATGATACTTCTGACAAGCTTTACTTCGAGCCCCTGACTCTTGAGGATGTACTGAGTATATATAAGAAGGAACAGCCTGTGGGCGTCATCGCCCAGTTCGGTGGTCAGACACCTCTTAACCTGGCTTCTGACCTGGAGAAGAACGGGGTGAAGATCCTGGGAACCTCCCCGGCCATCATTGACCTGGCAGAGGACCGGGACGAGTTCCGTAAGACCATGGACAAGCTGGGTATTCCTATGCCTGAGGCAGGTATGGCCACCACAGTGGAAGAGGCAGTGAAGATTGCCAACCAGATTGGTTACCCGGTTATGGTAAGGCCCTCTTACGTTCTGGGCGGCCGCGGTATGGAAGTTGTCTATGACGATGAGACCATGGGAGATTATATGAGAGCGGCTGTCGGTGTGACACCGGACCGGCCTATCCTTATCGACCGTTTCCTGGTTCATGCCCTCGAGTGTGAGGCAGACGCCATCTGCGACGGTACCCATGCTTTTGTACCCGCTGTTATGGAGCATATCGAGCTGGCCGGAATCCATTCCGGAGACTCTGCCTGTATCATTCCTTCCAGACATATTTCTGAAGAGCACCTGAAGACGATCAGGGAATATACCAGAAGGATTGCCGAAGAGATGCATGTTGTCGGCCTGATGAATATGCAGTATGCCATCGAGAATGACAAGATTTATGTTCTTGAGGCTAATCCGAGAGCTTCCCGTACGGTTCCGCTGGTATCCAAGGTCTGCAATATCCGCATGGTGCCTCTGGCCACGGAGATCCTTACCTCAGAGCTTACAGGCAAGCCTTCACCGGTGCCCCAGCTCAAGGAGCAGCATATTCCATATTACGGTGTCAAGGAAGCGGTATTCCCCTTCAATATGTTCCAGGAGGTTGACCCGCTTCTCGGTCCGGAGATGCGGTCTACCGGCGAGGTACTTGGTATCGCTTCCACAACAGGTGAGGCCTTCTTCAAGGCCCAGGAGGCTACCCAGTCCAAGCTGCCTACCTCAGGTTCCGTACTGATTTCCGTTAATTCCAAGGATAAGCCGGAGGTCGTTGACCTGGCCAAGAGCTTTATGGAAGGCGGATTCAAGATTTATGCTACCAGGGGAACCAACAAGCTTCTCAATGAGAACGGCATTCCTTCAGAACTGATCAAGAAGCGTCATGAAGGCCGGCCCAATCTGCAGGATCTCATTGTCAACGGCGAGGTTCAGATGATTATCAATACTCCCGCCGGCAAGGAGAGCGCCTACGATGACAGTTATGTAAGAAGGTCCGCCATCAAGGCCAAGATTCCTTATATCACAACTGTTGCTGCCGGCAAGGCTGCCGCCGAGGGTATCCTCTATGAGCAGAAGCACAATACGAAAAGAGTGGAATCCCTTCAGGAATGGCACAGTGAGATCAAGGATAAATAAAGGGAAATATTAAATAAAGACCAGTCCGGCCCCCGCTGCAATTCTTTGCAGCGGGGGCCTTTGTACCTGATACGAATATTGTAAATAAACCGTATCATTTGCACAAATTTTGTAGCCTGATAACGTGTAAAATCAGTATGAGGGAGTTTCTGAGACAGTAATGCAACTCCGTGCCGGCAGGAGGGTCCTTCCGGTTATCATAATCATATTGAGTTTTAGAAAAGGAGAAGGCTATGATTGGTATTTTGTATTTTTATTCGAAGAGCTGTCAGTATTGTAAGAGAGCAGATTCCATTCTGTTAGAACTTCAGAACGCTAATGCGGATTATGCGAAGGTTGAAGTCCTCAAAATTGACGAGGATGCAAGACCGGATATCGTATCCAAGTTCCCCCATGACCGGGTTCCCTCTTTCTTCCTTGGCGACCGCAAGCTCTATGAGGCATCTCCTGAAGAGAGCAGGGCACAGATGAAAGAGAACATCGAGAAAGTTCTCAAAGTGGCCGGCGAAGTGGAGAAGATGGCTGAATCCAAGATGGAGTTTTCAAGATCAACAAGCTCTGTAAAGATTCCCAGAGGCTTTGACCTGAACTTATAAGCAGGTGACTATATGCTTGATCTGCTGATTATAGGAAGTGGTCCGGCAGGTCTCAGTGCGGCTGTCTATGCCCAGCGGAGTAATCTGGATTTCAAAGTGGCTGAGAGAGAGTTTCTCGGGACCGGCCAGATTGCCAGAAGCTTCAGGGTAGATAATTATCTTGGCTTTTACGGAATCACCGGCTATGACCTGGGTGAGAAGTTCCGCCTTCACGCGGAGGAGCTGAGAGTCCCCTTCCACACAGGAGAAGTATGCGCCTGCAGCAGGGCCGGGGATGGATGGAAGGTTGACTTCCTGGATGGCCGGCATTTGGAGGCCCGTGCCCTTATATGGGCAGCCGGGACAGAGACTAGACATTTGAATATTATAGGAAGAGAGAAGTTCGAGGCCGAATATATCCATTCCTGTGCTGTCTGTGACGGACCTGCCTATGACGATAAAGCAGTGGCTGTGGCAGGTGGAGGAGATACGGCCCTCGATACCGCCCTCTTCATGACCAATTTCTGCAACCAGGTTTACCTGATTCACTGGATGGACCAGTTCCAGGGCAACCCGGTGACTTTGAAAAAGCTGGAAGATATGCCTACCGTAGAGATTCTGCGGGGGACCTCGATTCTTATGGCTGAGGGCGGAGACAGGATGGAAAGACTGGTGCTCAGCAGCGGCAGAAGGATTCGTGTGGACGGACTTTTTGAAGCCATAGGGGCCAGACCTTGTACAGATGTTCTTAAAAACCTGACAGACCTGGATCCACAGGGTTATATTGTAGCCGGAGAAGATGGAATCACTTCCTGCCCGGGTATATTTGCGGCAGGAGATGTGAGGACCAAACAGTTGCGGCAGGTTTCTACAGCAGTGGGAGATGGGGCGAATGCCCTCTATTCTGTGCTGGACTATCTGAAAAGTGAATAGAACCGCGACATAGGATGAATGACAAGATGAAGCAGGGCGAGAGAAAGCATATAAGCTTTGCCGCCCTGCTTTTAATTTTAGCAGTCCGGTTTTACCCTTTCAAAGGAAGAAGCCTGTTTGACGGATTCCAGCCGGGAGTGTACAGTAAAAAAAGAAGGAATTTGTTGATGATAGTGACGGAGGGAGGTATGTAACATGAAAAAAATTACAAAAAAAAGAGGACTGGCTTTGGCAGTGGCCCTTGTGATGGTCCTGGGCCTGTGTGCCTGTGGTTCCGGCCAGCAGGCGGGTGAAGCGACAGAGACCAAGCTGGAACTGACGGAGAGTGAGAAGGGCAGCAAGGTCAATGAGGATTTCAGCCTGAATGTCAACACCAACCGGGCCAGCGACTATGCCAAGAACGAACTGGTTTTACCGGTGGAGGGCATAGGAAGAGGAATCTCTACTTCAGTGAAAGCTAAGGACAAGTATAAGATTGTTGTTATGACCAGGAATTCTACCAATCCCTATATGATAGGCATGTGGGCAGGCGGTGCCCAGGCCGGCAAGGATATGGGCCTGGAGGTCCAGACTTTGGCACCCTCCAATCAGGATAATATCGATGAGCAGCTGACCATCATGGAGTCCCTCATAGACCAGAATGTGGATGGCTTTGTGATCCATCCGTCAGATTCCAAGGGCATCCAGCCCATGATCGACGCTGCCAATGAGAAGGGTATCCCCGTTGTTGCCATAGGAACGGCCCCGGATACAGGAGCTTTCATGAGAACCGGTGTAGACTATTATGAGACGGGTTATCTTGTAACCAAGGAGCTGTGTGAGGCTGCCGGCGGCAAGGGTAAGGCTATCATCCTGGAGGGGCCGGCAGGAGTACAGAACATGGAGGAAAGAAAGGCTGGTATTGAAGATGCCATTGCAGAGTACCCGGATATGGAGATTGTGGCTTCCCAGACTGCAAACTGTAAGCGGAATGAAGGTATGCAGGTTATGGAGAATCTCCTGGCCAGGGAAGGCGTTGCCGACGAGCTGTCCATCGTATCCTGTTGTAATGATGAGATGGCCATCGGAGCAGTCCAGGCCCTCAAGGCCCAGAACATAAAAGGTGTGCTGGTAGGAGGAGCGGACGCTTCCAAGGATGCCTCCCAGGCAGTAAAGGACGGGGACCTCTATGTGACCTATAATACAGACCCCTACGGCTCTACCTATCTGGCAGTGACTTACCTGGTCCAGTACCTCAACGACAAGACCCTGCCAGAAGAATACTTCATACCCTTCCCGTCAGAGAGGCATAATCCTCTGATTACCAAGGATAATGTCCAGGATTACATCGATAATTACAGGTGGTTTGAATAAGAGGAATAAGCCTGCGGCGGGATTTTTATGCTGTGGCAACCATCTTCAAGCCATAGCTGTATATGTATTTATATGAAGAAAAGAGTAAAGTCCTGTCTGCTGAATAGTGGCGGGACTTTTCTTTTTTTACTATAGCCGGCCCGTCGGTTTGTGAAAGAAAGACAGCTGCGGTGGACGGTTTGTAAAAAAAATTACCACCCGGTAGGCTGGATTCGGCCTATTTTATAGCTTCTGCAAGGGCCGGCTTGTGGTATGATGGATACAAGGAGGAAAATGCTTATGGAAGCCCTGTTACAGGCTAAGAATATCACAAAAATATTTCCCGGCGTCAAGGCTTTAGACCAGGTGGACCTGGACCTGTATCCGGGGGAAGTCCACATTCTGGCCGGAGAGAACGGAGCCGGAAAAAGCACGTTGGTAAAATGTATCCTGGGTGTTCACCGGCCTGACCAGGGCCAGCTTTTTCTGGCCGGTGAACAAATGGAGTTCCACAGTCCCCAGGAGGCCCTTGCCAAGGGAATCGGTGCGGTTTACCAGGAACTTACCATGGTACCCTGGCTCAATGCCGCGGAAAATATTTTTTTTAATCGGGAACCCCGCTATCCCGGCGGTTTGCTCATCAATCATAAGAAAATGAAAGAGGAAGCCAGGAAGCTTCTGGCTGACCTGGCCTGCAAGGATATCGATATAGAATGTCCCGTCAAATCTCTGGGTATAGCCCAGCAGCAGATGGTGGAGATTGCCAAGGCAGTATCCATGCATCCCCGGGTCCTGGTCTTCGATGAGCCCACCTCATCTCTGTCTGACCATGAGATTGAGGCTCTTTTCAACCTGATCGGTCTTTTGAAAAGTAAGGGGATTGCTATCCTCTACATCTCCCACCGCATGCAGGAGCTGCGGCAGATCGGTGACCGGGTCACTATCCTGAGGGATGGCAGGCAGGTCAGGACGGCCCTGATGAGCCAGGTCAGTGACCGGCAGCTGGTTGAGCTGATGGTGGGAAGAGATCTGAACCGGATCTATCTGCGGGAGAATTTCAACTATGGGAATACGGTGTTGGAGGTCAGGGAGATCTCTGACCGGCGGGGTTTTGTCAGGGACTGTTCCCTGCAGGTCCGTTCGGGGGAGATCGTCGGGATTGCCGGCCTGGCAGGGGCCGGAAGGACCGAACTGGCCAGACTGATTTATGGAGTGGACAAGCCCGGGTCTGGAGAAATCTGGCTCCATGGAAAAAGAATGACAGGGAAGAGACCCGGTGCTATGGTGGAGGCCGGCTTGTGCCTGCTTCCCGAGGACCGCAAGGACCTGGGCCTGGCCCTGAGAGCCCCCATTTCCTGGAATATACTTTCGGCCAGTCTGAAAAAAGTCTTTTCCGGCCGGATCATCGACTCCAAAAAGGAAGAAAAGATTTCAGAGAAATATGTGGAGGACCTTTCCATCGCCACACCGGATGTGAAAAGGGAGGTCCGTATGCTCTCCGGAGGCAACCAGCAGAAGACTGTCCTGGCCAAATGGCTTTGTGCCGACGCTGATGTTCTGATTTTTGATGAGCCTACCAGGGGTATCGACATCGGGGCCAGAGTGGAGATATACCGGTTGATGAATGACATGGCTTCCCAGGGAAAAGCTTTGCTGATGATCTCCTCAGACATGGCTGAGATTATGGGAATGAGTGACCGGGTCTATGTGATGAGTGAGGGCCAGATCGTCGGCCAGGTAGCTAAGGAAGACCTGACAGAGGATACCCTGGGATCAATGATGATGCTGGCCGGGAAAGGAGAGGGACATGATGAGTGACAAAGGCTTGAAAAAGTGGATCAGAAGAATTCCCTCTGCCTGTTATATGCTGATTTTCCTGCTGGTCCTCTTTACTGCCCTGGTACCGGAATTCCTTTCCCCCCAGAATATGGCTATTATTATGCGGCAGGCAGCGCCCCTCCTGGTGCTGGCCTGTGGCCAGACCCTGATTGTACTTTTGCAGGGAACAGATTTATCCCTGGGATCCATAGTCAGTATGGCCGGAGTTCTGTGGATTCTGCTGCTTAATCTGGGGATGCCCATGGTACTTTCCATTCTCTGTGTCCTGGCAGTCAGCTGCTTAGGAGGAGTTCTCAACGGTTTTCTGGTGGCAAAGGGAAGACTGCCGGTTTTTATTGTGACTTTGGGAACCCAGAATATCTTTAAATCGGCGGCCCTGCTTTTGTGCGGCAGCCAGACCCTTTATTACCGTCACACGATTTTCAGGACCATAGCCAGGACCTCCTTTCTGGGCCTGACCTGGTCTGTATGGATCAGCATTTTCATCTTTATTCTGACCTGGCTGCTGTTACATATGACTGGCTTTGGCAAGAAGATCAAGGCCCTGGGAGGTAATCCGGAAGCCTTGAGCCTGAGCGGGGGAAGTGTAAGCAGGACCACTATCATGGCCTTTGGCTATGCCGGCCTTATGGCTGGGGCAGCCGCCCTCCTGGTCTGCTGCAGGATCGAATCCGGCAATCCCAATGCGGGAAATGGCATGGAGTTTAACTCCATAGCTGCCGTTCTTCTGGGCGGGACCTCCATGAGGGAAGGCCGGGGCGGCGTCGAGGGTACCGTCTTTGGTGTACTTATGATGCAGGTCCTGAAAACCGGCCTGACCCAGGTGGGAATCTCATCCATCTACCAGCAGGCTATCATTGGTAGTGTTGTCCTGGCGGCCATTATCATGGATGTTCTCTTTAAAGGGGCTTCCATAAGGAAGTTGCCCCTGGGCCGGATTTCTTCTTCCGTCCTGAAAAATGGGCCGGCGGAGGCGGTCGGCAGTGTGACTGGAAAAAATGGGCCGGCAGAAGTGAGCGGCAGTGTGACTGGAAAAAATGGGTCGGCAGGCAGAGAGGAGGATTAGATGAAGGATACAAGCATGACAAAACTGAAAAAGCTTATGGAATCCAAATATTTCTTTATTCTCATAAGCCTGCTGCTTTTGATTCTGGTTTCTTGCCTCCTGTCCTCATCCTTCCTGACCATAAGGAATATGATGACCATTTTCAGGCAGGCCAGCATATTGCTGATGCTGAGTCTGGGTCTTACTGCAGTGGTTCTGACCGGCAATATCGACCTGTCCGTGGGAGGCTGTGCGGCCCTGACCGGCTGCTTTTGTGCCCGGATGCTGGTGGGAGGAACTCCTGTTGGACTGACTATTTTGCTCTGCCTGCTTATCGGCATCCTGATCGGGACCTTTAACGGCATCATGGTCGGAATCATAGGTCTGCCATCTTTTGTGGCCACCTACGGCATGAATATGGTAGCTGCCGGCCTGGCGACTATCGTTATGAACGGCGGCGTGATCTATGATCTGCCAAGAAATTTTACAACCATTGGCATCGGCTTTCTGGGACCAATCCCGGTTCCTGTGATTATCACAGGCCTGACTGCCCTTCTTCTGAGTTTTCTACTGAGAAAAACCATATTTGGCCGCAGTGTTTATCTGATCGGCTATAACCGCCGGGCGGCGGACTACTCCGGCATCAGCAGCCTCAGAGTTCTGCTTCTTTCCTACATACTCTGTGGGATCACCGGATCTCTGGGAGGTATTCTGATCACGGCCCGGCTCAATGCGGCGGACGCCGGCATGAGTGAGGCCTACGGCCTTCAGATCGTGGCGGCAGTGGTGGTGGGAGGCACCTCCCTCCTTGGAGGAGAGGGCGGCGTAGCCGGCACCTTGATTGGAGCCATTATCCTGACCATGATTGTCAATATCATGAATATCATGGGAGTAGATTCAAACTGGCAGAACTTTGTCCTTGGTATCGTCATCCTTTTTATGGTCTGGATCGATGTATTTACCAGAAGGCGGCTGTCGGCTTCAAGACAGAGTAAAGAGTGAATGTCAGTAAGGAATCAAATAAAGAATTAAGTAAGGAGTCACATTTAATTAAAAAATAAAACAATTTCTGTTCACAAATTCTATTTATGCTGATAGCAGGTATTTTTATAACATTGCTTATAAATCTATAATACTTGTATATGTATAAGTATATCAGTGGGCGGATCGTTTGACAGTTAATAAACTCAGCCTGAAGCGATTTATAAGCTTTCCAGGGCTGGGTTTTTTATTTGCATGGTCTGCCCGGCCGGCTTTAAAAGTCCAGAGGAAGGGAGAGAAATCATGAGAAAATATTTTAAAAAGAATGATGATTTCACAGAAGAGATGGGAGAGAGAATGACTGCTGATCCTTCTGGGAAAAAAGGAAAAAAGAAAAGAGCCCTTCCGGGCTTTTTGAAATCAAGGAAATTTTTTGTTTTGCTGGGACTTATCATTTTATCCTCAGGAGCCTTTGTCCTGATCCGGTCCTCTTCCAATTCCAATGCGGAAGAAACGGACAAGGTGGTCCGGGAAGCCGAAGCAAAGGTAGGTAACCTCACCACAACCATCAGCAGCAGTGGAACCCTGCAGAGTGATGACTCGGAATCCATTGATATCCCGGAAGGGATTGAAGTGGAAGAACTGCTGGTCTCAGAGGGAGATACGGTGGAGAAGGGTCAGAAACTGGCCAAGGCCAAACCTGCTTCCGTAGCCAAACTGCTCCTTTCTATCCGGGAAGAGATCGACACTCTGGAGGATGAGATTGACGACCTTGACGATATCGATGATACCACATCCGATGATTATCTTAACTATATTGTTTACAAAGATGAGCTGGAGGATTATGAGGAGGCAGAGGCCCAGCTGGAGGCCATCCTGGAGTCGGGTTATGTGACGGCGGACCAGGCGGGAACCATTGGTGCTATCAATATCACTACTTCTTCAGACAGTTCCTCAGACAGTAGCTCTGACAGCTCAGAAACCAATACAGAAACCGGCACACAGACCAGCAGTCAGACCAGTGACCAGACCAGCGTCAGCGATACCGCCGCATCTGCTACAGTCAGTGCCGGCAGCATCACCGCCACTAGCATGGCTGTGAAGAGTTCTGCCAGGACGACTTCTGCTTCAGGTCCGGTCCTTGCTTCCAGACTCAGTGCTGACACGACAGCCGGTCAGCAGACGCAGGCAACAGAAGCGTCAGCGACAGAGTCAACACAGGAGGTAACAGAAGCAAGCACTGAGACGACGGAAGCTGCCACAGAAGCAGCCACAGAAACGACAGAAACTTCTACAGAGGAAACAACCGAGACAACAGAAGCGGCCACGACAGAAGAGACGACAGAGACAGAATCAACAGAGGAAAAGTATACGACTCTGACTGCCATTTCTTCCAAATCAGTGGAGGGCTTGTCTCTTACCTATCCAGCCGCGGGAAAGAGCCCCCAGACTGAGATCAGTGAGACTGATTACTACAGTGGACAGATCATCTGGGATCCAGAGGAGAATTTCCAGGCAGGTAAGACCTACACAGCCACTCTGATTCTGACAGCCAAGGCTGGCTATGCCTTTTCAACTGCCACAGATTATGCTGGGATTTCCATGGGAGATTTCGCGGTGCAGACCGTCACTGTGAAAGACACAGATAATACAGAAGCTAATAAACTGATTCTTGTCCTGACAGCTTCCGTGGCTTCCGATACCAGCAGTGACACAAGCAGCACCAGTACCAGCAGTAAGACTTCCACTGCCTCAAGCCATAATAAGACCTCAACAGCCTCTTCAAAGAGCGGAGGATCCACAGCGGGAGGGTCCGGTTCCGGTTCATCCAGTTCCACTTCCTCCAGCAGCAGTTCATCCTCTTCTTCAGGTGCTGTCGATATGACAGAGGCCTTTACCATGATTTCGGAAGAAACTATGGTGGTTTCAGTCACAGTGGATGAGGCAGACATTAATTCGGTTTCTGTCGGCCAGACAGCGGACGTCAGTCTTGAAGCCTTAGACGGCAGCCAGATCAGCGGCCAGATTACTGAAGTGGGCCGGACGGCCAGCTCCTCAGACAGCGGCAGCTCCAAATACACTGTAGAGATTACTGTGGATAAGACAGAAGGTATGCTGGAGGGTATGTCGGCGACAGCAGTAATTAATATAGAAGAAGCGGAAAATGCGATTCAGATTCCTTCGGCGGCTATCCACGAGAAAGCTGGTAAGACCTATGTCTATACAAAGAAGGAAGACGATGGTACTCTCTCCGGAGAAGTGGAGGTAAGCACGGGCTTATCGGATGGCGGTATGGTTCAGATTACCTCCGGCCTCAGCGAAGGGGACAAGGTCTACTATGAGATCAGCGGTTCTTCCGACCAGTCCGACGGAGAAGGAAACCGTGAATTTGATGGCCAGGGCGGTCCTGGCGGTCAGGGCGGTCCGCCTTCAGGAGGCGGCCAGGGCGGCGGTCCCGGAGGAATGTAATGGCTGCAGGGACCAGACCCGGATTTAGGTGGATCAAGAAAAAGCCCTCTTGGGGCAGGGAGGTGAGACTGGATGTTCCGTGAATCATTTAAAATGTCCATAAAGGCCATCGCAGGCAGTAAGATGAGATCCTTCCTGACCATGCTTGGCATTATCATCGGCGTTATGGCGCTTACCGTCCTGGTTTCCATTGCCAATGGGACCACCCGGTCGGTGACGGATTCCATCAATTCCATGGGAACCAGCACTCTGACCGTGCAGATTTCTGATAATAAGGGAAGCCCGGTCAGCCTGGATGAACTCAATACCATGGTGGCTGAATCGGAATATCTCTCGGATGTATCCGCCACGGCTAACGGTAATGTCACTGCCTACAGCAGTTATTCCAAAAAGTATGCTTCCGATGACAGTGATTCCACGGCTTCGGTCCAGGTGACCGGCACCGGTGGTTCCTATGGGACCATCACCGGCCTGAGTATAGAAAATGGACGGTATTTTAACATTACCGACGTGAACAATCATACCAACGTGGCGGTGATCAGTGCAGACCTGGCCACTGATATTATGGGAGGCAGCCGCTGTGTCGGCCAGACCATAAAGTTTAACGGCATAGAGTATGAGGTTATTGGTGTTCTGGAGGCCAGCTCCTCCAGTAGTTCCAGGAGGAGGAATTCCTCCAGTTACAAAAACTATGCGGCTTATGTTCCCTACACTTCCCTGAGAAGACTGGTCAATAATGTATCTTCCTCTGTGAGCTCTTTCGTCGTATCTGCGGCGGATGACCAGCAGATGGATGAGGCGGAGGCGGAGCTGCAGAGTCTGCTTCTGACCAGACTGGAGGATGACTCGGATGCCTTTACCATCCAGAATTCCTCAGAGATCGCGGAGACCATGGCCAGTGTCCAGCAGTCCATGACCCTGATGCTGGGCGGCATAGCAGGAATTTCCCTGCTGGTGGGTGGTATCGGTATCATGAATATCATGCTGGTTTCCGTGACGGAAAGAACCAGGGAGATCGGAATCAGGAAGGCCATAGGGGCCACCCGGGGAACTATCATGCTGCAGTTTCTCATAGAGGCTATCATTATCAGTCTCATGGGCTGCCTGATCGGTATCCTGTCTTCCTGGATCCTGCTGAAGGTAATCGGTATCTTCAGCGGGACCAGTTACAGCCTCTCCCAGGGAGTAGTGCTGGTATCCATTCTCTTTTCTACGGCTATAGGAGTTCTCTTTGGTATTTATCCGGCTAACAAGGCAGCCAGGAAAAAGCCCATTGAAGCCCTCCGTTATATCGGCTGATGAAAAGAGGGAAATAATTATCTGCTATATAAAGGGGAACGGAGCCGGTCAGTCACCGCTGGCAAAGTAAGAGTGGATGATTGATTATCCCTGACATAAAAATTACCATATAAAAAGGGTGGCCGCGGCTGCTGCCTGTCCGATTCGGGGAAAAGGACAGGTGACAGCTGCGGCCACCCTTTTTTATGATTTATGAGATCTTTATTCTTCTATAAATTCCGCGGTCTGATCCAGCATATTGATCCGGACCTTACCCTTCTTCCCGTCAACCCTGACAAACGGAAGTACTTCATACTTGGCCTTTTCCAGACGCTTGCCGGGATCATGCCCGGCGGCCTTTTCGATTTCTATGGTCTCCTCGCCGGACATTATCATCTGCCGGATATTCTTGACCAGCAGCCGGTCGTATCTCTCACAGGCTTTGGCAGCCTTGTTCTGGTTTTCGGGCTTTTCAAAATATTCTTTCGTCCAGGCTTCCAGATCTTTAATCTCAAGCATTCTAACAAACCTCCCAATTCACATAAATCATGCTTTAATCTGTTTTCCATTATATAGGAAAGACAGGGCTTTCTCTAGTAAGAAAAAAGCCTTTTGCAGGGAAAAAGGTGTTTGGGGGAGAGAAAACTTTTGCGGGGAAAACGTCAGAAAGAGGGAAAAGTCTTGCTGACGAAGGGGTGGATGGAAGGAAAAAAGTTTTGCAGGAAAAACTGTTACAAAAGTGGATTCCGGCTGACCTGGCAACGATGACAGAAAAAGGGGAGCCGGGACCGGACCGGGCCCTGGGAGGGGTAGAAAATTGTCATAGACCCTGGCAGATTGACAACAATACTTTTCCTTGGTCTAAAGATAATACCTTGTTATTGGCAAATATGTCGGGGCAAGGTCTCATATAAGCCCTTAATTTTCGTCAAAAAAGACGAAAATTATAGATTCGAATTAATTGTTTTTTGCTAATGTCTGAATTGAATATTCCTAATATGGGGTGCGGGATTTTAGTATAATCTATCTAGATGAAAGCTCAGTAAGTGGTTGATTTATGGGTTTATGGGATTATTTGAGTTATCATCTCTCAAACAAGGATTTGCACATCGTCTTTTTTTGATGTGCCAGTAAGTAAGGAGGAAAATTGTAATGATCGCAAAAGGATTTACAGAACCAACCGCAAGAATCAAAGCCTTAAAAGCAGAAGTTGTTAATGCTGTTCCGGAAGTTGAGCCGTACAGAGCAGTCCTGATCACAGAGTCCTACAAAGAGACTGAGGGAATGCCGGCAGTTATGAGAAGAGCTAAAGCTAATGAGAAGATTTTCAACAATCTTCCTGTTGTTATCCGTGACAACGAGCTTATCGTAGGTGCTCTTTCCGTTAAGCCTCGTTCCACAAACCTCTGCCCGGAGTTCTCATTTGACTGGGTTGAGAAAGAGTTCAAGACCATGGCTACACGTATGTGTGACCCGTTCGTAATCACAGAAGAGACAGCTGATATCCTTCACGAAGTATTCAAATACTGGAAGGGTAAGACAACCAGCGAGCTTGCTACCTCCTATATGAGCCAGGAAGCTCTTGACTGCCAGGCAGGCGGCGTTTTCACGGTTGGTAACTACTACTTTGGTGGAATCGGACATGTTTGTGTAGACTACGGCAAAGTTTTAAATAAGGGCTTCAAGGGCATTATCGCTGAGGTTGTTGAAGCTATGAACAATCTTGACAGAAATGATCCTGAGTACCTGCAGAAGAGAACCTTCCATGAGGCAGTTATCATTTCCTACAATGCAGCAATTAACTTTGCTAAGAGATACAGCAAGAAGGCAGCTGAGATGGCAGCTTCCTGCTCAGATCCCAAGAGAAAAGCTGAGTTAGAGATGATCGCTAAGAACTGTGATCGTGTTCCCGAGAGCCCGGCTACAAACTTCTGGGAGGCATGTCAGTCCTTCTGGTTTGTTCAGGCATTAGTTCAGATCGAGGCTAATGGACATTCCATCTCCCCAGGACGTTTTGACACTTATATGTGGCCATTCCTCAGAGACGACAAGGAGATCGACAAAGAGTTCGCTCAGGAACTGATTGACTGTATCTTCGTACTTCTTAACCATGTAAATAAGACACGTGATGACGTTTCCGATCAGGCATTCGCAGGATACGCTGTATTCCAGAACTTCGGCGTAGGTGGACAGGATGAGGAAGGTCTCGACATCACCAATCCGTTATCCTATATGTGTATGGACGCAGCTGCACACGTAAGACTGCCAGCTCCTTCCTTCTCCGTACGTATCCACAACCAGACACCAGACGAGTTCCTGCTTCGTGCCTGTGAGCTTTCCAGATTAGGTATGGGTGTTCCGGCATTCTACAATGACGAGGCTATTATCCCTGCTCTTTGTAACAGAGGACTTACCCTTGCAGATGCTCGTAGCTACTGTATCATCGGTTGTGTAGAGCCTCAGTGCCCGCATAAGACAGAGGGATGGCATGATGCTGCATTCTTCAACTGTGCTAAGGTATTTGATATCGCTATCCATGGTGGAAAGAACCGTGATGGCAAGCAGTTAGGCCCGGTTTGCAAGCCTATGCCTGAGTGGAAGTCCATGGACGATGTTGTTGAAGCATATACAACTCAGATCGAGTACTTCGTTGAGAAGCTTGTTGAGTCTGACAACTGTGTAGATATCGCTCATCGTCAGCGTGCTCCGCTGCCCTTCATGAGCGCACTGGTAGATGACTGTATCAAGCGCGGCAAGACCGTTATGGAAGGTGGAGCTATCTACAACTTCACAGGCCCGCAGGCATTCGGTAATGTTGATACTGGTGATGCTATGTACGCAATCAAGAAGCATGTATTCGAAGACAAGGATCTCACAATGGCTCAGATTTATGAGGCTATGGAGAACAACTTCGGTGCTGAGCTCGGCGCAGGCTGCTACGATGGACCGTTCGTAGTTATGAGTGCTCCGCCTGAGGCAGCAGCAGCTTCTGTAAGCCACAAGTCCAGCAACGTTGATGCATCCAGCATGGAAGCCATCATCAACGAAGTAGTTCGCAAGATCTTAGCTGAGAACGGATCCTCCTCCAGCATGAGCGGAGTTAAGACCTTCTCACCGGCATGTGACGATGCTAAGAGAGCTGAGTACGACAGAATCCGTAACATCCTCGATGCAACACCTTGCTTCGGTAACGATATCGACGAAGTAGATATCTGGGCACGTAAAGCTACACAGATCTACTCCCATGCAGTAGAGAGATATAAAAACCCGCGTGGCGGCCAGTATCAGGCAGGATGTTATCCGGTATCCGCTAACGTACTCTTCGGTAAAGACGTACAGGCTCTTCCGGATGGACGTTACTCCAATGCTCCTCTGGCTGATGGTATCTCCCCACGTCAGGGTCATGACGTTAAGGGCCCGACAGCTGCAGGTAACTCCGTAGCTAAGCTTGACCAGCTGAACGTATCCAATGGTACACTTTACAACCAGAAGTTCTTACCGTCTGCAGTAGCAGGAGATCAGGGTCTGATCAACTTCGCAGGTGTTGTACGTAACTACTTCGATAAGAAGGGTATGCATGTACAGTTCAACGTTATCGACAGAGAGACTCTGGTAGACGCTCAGAATCATCCTGAGAACTACAAAGACCTCGTTGTTCGTGTAGCCGGATATTCCGCACACTGGACCGTACTTGCTAAGGAAGTACAGGATGACATCATCGCTCGTACAGAGCAGACATTCTAATCTGTCCTTAAGTTAGCCATTATGCCTGAAGAAGAGCCTGGTACTTTATATAAGCGCAAGGCTGAATCGGATGGCGGTTTAACCCCAGTAGGCAGCATTCCCCCGTCCTTCGGGGCGGGGGATGTCTATAAATGCCGAAGCATTTTAGAGGTTTTCCGGAGGAAGTACCTATGAATAAACTTAAGTTTGTGCAAGAGGAAAAGAAAGATGGTGAGGGAAGAAAGGGACTGGTCTTTAATATACAGAGATTCTCTGTCAATGACGGACCGGGCGTTCGCTCCATCGTCTTCTTGAATGGGTGTCCTTTGCGCTGCAAATGGTGCTGCAATCCCGAATCACAGGAACTGAAATCAGTGATCATGTTCAAGGCGCAGAACTGTGTCGGATGTGGAAACTGTGAAGTCGTATGTCCTACTGGCGCTTCTAATTTGAATTTTCCAGGGAAAATTGATCATACAAAGTGTATCGTCTGTGGAAAATGTGTGGATGTCTGCTACCACAGAGCTCTGGAGCAGTCCGGAACGTGGAGAACCGTTGAAGATATTGTCAAAGAGCTTTATAAAGATTCTACGATCTATCGTAAGACGGGCGGCGGCATCACATTCTCCGGAGGAGAAGCTTTTGTACAGCATGAATTTTTAAAGGAACTGATCGAAGCCTGTAAGGGCCTTGGGTGGACAACTGCCATCGAGACAACCGGATATACATCCATTGAAGTTCTCGATAAGATTGTTCCCCTGCTGGATCTTGTTATGATGGATATCAAACACATCCATCCCCTGATTCACAAGGAGTTTACAGGTGTCTCTAATGAGAGGATCCTCACCAATGCCTATCATATTGCTGAGCTTGCAAAGCAGATGATTATCCGTGTTCCTGTAATCCCCGGCTTTAACGCTGATGTGGATGTGATCAGGGGCATTGCCAAGTTCGCGACCAGTCTTCCGGGAGTAGAAGAGCTGCATCTTCTTCCCTATCATGATCTGGGAAGCAACAAGTACGGCATGTTGGGCAAGCCCTATGAACTGTATGGTGTAAAGACTCCTGAAAAGGATTATATGGAGGTCCTCAAAGAGATTGTAGAAGAAGAAGGATTAATCTGTAAGATAGGAGGTTAACATCTTGAAAAAGGACTATACCTTGCTTACCTCTGAATCAGTTACAGAAGGACATCCTGACAAGGTGTGCGATATCATATCCGATGCTATCCTGGATGCCTATTTATCTCAGGATCCTGCCTCCCACGTCGCTGTGGAGACGATGGCCTCTGAAGGAATCGTTTTTATCGCAGGCGAAGTTACTTCATCCGGAAGCGTCGATGTCGGAGAAGTGGCAAGAAAGGTTCTTGTGGAGATAGGATATGATGATAAGAAAAAGGGTATGGACGGCAGAGACTGTGTGATTTTAACCAACATAGTCAGCCAGTCACCCGATATCGCCCAGGGCGTTGTACAGGAAAATGGCGAAATTGGCGCCGGAGATCAGGGCATGATGTTTGGCTATGCCAGTGATGAAACAAAGGAATATATGCCTTTGTCCATTTCCCTGGCACACAAGCTGACAAAACAGCTCACCAGAGTGAGAAAGGAAGGGATTCTTCCCTATCTTTATCCTGATGGTAAGTCTCAGGTGACAGTAGCCTGTGATGATAATGGCGATGTTGTCGGAATTAGTGATGTGGTTATATCTTCACAGCATAATGCGGATATAGCCATAGAACAGCTCCGTGCAGACATCGAAGAATATGTAATCAGAGCGGTGATTCCGAACGATCTTCTTCTTCCGGACGTAAAGATCTACATCAATCCCACTGGTCGTTTCGTTGTAGGCGGACCGGAAGGCGACGTGGGTCTCACAGGAAGAAAGATTATCGTGGATACTTATGGCGGTATCGCCAGACATGGCGGCGGAGCTTTCTCAGGAAAGGATCCGACCAAGGTTGACAGATCTGCAGCCTACATGGCCAGGTACGCTGCTAAGAATGTGGTGGCTGCAGGACTCTGCAGGAAATGTGAAGTGAATCTTGCCTACGCCATCGGCGTTGCTCAGCCGGTATCCATCAAGATCGATACATTTGGAACAGAGGAATTACCTAAGAAAATTATAGAAAAAGCAGTCAGAGCTGTCTTCGATTTCAGTGTGGCTGGTATTATCAGTAACTTATCTCTCACTAAAGTTACTTATAAGCCGGTTGCAGCCTATGGCCACTTTGGAAGAGATGAGCTTAATCTTCCATGGGAGAAGACAGACAAGGTGACTGAGCTCCAGATGAAGACTGCGGCTTTACTAGCCGAGGAGATCTGCAAGATCAACTTGTAGAATCCTGTCTTGATCTGAATTGCATAAGTGATATTATCTACTTTCGAATATGCATATTTGTAAAGGTGTCATTCAAGCATAACCATCCTATAATCGGTCTCAACAAACTCTCACATTAGATTATATGATTTAAAAAACAAATATTTGCTTGATCCACATAAGACAGGAGAGGAATTTTCCTCTCCTGTCTTTATTTTGTTAAGTGTTTTTTAGCTTTTTCATAGTGAATACTAATAAAAACTGAAATAGTACAAGATAAAGTTACGATTATTTCCATTTATAAAGCAAGTAAATCCAAATAGGACTTAATTTTCGAAATTGAAAAATATAAGTGGAAAATATTGCTTATATAGATTTTAGGTAAAACAAATAAATTTTCAATTCACAACAATATAAGACAATTATTAGCACTAATTTATGAAAAACCTCACAAAAAATGGAATTTTTTATTGTGCATAAAAATGATAAAATAAGTAATAAATAAAAGTAAAGAACAAAAGAATGGAGTGTATTATGGATCAGAAATACCAGAATATAAAAAGGGATATCAGTCTGGATGGCCTGTTTGGACGGGATCGTCTCCAGGAGATTCAGAATAGTCTTTCTGATGTCACAGGTATTTCCTTTCAGGTCATCGACTACCGGGGGAACGCTTATATTGACTATAATGGTGCTAATACTATGCTCCAGGATTTTATAGACAGTGATGTCAAGTTAGAGGAGCTAAGAGCCCTGAATGCCATGGAGGCAGCTAAGGCTGCCATATACAACCGGTCCCAGATTTTCGGCCATTACAGAAACCTGCTCCATATGGCCATCCCTATCGTAGTGAATGAGCAGTATCTTGGGGCCCTGATTGGAGGACCTGTCTACCGTACAGATGTGGACCAGGAGGATAAGCTTGCCGGCGTGGATGACGATGAGATCTACAGCAACCTTGATGTCTCGGCCCTTCCCAGGTATTCCGGGAAAAAGGTGGAAGCTATAGCCAGAATCGCCTTTCTGATGGTCAGAGAGATGTGTGAGAAGGAAACTGTCGCCCTGCAGGTGGATAGCCTGAAAAACAAGGTGGTATCCTCAGATTCCATCAAAAAGAGAAACAGAGAGCTGGAACTGGAGATCCGCAGGATGGAGTATCAGAGCCTGAGGGGCCAGTTGCCCGCCCAGCTGCTGCTCAACCTTTACACCACAATATCTTATTTTGCCATTCTGGAAAATGCCTCAAAAACGGAGAGGATGATCACGGATTTCGCCCAGATCCTCCGTTATTATGTGGATAATAAAATGGAAGATATCGCTCTCAGTCAGGAGGCTGATCAGATAGATATCTATCTGAGAACCCTGAAAGAGCAATATAATCACAAGCTCAACTATCAGATTAATATCCAAAAGGAAGTGGAATGGCAGCGGATTCCGGTGCTGGGGCTCCTTCCCATGGTGGAACATTTCATAGATTTCGGCGTCCTGTCCGGTAATTATGAGGCCATGCTCTACATTGATGCGGAGCAGGTCCAGAACCGCTGCCGGATTACCATGCAGCTGGAGAGTTCAGGCCTGCCGGTGGGAAGGTTTGGCGCGGAGATCATAGACAGTGGATTTTCTGAATTTCAGGTAGAGACGATCAAAAAGAGGTATGAGTACCTCTATAACCAGGAGATCAGTCTTACTGTAAATCCTAATACCATCGTCCTGAATATTCCTCTTCAGCAAAAGAGAAAATATTAAGACAGAGAAAATATTTGGAGAAGCAGATAATTATTTTGGAAGATAGTAGAAAGGTATAGATTATGGTAGATGTTTTAATTGCTGATGCTGACGAATTATATCAAAGCGCCATGGAAAAGATGCTTGCTGACTGTAAGGATTGCCGGCTTATTGGCACGGCTACCAGTGGCAAGGAAGCCATGGAGATGGCCAGTAGCTGCCGGCCCCAGGTTATACTGTCCGATGTGACCCTCCATGAAGAATCCGGCATAACTGTGTGTAAGATGATTCGCAACAGATTGCCAGAGGCTTCCATCTATATCTTGTCCAATTATGGGGACTACACCCTCCTACACAATGCCATGGAGGCCGGAGTCAATGAGTATCTTTTTAAACCTCTGTCCAGAAAAAAGCTGGCTGCTATCATCAAGAGCAATCAGTCAGAGGAACCTGTTGAGTTGGAAGATACTAACATCGATAAACTAATTTCTTCCCTGGATGAGAGAAATTATAAATACTCTTATGATGTGGCCAAGGAGGTTGTCAGCTATCTTTTCAGGGAATGCGGTAAGGAAGTCAGAAAAGAGAAGATGGTGGGTCTCGCCACCAGCCTTTTCTATATCATACCTGGCATGGATAATGCCCAGAAGGAATATTACCTGCAAAAATATAAGATCAATGCCAAGAAGGTCAGCAAGCCCCTGCTCTGTTTCTGCTGGATCATGCAGATAGTCACAGAGGTTTACCGGCAGCTTTGCACTATGAAATACTCCCATATGAACAAGGTATTTCAGTATATCGAAGACAATAAGAATAACGAGATTGCCCTGGCTGACCTGTCGGCTCAGGCCGGAATCAGCAGCGGCTATCTGAGCCGGATCTTTAAGAAGTATTATAAGATCAGCGTGGTAGATTATATTCATCTTCGAAAGATTACCATGGCCAAGTATTATATGGCTACCAGCGAGATGAATATTTCTGACATTTCCTTCCTGCTCGGTTACAGTGAGGCAGGCTACTTCTGTAAGATCTTTAAAAAGTATGAAGGCAGGACCCCCTCCTCTTTCAACCGCTATTCCAAAGATTTAAGAAAAGCGGCCATGTGACAGACAAAGACCTGACCAGCCATAAGGCAGAAGCCGGGAATCTGTCCGACCTTGAAGCGGGAGTCAGGAATTTGTCCGACCTTGAAGCAGGAGCCGGGAATCTGTCCGACCTTGAAGCGGGAAACAGACAGACTTTCTGAGAGACTATGAATGAGAGATTATCCTCATTTCTTCCAGGAATTCGTCATTGCAATTATAGCCCTGGCGAATCAGGGCATCGATTGTTTTCAAAACACCAAGTTTATCATTGGAGGCTGTTATAATTCTGGCAGCCTCCTTTCATTTAGGCCGGGCATTCTCCACAGCTACGCTCCAGACCGCCTGCTCCATCATTTCCAGATCATTCATATTATCGCCGAATACCATGGTTTCCTCTGGAGAAATATGAAGGTAGTCCTGGATCTTTTTTATGGAACTTCCCTTTGTGACACCGGCCTGCATCACACTGACATAGTTGCCGCCGCGGGTGACTTCATGGCTTTTCTGCCATTTGGGAATGAACCATTGACGGAGCCCTTCTTCAAGCTCATCTTTTATTTTAACAGAGAACTTGATGCATGGAAAAGGCAGGCCAGTCAGCCTATCCACGGTTTTGCAGTGAAAGTAAAATTTATCTGTCATAAGTTTTTGGATATTCTGATCTAAAGGACTGAAATAGGCCGTATCCTTGGTACAGTACATGCATTCCGCCTCCGGCCCTAAGGCACGAGTATCTTCAACCAGCTGCCCGATTACCCTGTAATAAGCCGGATCAGGCATGGTAGTACCGGTTTTAAGCAGAGTACCGTCTATATCTGATGCGATTAGTCTGATCATAGATAGATTCTTTCTCAATTATCATTTCTGAAGATTTCCAAAGTTTTCCAAAGTTTTGATTGTCCCTGATAACAGGCCGTTCCTGTTATTCCTATGTAGAGGATAGTAAAGAGACATCTGGATTAATTATTTTTACTATAGCATTTTCCAATATTTAATGGAAACTTCTTTTTAACTTATTAGTAATAGAACTTGCATCTGGCATTCGGCATAGCTTTCTGAGCCATAGAAAAATAAAAAAACGGCTCTGGAATTCCAATTTCAGAGCCGCTAAGTTCATCACTTGCAGACAGGACCAGGTCCTGTCTTTTATACTGATTTATTAAAATGAATGGTACAATAAAGATCGAAATTGATATTTTAAAGGCCTTTACTGGCTGTTTCTCTTGGCCAGGGCCTTGTCCAGGACTGTCATAGCCTTCTTGCCGTCTAAAGCGGTGATCAGCTGGATGCCGTGGTCTTTCATCACCTGGTAGGTATCGAGAATCAGATTGATATCCGTGGAAATCTTGCTCAGGGTAAAGACAACAATGACGTCTACGACATTATTTTCCACATCCTCCATCATTCTTCGGAAGCCGGGCCTGTCTAAATTTTCCGGCGGATAATCGCCCAGATCCGTATAATTAACAAATTCCAGGTCGCTGCCATAGACCATGTGGGCCTTGGACTGACAGGACAGGGCGTCCTGCATCATACCCTGTACATAGGTCTGGCGGCAGATCGGACAACTGCCCTGCATATGCTGATGATTATAAATACCAACCTTCATAGATACCTTCCCCCCAAATATATAATATTATCAAAGGATAGACGGGCTATCCTTTACAGCCATATGACATCTCGGATGGGATATTAATCAAGCTACTAATCAAACTATAAACAGCAATGAATAATTCCCTTCTTATATTTTAGCAAATCAGGTCTTCGGGACTGGGAAGATGGGAGAAGAATTGTTGTAATTTTACTTACATTTTCTTCGAGGAAAATCAGTTTCAATATTACTAGTCTTAGGATGAATTCCTACCAAAAAAAATGCTTGCAAAATGATATCATTATCCTATAGAAGGAGGTAGTGTATGGGCAACGGAAAAGATGTGATATTAAGAAGAATCGTCCTGACTGAATGGGATATGTTTCAGCAGGTTAAAGGGATAGACGGCAGAGCAGACTGTCAGGATGACTTTGAAACCTTTGTTATTATGAGAAGTTCCCAGTTTGACAGTTGGGAAGAGAATGTGCTGGCCAGCTATCTGTTTGACCTGGAAGAGGCCAAGGCAGCTGAGCGGAATCTTATTATGGAGAAGTATGCCTATATGATGGCTGAGACTGATCCTGCTTATTTCGACCAGATCAAGCATCTGCTGCCGCCGGTGAGCGAAGAGGTGTATTTCCTGGCTGAAAGAATCACCAAGTATTATCTGGAATGGGAAATGGAAGTGGAAAAGAAATATCCCAGAGTGCGGATGCAGGGAAGACCGGCGGAAAATATGGGGGCCGGACCCGTCAGCATCCATAATTATCTGAGGAGTGAGCTGATGACCTATTCCAAGAAGACCCTGATGCTTCTTCTTGCTTCCATCGAGGCCAAGCCGGAACTCAACAGGTATAAAGACAGCCTGAACCGAATGGCCAAAGCCTATGGATACAGGAACCTGGACGACGCTGAATATGAGCTCTCCAAGATTATGGGCTAGGACAGGGAACAGATAGATTTCTTTGGAGAAAGGGAAAAATATGCATAGAGTATTATTATTGGCAGGGGATTTCACGGAGGATTATGAGACCATGGTTCCTTTCCAGGCCTTGTCCATGCTGGGATTCCAGGTGGATGCTGTGTGCCCGGACAAGAAGGCAGGTGACTTCCTGAAGACCTCGATTCACGACTTTGAAGGAGACCAGACCTACACGGAAAAGCCTGGCCATATGTTTGCTCTTAATAAGAGCTTTGATGAGGTGGACTTTGACGATTATGACGGTCTCTTCATCACAGGAGGCAGGGCGCCGGAGTACATTCGCTTAAACAGCAAGGTGATCTCCCTGGTTAAGTGCTTTGTCAAAAGTGGCAAGCCGGTAGCCTCGATCTGCCACGGTATCCAGGTGCTGACCGCCGCTGACGTACTGACCGGCCGTAAGGTGACCTGCTACCCGGCCTGTGGACCGGACGCAACTATGGCCGGAGCGACTTACATAGAGGTTGCTCCTGATGATGTTGTGGTTGACGGTAACCTGATTACATCACCGGCCTGGCCCGGCAATACGGCCATATTAAGAGAATTTGCCCATGCTTTAGGCTGCCGCTTTGTTTTTGAGGACTGAGAGCCGGCTTAAAGAGTCAGACAAGGATAATTGGGATATCCTTTTATAAACAGAAAATATAATAATAAAGTTTTAGGAAAATGGGAATACAGAACATAATCACAGGAGGTATGGATAATGGGAACTTTATTAGAGCAGCTTCACAAAATGCAGATTAACGATGCAGTAGAAGATCTTACAGCCAAGGGAGGAAACCAGAATGTAACTGCACATCCGCTGGATGGAATCTATTACTGTAAGGCATGTGGATATATCTTCGATGAGAAGAAGGAAGGAAAGGCATTCACTACCCTTTCCCACTGCCCGATTTGTGGTATGGGTCAGCAGCAGTTCTTCCGTATTACCGGTGAGAGAGAATTCTAAAGTGATTTATAAATAGGTTTTAAAAAATGATAATAAAAAGTATATATGCCGGCCTGAGAGATGGGCAGGTATATATACTTTTCTTTTTGCCAGATTTTCTTTTTGTTAAAAGGCAGGAAGGAATAGTAAAAGAGGTTCCAATGCCGCAGTAAAGGACCCCAATGACGAAATAAAGGCAGCCGCGAGCACGGCTGCCTTTCATTGGTTCTGATCTTTTGTTGTCAGACTGCCTTCCTGTCTTCAGGCTGAACTAATCCGGGATTAGAGTGGTCTGAAGTCAGATGCCGGATGTTTGCAGATGGGGCAGATAAAGTCTGCCGGCAGCTCGTCACCCTCATAGATGTAACCACATACGTTACATACAAAGCCTTTCTTTTTCGTGGGCTGGGGCTTGGGCTTAACATTGGCCTGGTAGTAATTGTAGGTCATGGTCTCCCTGCCGGAGATAACCCTGGCCTCGGGAACGCTGCAGATAAACATGCTGTGGGTGCCCAGATCATGAACTGCCTCTACCTCAAGGGACATAAAGGAGTTGATGTACTTGGGCAGGTAAGCGATGCCGTTGCCGGCCCTCAGCAGGGGCCAGGTCTCAAACTTGTTGACATCCCTGCCGCTCTGGAAACCAAAATTCACAAAGACATCAAAGGGGGCATCCACAGACAGACAGTTGACATTCAGCTTCTTTGTGGCCATGATCACATCGTGGGTGTAGTTGGCCTTATTGAGGGTTACAGCCACACGGTTAGGCGTGTTGGTAACCTGGACAACGGCGTTGGCGATACAGCCGGTATCCTTGCAGTCATCCTTAGCGGTGATGACATAGAGACCATAGCCGATTTTGAAGAGGGCGGTCATGTTCTGCTTATTTGCCAGCAGGTCATCGTGCTCGATGTATTCCTGGCAGAGCTCATAAACCATATTCTTCATCTCTTCAGCATTGTTCTCCTGCATAGCGGACTTGATATGGACATTATTTCTGGTGAATTCAATATTCTCGCAGCCAAGCAGCATATCCTTCATCAGTCTGGAAGCCTGGGGAGCCCAGGATCCATTCTCGATCATGGCTACGGTTCTCTTCTGGTACTTGTGCTCTACCAGCCGGTGGAGGAAATCATGCATGAAAGGATACATGCTTCCGTTGTAGGTTGTGGTAGCCAGAACCAGCTTGCTGTAACGGAAAGCATCGCTCACTGCGGCGGACATATCGTCCCTTGCCAGATCATATACGACAACATTGGGAGCCTTGGCAGCCTTCAGACAGGTGGCCAGGGCTTCAACTGCCTCTCTGGTATGACCGTAAACAGAAGTGTAGGCGATTACGATACCTTCTTCTTCGGGAGTGTAGGAGGACCACTTGTCATAGAGATCTATGTAGTAACCCAGGTTTTCCTTGAGAACCGGACCGTGGGTCGGGCAGATGATCTGGATATCAAGGGTAGCGGCAATCTTCAGCAGGTCCTGCACGAAATTACCATACATTCCAACGATACCGATATAGTATCTTCTGGCCTCGTCAGCCCAGTCTTCCTCCACATCGTTGGCACCGAACTTGCCAAAGCCGTCGGCTGAGAAAAGAACCTTGTCACAGACATCGTAGGAAACGATAACTTCCGGCCAGTGAACCATAGGTGCTTCCACAAAGGCCAGTGTATGCTTTCCTAAGCGGAGAGTATCGCCACTCTTTACAACCACTTTCCGGTCATCAAAGTCTGTGCCGAAGAAGTTCTTCATCATTTCATAGGCTTTCTCAGAGGAAACAATCTTAGTATTCTTAAAATACTGCATGAAGTCAGCGATGTTTGCGGAATGATCCGGCTCCATGTGATGGACGATCAGGTAGTCCGGCTGACGGCCGCAGAGCTGCTTTTCGATATTGATCAGCCACTCGCTGCCAAAATTGACATCCACAGTATCAACGACGGCGATCTTCTCGTCAAAGATTATGTAAGAATTGTAGGCGATACCGTTGGGTACCTTGTACTGGCCTTCAAACAAGTCTATCTGATGGTCATCGACACCAACGTATTTAATGTCTTCAGTAATATACATATTAAAACCCCTCACCTTTCTAAATATATATTATTCACTTTATTTGCAGGGATTCCGGCATAGGGGAAAAGCAGGCCTGAAAACCTGAAAATCCTGATAACTGGTCAAAGGCTGAAATCCCAAAAATTTATTTTTTATTATAACAGATTTTGCCCCTGACTACCATGGAAATTACAACTGGAAAATGGTAGAAATGATTACTGTTCAAGTGGGGTTGCAGCCGGGGGTAGGACTGGGGCGCAAAGTATTCCAGAGCCTGTGAAACAGGCACAGGACCAGCCAGCAGCTATGACAGACAGGTAGTGAGCCGAACAACTGCCAGAATAGACAGCTACTGATTTAGCCAGCAGTTGGGTCAGACAGGTACTGAGGCGGAAGGCAGCTGGGACAGAAGGCTGCTGAGCCGGACAACTGCTGACCCGGAGAGCTGCTGTGATGAATAGGTCCTAGTCTGTGATTACTGAGTTGGCGACCACATTTAAAAATCTTTCCTGAGGTTTCCAGGAGGGCCCCACAGGGGATACCTGGGAGATCATGATGGCTACCACATCCTTGTCCGGCCATACATTGTAGACCGAACCCCAGTAGCCGTGCCAGCCGTAAGACCCGGTTCCCATATAATTAAAGACCGTATTGTAGTCGACCTGGACATTCATCATGTAGCCCCAGCCATGACCGTAGAGTCTGGTCCGCTGGGAGCCGATGTGGTTCTGGGTCATCAGGTGGATGGAGTTGGGGCTGAGGATCCGCTGACCCTCCAGTTCCCCTTTATTACAGAGCATCTGGGCAAAGCGGAAATAGTCATAGACAGTGCCGTGAAGACCTGCCGCGATGTTATAGTATTTCCTGCAATCGGCGAAGGCCAGCCGGGTGGTGTCTGTACCGGGCACGTCCAGGTCATCCAGCCGCTCCATGGTGTCACAGGCAAATACGGCAGGAATCCGGGACCAGACCGCCTGGTCAGGATAGAAGGTGGTCTCCTTCATGGCCAGGGGTTCAAAAATATATTTTTTCAGGTAAGTGTTAAGGTCCAGTCCTGAGACCAGCTCCACGATCCTGCCTGCCACCAGGGAGGTCAGATTGGAATATTCCCAGCGGCTTCCGGGCTGGGAGGCCAGGGGCATGTCAGCCAGCTGGTCCACCAGCTGGCCCAGGGTCATGTCAAGGGGGTGCATGGTATCGATGATTCCTGCCTCCCGGTATGCTTTGGCACAGTAGACGCAGCCCGGATGGCCGGTCTCGGCCGACTGGATGGAGACGATACCGGAGGTCATGGTCAGCAGGTCATGAATGGTAATCTCCCGGTTGGCCGGGGTCAGCTGGCCGGGGGAGTCCGGGTCAAAGACCTTCATGTCCCTGAAGACAGGCAGGTAGTCCGTAATGGGGTCAGACATCATGACCTTGCCCTGGTCGAAAAGCTGCATAAGGGCCACTCCGCCTATGGTTTTTGACATGGAAGCCAGCCGGAAGATGGCGTCTCTGGTCATGGGTTTTTCTTCGTCTGCCTTGCCGTAGGCCTTGAACTGAACGATCTTGCCATGGCGGGCCACCAGAGTTACCATGCCCTTCATAACATTTTCCCGGATGGCTCTTTCCATCACATCATCGATATAGTTTAAATTCTTAGAGGACATGCCGACTTCTTCCGGTATCCTTATCAGGCTGTCATACTTATCAGTCATGAAACATCTCTCCAATCTTATTATTTGCTCAATTTTTTGCTTACGTTGTTATTCCTTTATCTGACTATGAAAGACTTTCCCATAAATCCTTTGCGGTTTTCCATAGTATTTTCTATTTTGATAAAAAGCAGCCTATATAATTCTTGCCGGTGACAGGGCCACCGGCAAGTTTAAGATTTCTTATTATATTTAATCTCCTTTATCCTTATTCGCCTTTATAGTAGTCTACCTGGTCCTGGCGGATGACGCAGTCGTCGATGAAATTATATTCCAGGGTCTGCAGGCTTTCCGGGGCCTGGCCCTTTTCCACCCAGGCCATGAGGGCCGGCCAGGCTGAGGAATTCTTCACATTGGGGCCGGACCAGTCGAAGAGGGCATGGCCGGTTCTTTTTGACATGAAGATCCGCATGGTGTCGGCCAGATATTTATCTGAGGCGAAATAGGCCCGGGCCTTTTTGTAGTAGTCCCTGGTAATCTGGTTGGGAACCACATGGTCGCCGGTGCCGTGGGTGATGATCAGCTTGCCGCCTCTTAAGGCGAAGGCCCGGAGGTCAGCGTCATAGAAGAAATAATCGGCAAATTCTTTTTTGTTCTCCCGGTAGATCCGGTCAAACTCTTCATAGCTGCACTGGTTGATATCATAGTCCGGGTCCCTGGTCAGCCAGCGGATAAACTGGAGAGCAAAGGGGATGATGGAAAGAGATCCGTCATCATGGACCTTGAGATAACCGAACTTTCTGGGGCCTACGGGCCACTGGGTAATTTCCGGGCCGAAGCCGTAGGTGATGGGACTTCCGTCCAGCAGGACAGGACCGTTCCACATCCGAATCATGACTTTCAGGTCTTCTTCCGTGATGGGACCATCCTTGGTCTTGGTTCCAGGCAGGGAGGCCAGGAAGCGCTGCCAGTTGGGAGAAGTCAGGCTATAGGGTTCGGTGGCCGTGAAGTCTTCCATGCGGGCCAGGACATTGGCCGCCTTGTATTTCTCCACGGAGACATGGTGGGCTTCGTTGTGGATGACCACCGGGGCCCAGAGCAGGGCAAACATCAGGTCATAGTAATCGTAGAGGGGGCCGTCGGCCCAGAGACCATCGTAGTCCTGGGGATAGCGGACTGCCTCCACCACAGCCTGCCTGCCGCCGCCAGAGGTACCGTGCATGTAGCTCTTGTAGATGGGCCTTCCATAGACTGCCTCCACCACGGCCTTGGCCATCTGGGTCATGAGGTGGGTACCCTTGTGGGCCCAGTTCTCCATCAGGTCCCATTCCAGGTCTCCGTCTTTGGCAAAGCCCCAGCCGGAGTCTACAAAAGGACCGGTACCACCGTCATTGAGGGCGCAGGCGAAGCCATTCCTAATGGCCATGGGCCAGGTGGTCAGATTGACCGTCTGTTCCTTGTCCCAGGGGGTGGAAAGGTTGCTGCCGGCTCCGGCTATACCCATAAAGCGGCCGTTCCAGCGGACGGGAAACAAAATCTTCATCTCTGCCGTGTGCAGGTCTGAGATCCGGTGTTCCAGAGTAGCCATATAGAAACTCTGGACATTGGTCAGCCGGGGGCTGCCCTTCTCCTGGTAGGTCCCTTCCGGAAAATATTCTAATTTGATCAGGAAAAGGTCAGACCAGGGCGCTAAGGCCTGGCGGATCCGGTCAGCCGTACAGTGTTCCCTGAGACCGGGTGCCTCAGGGACCTGTGACAGATCCATCCAGTTATAGAGCGGCTCTGAAAACCAGTTCTCCTTACTTCCTTTAAAAAATTCCCATTTTCCCTTTCCCATGAAGCACCATCCCCAACTCTTTATGTCACGTGAATTCTGTCAGCAGATATTAATAGTAAATGTCATTATACTCCAATCTTATTATAGCAAGGGGTGGGGTAAAAAGTGGCAATATACAGGACAATATCTGGGGAATATGGCACAGGCCCGGGGCTGGCTGCCGTTAGACCGACGACTGGCCTGAGCCCTGACTGGCCGATTTTCCCCGGCAGTTCTTTTTATTCTTGCCCCATCTGTTGACACAGGGGAAGAGAGAGTTGTAGAATAAGATGTTATCATTTAAAATATAAAGTTACAGTGATTTCCTTTTTGGGAGTCATCTGTGAAAGACCATAGAAAGGCCCGGCCTGGCCGGAATAAGAAAGGTGTTGTAATCATGCGAGATGGCAGATTGGGAAAAAGAAAGAATTATTGGAAAATGGCATGCCTGTCCTTATGTCTGACGGCATCAGTCCTTTTTGGCGGGTGTTCCTCCGCCTCCGGCGCCGGGGCTGCCGGGACCGGGACTGAGCAGCAGCAGGAGGCCAAGGCCTCTTCCGGGGATGCTGGTGCAGGAAGCCTGGCCTCCGACCTGGTCCAGGAGGCGGACAAGGCCCCCCAGATCAGTGGTCTTGATTATCTTGGCACTATGAAGCTGGACTATGCAGACTGCTTTGATGTCCATTATTACCAGGGCGGCTATGCCCTCATTGATGTCCATGACGACACCCGTTACCTGGTCGTACCGGAGGGGGAGACCGCTCCTGAGGGTCTGGATGCCGGAATTGTTGTAATCTCCCAGCCCCTGAAAAATATTTACCTGGCAGCCACGGCTGTCATGGCTGAGTTTGTTTCCATAGATGCTCTGGACGCTATCCGTATGTCCTCCATCAAAGCGGAAGACTGGACTTTCGACGAGCCTAAAGAGGCCATGGAAAAGGGGGATATCGTCTATGCCGGTAAATACAGTGAGCCGGATTATGAACTGATGCTGGAAGAGGGCTGTGACCTGGCCATCGAGTCGACCATGATCTACCACAACCCGGAGGTCAAGGAGATGATTGAGGAGTTGGAAATCCCGGTTTTCGTGGACCGGTCCAGTTATGAGGAGAATCCCCTGGCCAGGACAGAGTGGATCAAGCTCTACGGAGTCCTGACAGGCAGGGAGGCAGCGGCAGAGGCTTTCTTCGAAGACCAGAAGGGCAAGATTGCCGTCCTTGACGATTTCACCAATACGGAGAAGACCGTGGCCTTTTTCTACATAGCCCAGGACGGCAGGGTGGTTGTCCGCAGCAGTGACGACTATGTGCCGGCCATGGTCGAGATGGCCGGAGCCAGATACATTTTCAAGGACCTGGCCAGTGCCACCAACAATGCCTCCATCCCCATGAGTGTGGAAGAGTTTTACAATGTGGCAGAGAACGCCGACATTATCATTTATAACGGAAGTATCGACGGGTCGGTTACTACTATGAAGCAGCTGACGGAGAAGAACCCTGTTCTTGCCAATATGAAGGCGGTGAAAGAAGGTAATTGCTGGGTGACCGGAAGCTCCATGTACCAGAGGACGGATGTGGTCGGTGACCTGATCATGGATTTCCATAAGATTTTTACGGAAGAGGATCCCCAGGACCTGCAGTTCATCTCCAGATTGAGGTAGTAAAATGTCAGAAGAAATAAAAAAAGAAGAGCAGTTCCAGTCCAGCTACCACGCGGAGAATTTTAAGAGAAGAAGCCGCTATATCGCAGTTTTCGCAGGACTGGCCCTGGCCTTTTTCGCCATTACAGTAATCAATATCAACAGTGGTAATGTCCATATTCCGATCCCCAGGATCATACAGATCCTATTTACCAAGAGCGGGTCGGTCAAGGAGGTCAATATCATCTGGAAGATCAGGCTGCCAAGAATCCTTATGGCGGCACTCCTGGGCGGGGCCCTGTCCCTGTCCGGTTTCCTCCTGCAGACCTTCTTTGAGAATCCCATTGCCGGGCCCTTTGTGCTGGGTATCTCCTCGGGAGCCAAGATGGTGGTTGCCATGGTAACCATCCTCATGCTGGGTCAGATGATGACCGTGTCTTCTTACACCATGATCATCGCGGCTTTTCTGGGATCCCTCATGTCCGTGGGATTTATTCTGGCGGTCTCCAGGCGGATTTCCAACATGGCAGCCCTCCTGGTCGCCGGTATCATGATCGGTTATATCTGTTCAGCGGTAACAGATTTTATCATCACCTTTGCCGATGACTCGGATATCGCCAACCTTCACAACTGGTCCCAGGGAAGCTTTTCCGGCATGAGCTGGGCCAATGTGGGTATCGGCGGTGTCACTGTCCTGGTGACCTTTGCCCTGGTCATGATGCTGTCCAAGCCCATCGGCGCCTATCAGCTGGGAGAACACTATGCCCAGAGTATCGGTGTAAATATCAAGTTTTTCCGGGTGGCCCTGATTGTTCTGTCCAGTCTGCTTTCTGCCACAGTGACAGCTTTCGCCGGCCCCATTTCCTTTGTGGGAATCGCCGTGCCCTTCCTGATCAAGAATGCTTTTGGCACTTCCAAACCCCTGGTGATTATCCCGGGTACTTTCGTGGGCGGGGCAGTATTCTGTATGTTCTGCGACCTGATTGCCCGGCTGGCCTTTGCGCCCTTAGAGCTTAATATTTCTACGGTAACCTCCATCTTTGGTGCCCCCATTGTCATATTTATGATGATCAGAAGAAGGGGCGGACGATGAGAGGCCGGCCGCAAACCAGACGGTGGCCGCAAACCAGATGGAGGCTGCAAACCAGACAGTGGCTGCAGACCGTGATACAGATGATGGGCTCCGGCAGAGGAGCGGACTTAGACCAGAGGAGGGAAATGGGATGACCAGCAAGTCTTACCTGACCATGGATAATCTGTCCGTCGGCTATAACGGCAAGCCGCTGATATCCGACATTTGCATTGATATAAAAAAGGGAGAGATCGTCACCCTGATCGGCCCCAACGGAGCCGGCAAATCGACCATATTAAAAAGTATTACCAGACAGCTGCAGATCATTGGCGGCAAGGTGATTTTTGACCAGGCCAACCTGCACAGTATGAGTTATAAGGACCTGTCCACCAGGATGGCTGTGGTCCTGACAGAAAGAATCAAAACAGAACTTTTGACCTGCCATGACATTGTGGCCTCCGGCCGCTATCCCTACACGGGGCGTCTGGGCGTCCTCTCGAGGGAGGACGAACAGAAGGTGGACGAAGCCCTCATGGCTGTCCATGCCATCGAATTGGGCCCCCGTGACTTTAATGCCATCAGTGACGGTCAGAAGCAGCGGATTCTCCTGGCCAGGGCCATCTGCCAGGAACCGGAGATCATCATTCTCGATGAGCCTACCTCCTTCCTGGATATCCGTTATAAACTGGAGCTTCTAACCATCCTGACCCGGATGGCCAAGAAGAATGGGATTACCGTCATTATGTCCCTCCATGAGATCGATCTGGCCGAGAAGATTTCGGATAAGATCATCTGTGTCAAGGGCGATCATGTAGCCTATTATGGCACACCGGAGGAGATCTTTGAGGAGGAGACCATCCGGGACCTTTACGGCCTGGATAACGGCTTTTTTGATCCGGTTTTCGGCAGTATCGAGCTGGCCCGGCCCGAGGGACCGGTCAAAACCTTTGTCCTGTCTTCCGGTGGGACGGGAATCCGGGTTTTCCGCAAGCTGCAAAAAGAAAACCGGCCTTTTGCGGCAGGGATACTTTACCGCAATGATATCGATTATGAGCTGGCCCGGCTCCTGGCCTCGGAGCTGGTGACGGAAGAGCCCTTCCTGCCCTTGTCCGATGAGGCGGTCAGCAGGGCTAAGGACCTGATCTGCCAGTGTGATGAGGTGATTTGTGCCGGAGTTGAGATCCGGGGCATCAATGCCAGACTCCAGGAGCTGATAGACCTGGCCAGGGACCAGGGCAAGCTGGTGGAAATGTAATTTACAAACAGATGTATTTTTAATAGAATGATAAAAGTAATTTGAATTGAAATAGAATAAATCAGGAGGACCCGATGAATATTGTTTGTTTAGATTTAGAAGGAGTATTGGTACCGGAGATCTGGATCGCATTTTCCAAGGCGAGCGGAATTCCGGAGCTGAAAAGGACCACCAGGGATGAGCCGGATTATGACAAGCTGATGAACTGGCGGCTGGGTATTCTGAAGGAGCATGGCCTGGGTCTCAAGGAGATCCAGGAGACCATCGCGACTATCGATCCCCTGCCGGGGGCCAGGGACTTCCTTGATAAGCTCCGGTCCATGACCCAGGTGATCATCATCAGCGATACTTTCACCCAGTTTGCCAAACCGCTTATGGAGAAGCTGGGCTGGCCTACACTTTTCTGCAACAGCCTTGAAGTTGCAGAGAACGGGGAGATCACCGGTTTTAAAATGAGGATTGAGAATTCCAAATACGCTACAGTCAAGGCGTTTCAGTCTATCGGTTATGACACCATCGCTTCCGGTGACAGCTTTAACGACCTGGGCATGATCAAGGCCAGCAAGGCGGGCTTCCTTTTCCGTTCTACTGACCAGATCAAAAAGGATTATCCCCAGTTCCCTGCCTATGAAGATTTTGACGACCTTCTGGCAGCCATTGAGAAGGTGCTTGATTAAATGGGAAAAACATTATATCTGGAATGTAATTCCGGTATTAGCGGTGACATGGTAGTGGCAGCCCTGCTGGACCTGGGAGCCTCTGAGGACAAGATGAGGACGGTCCTTGCCAGCCTGCCCCTGACAGGTTTCCGGGTGGAGGTCTGCCGGGTGAAAAAGAATGGCCTGGACTGCTGTGATTTCAATGTCATCCTCGATGAGGATATGGAGAATCATGACCATGACATGGCCTATCTCTACGGCCATCTGGAAAATGAGGACCCTGGGAACAGCCATGGGCACGACCATAGCCATGGGCATAACCACAGTCATGAGCAAGGCCAGGTCCAGGAGCATAGCTATGGGCACGACCATAGCCATGAGCATAACCACAGTCATGAGCAAGGCCAGGTCCAGGAGCATAGCTATGGGCACGACCATAGCCATGAGCATGAGCATAGCCATGACCATGGGCATAACCATAATCACATCCACGATCATAGTCATGGGCATGACCATAGTCATCATGTCCACAGGGGCATGAAGGAGGTCATGGCTATTATTTCCGCAGCTTCCATGACCGAGGGGGCCAGAGTCCTGGCCGGCCGCATCTTTGGAATCATTGCGGAGGCGGAGGCCCAGGCCCATGGAACCACTGCCGACAAGGTTCATTTCCACGAGGTGGGGGCAGTGGATTCTATCGTGGATATTGTGGCTGCGGCAGTCTGCCTGGATGATCTGCAGATTACAGATACCGTTATCACGGGCATCAGCGAAGGATCCGGCACGGTGAGATGTGCCCACGGCATCCTCTCTGTACCTGTTCCTGCCGTGGCGGCCATCAGCAAAGACCATCAGCTGCCTATCCGGATGACCGGAAGACAGGGAGAATTGATCACACCTACCGGAGCCGCCATAGCGGCGGCCATCTGCACGAGCCACAACTTGCCCGACCCCTTGATCATTACAGGGTCAGGTATGGGAGCCGGGAAAAGGGCCTATGAGATTCCCAGTATCCTGAGAGCCTTTCTCCTGAAAGAGGAAGAGACAGGGCTCAGGAATGGGGAAGAAGGCCGGGAGGACCGGGTCTGGAAGCTGGAGACCAATGTGGATGATTGCAGCGGTGAAGATCTGGGCTATGTCATGGAAGAACTCTTCAAAGCAGGGGCCAGGGATGTCTTCTACAGTCCCATATACATGAAGAAAAACAGGCCCGGCATCCTTTTGTCGGTCCTTTGTATGGAGGAGGACGTAGGCCGGTTGGAGCAGATCATTTTCCAGGAGACCACGACCATAGGAATCAGGCGCTGCCCTTATGAGCGCACTATCCTGCCCAGGAAAAAAGGACTTGTACAGACTGACTGGGGAGAGGTCGAGGTTAAGATCTGTACTCTGCCTGACGGCAGGGAAAGAGTATATCCGGAATATGAGAGCGTCTGCGGACTGGCCCGGACCCGGGGAGTCAGCAGAAGAGAAATACTGGAAAAGTTGTAGGATTTATGCATTGACTTTTCAGGGCAGCCGGCCGTATCGAAGAGTTTTGTAAGGCGGGACGGGCCGGGACCTTGTCCGGGCTGGGACAGATGATCATAAGGAGGTAGAAAATATGGCAATTGTTCTACAGGTGGGCCTGTTGGTCCTGGGATTTGTTATGCTGATTAAAGGGTCAGACTGGTTTGTGGACGGGGCCGCGGGTATAGCCGGCAGGCTGGGAATCCCGGAGCTGGTAATTGGTCTTACCATAGTTGCCATGGGGACCAGTGCCCCGGAGGCGGCGGTAAGTATCTCGGCGGCCCTCAAGGGCAACGCCGATATTACCATAGGTAATGTGCTGGGCAGCAATATCCTGAATGTCCTGGTTATTCTGGGTATGACAGCTGTGGTGGCGACAGTCTCAGTCCAGCAGAGCACGGTTCGCTATGAGATGCCCTTCATGATCCTCGTTACCGTTGTGATGCTGGGTCTGGCCTATACCGGGTATCAGCTTGGCCTCGTAGAAGGAATCATCCTGTGGGCATTTTTTCTCCTCTATCTGGCCTATCTTTTTAAGATGTCCCGGGGCGGTGTTGAAGAGAGCAGCGAGACAGACAGGCCTGTCTGGCAGCTGCTTGGCCTGACCGTAATAGGTGTGGGCCTGATTGTATATGGATCTGACGTAACGGTTGACGCCGCTACTTCCATAGCCAAGATGATGGGTATCAGTGATCGTATCATAGCCCTGACCATCGTTGCCCTGGGAACCTCCCTGCCCGAACTTTTTACCTCAGTGTCGGCGGCCAGGAAGGGAAATCCGGACATTGCCATCGGCAATATTGTCGGCAGCAATATATTTAATGTTCTTTTTGTAGTGGGTTCGACGGCCCTGATCACACCGGTTGCCTTCTCCCATGCCTTTATCCAGGATTCCATTGTGGCCATTGCCTCTTCCGTGCTCCTGTGGCTGCTGGTTGTCCGCTCCCACAAGCTGGACCGCAAGGCGGGCCTGGTCCTGCTGGTTTGTTATGCTGCTTATTTCTTCTACACGATCAGGTGATTCCGGCCGGGGCGGACCGTTGGCTGGCCGGAAAAGACAGAGGAAATCCACCTGTTCCCAGGAGGGCAAAAACAGAATAAAAAGGTAAAAAAGATAGTAATTATTCCCTTAATGCAGTTGATTGACATTCCATTCCCTATCATGTATTATAAAAATGTATAAAAAAAGGTGGTAATCTGCATGTCTTTAGATGCGGCCGACAGACCTGTTTCAAGCAGCCGGAAAAGCATTTTCTGCATGAGTGATCAGATACAACTACCGGGAAAGGGGAATTAAAATGGATTGGAAGATTAGTAAATGTGCAAAATGTGGTAAGATGATCGCAACACTTTTGGATACTCCGGTTCCGACCATATGCTGCGGCCAGGAGATGGAAGTTCTGGTTCCCGGAACAACAGATGCTGCAACTGAGAAGCATGTTCCGGCTGTGACTGTTGAGGGTAACGTAGTTAAGGTTTGTGTAGGAGAAGTTGAGCATCCTATGCTGGACGCACACTACATTCAGTTTATCGCAATCGCTACCAAGAAGGGTGGCCAGATTGCTAAGCTTACACCACAGGATAAGCCTTACGCAGAGTTCGTTCTGGCAGATGGAGATGAGTTTGAGTACGCTCTTGAGTACTGTAACCTCCACGGCTTATGGCAGGGCAAGTAAAATAAGACCGAAGATGACTTTTGGGCCGTCGCTTTTTAGCGGCGGCCTTTCTGTGCTGGCAATCTCACGACCGGATAATCTGCTGGAGAGGCAGGCCCGGCAGGAGTTCTTCCACGGAAGTCAAAGCCGGGGTGCCGGGCAGTTTCCCCCTGTCCGGACATAGGTGCATAAATAAAAATTTTTCCGTCCGGAGATTTGGGACCCGGATTCCACAGATGGGAAGAACGTTGACAAAGAATAGGCCGGATATTAAAATAAAGAAACAATATTTACCAGTTTAAGGATGCAGGAGAGAGAAGAATGGATTACAAGATAGTCAGTGACGGGTGTTGTGACTTGACGAAAAAAGAGATAGAAGAATACGATCTTGAAGTAATTCCTTTTTACATATCTTTTGATGGAAAGAATTATGTCAAGGAGATCGAGGAGATTGGAATCCGGGAAGTATATGACCGGATGGTAGGTAATCCTGATGTATATCCCATGACATCCCTGCCGTCCCTGCAGGACTACATTGATGTTTTTGAAAAGTATGACAGGCAGGGGATGGCGGTGATCTGTATCTGCTTTACCCCTTCCCTGAGCGGTTCCTACAATTGTGCCTGTAATGCCAGGGAGGTCTTTCTTGACGACCATCCCGGGGCCAGGATTTCCGTCATTAATTCTGAGGCCGGGACCGTCACCCAGGCCCTGTTGGTCAAGGAGGCTGCCCGCATGAGGGAGGCCGGCATTTCCTATGAGGATAATGTCCGGATCCTCGAGCAGATGAAGAAGACCAACCGGATCTTTTTTACGGTGGGGAATACAGATTATCTTCAGCACGGCGGAAGAATCGGAAAGCTGGCCGGCATCGCGGCCAGCGCCTTGAAACTTAAGCCCATGATCACCCTCCAGTACGGGGTGATTGAGTCTTCCGGTATCGGGAGAAGCAGGAAGAAGACCATGAGTAAGACCATAGAGCTGATGGATGAATACTTCAGGGAAACCGGAGATGCCATGGAGGACTACAAATACCTGGTGGGCTTTGGTTATGATATAGAAGAAGGACAAAGCTATTATCAGAAGATTTCTTCCCATATTTTTGAAGAGAGCAGGGTGAAGGAAGTGGGTATCCTGCAGATTGGAGCAACCATTGCGGTTCATACCGGTCCCCACGCCATAGGAATCGGGATTCTGAAGAAATACGAGTCATTTTTATAATAGTAAGAGAGGGCATGAATATGTGGATCGCAGATCAGTGGAAGGATTATGAAGTGATTGATTGCAGCAGGGGAGAGAAGCTGGAGCGATGGGGCAGTTATATCCTGCTCCGGCCCGACCCCCAGGTGATCTGGGACATAAGCAGGAAGGACGGCAGATGGAAAAGGCTGAATGCCCACTATCACAGAAGCAGCCGGGGTGGGGGAGAATGGGAGTTTTTTGACCTGCCTGAACAGTGGCAGATCAGCTACCGGAACCTGACCTTCGGACTCAAGCCCTTCCATTTTAAGCATACAGGCCTCTTCCCGGAGCAGGCCGTCAACTGGGACTGGTTTTCCGGCCTCATAAGGAAGAGGACCGGGGAAGGAAGACCGGTCAAGGTGCTTAATCTTTTTGCCTATACAGGAGGGGCGACCTTGAGTGCCGCGGCGGCCGGGGCCTCTGTTGTCCATGTGGATGCCTCCAAAGGTATGGTAGGATGGGCTAAGGAAAACGCGGCCCTGTCAGGTCTTTCGGACAAGCCTGTCCGCTGGCTGGTAGATGACTGTGTCAAGTTTGTCGAGAGAGAGCTGAGACGGGGGAACCGTTATGACGGAATTATCATGGATCCACCTTCCTACGGCCGGGGGCCAAAGGGGGAGATCTGGAAGATTGAGGAAAAAGTGTACCCTCTGATTGAACTTTGTGAGAAACTGCTCTCCGATGATCCTCTCTTTTTCCTGATTAACTCGTACACTACAGGCCTGCAGCCGGCTGTCCTTTCCTATATGCTGGGAACGGCCATAGCCAGTAAGCACGGGGGCAGGGTGGAGGCAGAAGAGATTGGTCTTCCTGTGACAGTCACTGGACTGACTCTTCCCTGTGGCGCCAGTGGCAGGTGGACAGGACGCTGACAGGATGCTGGAGATTTTACGGAGGACATAAACCGGCAGGAGACAGAGGTCGTCTGGCCGGAGGATATAAGCTGACAGAAGATAAAAGCCACCTGACCGGGGAACAGCATTTCCCCGGGAAGTCTGGCCGGAGGAAAGGAATGTCTGCAAAAAAAACAGCTCTATATGGAATGTTCCTGGCCCTGGCCCTGGTGGCCGGTTATCTGGAGACCCTGGTTCCCATTAATCTGGGGATCCCCGGTGTGAAGCTGGGACTTGCTAATATCGTGAATATGATCCTGCTCTACACGGCAGGTTTTCCTGCGGCCATGGCCATTGCCATGGCCCGGGTTCTTCTTTCGGGCCTGTTATTTGCTAATGGCTTTGCCATAGTTTACAGTGGGGCCGGTGCTCTTTTGAGTATGCTGGCCATGGCAGTCCTGAAAAAAACCGGCCGTTTTTCAGCTACGGGTGTCAGTATAGCAGGAGGCGTCTTTCATAATCTGGGACAGATTCTGGTAGCCATGGTAGTTCTGGAGACGGGAGCCCTGCTTTATTATCTGCCGGTTCTGATTATTTCCGGCCTGGCTACCGGCCTCTTGATTGGCCTTGTCAGTGGTATGCTGATCCGAAGGCTCGAGCCGTTAATAAGACAGATGCTGGAATAGGGGCAGGAGACCTGGATAGGAATTGGAAATATGAGAAGCTACTTATTAAATAAGTTGAATATAAATAAGATAAATTTAAATAAGTTAAATATAAATAAGTTGAATATAGCTAAGTTGAATAGAAATAAGTTAACTAACCGATGGTTTGATTATAGTAATCGCGGTTTTAATAAGAAACCCGTAAAAGGACCGGGAAGCTGCCAGGCAGGACAGGGAGAAGCGGACCGGGCCAGAGCCTGCTTATGGAGATCCGGCCTGGTCTGCGGGATCCTTTCCGCGGCTCTTTTTTTATCTGCCTGCTCCATGGGCGGGGCCGGCAGTCTGGTGACCGGGACCGGAGCAGGGAGCCAGGCAGGAGAAAGCAGCCCACAGGAATTCTCAAAAACAGACTTTGTTATGGATACGGTTTTCCAGGCTAAGATTTACGGCAGGGAAGACCTGACCGGTGACATCCATGACCTGCTGAAAGACCTGGAGGAGAAAGAGCTGTCCTGGAGGATTGACGATAGTGAGATCGCCCGGGTTAACAAAGACTCTTCACAAGGGGGAAAAGAGAGCAGTCTAAGCCAGGACTTTTGCGGCTGGACTGCCATGAGCCTGGACCTGGCAGTCAAAAGCCAGGGATCCTTTGACCCCACCATCGGTATGCTCACCAGACTCTGGGATATTGAGGGAGATAATCCCTCGGTTCCGTCGGAGGAAGAGATCGCTGCTGCTTTGGGAAAAGCCGGCTGGGAAAAGGTGCATCTGGATGAGGCTGGCCTGACCTTGAAAATGGATGACGGTTGTACCCTTGATTTCGGGGCGACAGGTAAAGGGATCGGATGTGACAGGGTGGCTGACTTTTTAAAAGACCAAAAAGACATTGCCGGGGCTGTGGTGTCTATCGGCGGAAGCAATCTGGTATATGGAAGCAAGCCGGACGGCCAGCCCTGGAAAGTGGCCATACAGGACCCGCGGGGACTGACCGGGGAACTGATGGCTTATATCAGTCTGGAGGGGACTCACTTTGTATCCACTTCCGGTGATTATGAGAAATATTTTGAAGAGGATGGTAAGCGCTATCACCACATTCTTGATCCCCACACCGGTTATCCGGCGGACAGTGGTTTGATTTCAGTGACGGTGATTTGTGACAGTGGTCTTTTGTCTGACGGCCTGTCCACAGCTTGTTTTGTCCTTGGCCGGGAAAAGGCTTTGGACCTGCTGGACCTTTATGGGGCCGAGGGCATCCTGGTGGACCAGGATAAAAATGTTTATGTTACAGAAGAAATCAGGGATACCTATAACCCTATGGCTTCCGGCTACAAGCTTGTAGATTAGGATGCTGGACCCAGGGCGGACAGAGGGATGTCCGCGGCAAATGAAGAGGAGACAGGAATGATATTTAAGGGAATCAGTAAGGTACATGAAGGCCGTTTTATCAACAGGTATGATATCGCCTATGAGACGGAGGACGGCCGGGAGAAAATATATGAGATGATCAGCCGCAACAAGGATATGAAGACCTTCGAGGAGCTCAACAATCTGAAGTCCGAGGCGGTTATTATGATTCTGACCGACAGGGCGGGAGAGAGACTGCTGCTGAGCCGGGAGTACCGCCTGGCCATGGGCATGTGGGTTTATAATTTTCCGTCGGGTCTCATCGATTCCGGTGAAGATGTGGTGGAAGCCGGCAGGAGGGAGCTTAAGGAGGAGACAGGCCTTGATCTTGTCAGTGTGGATGAGGTTCTGGACAAGAGTTATTCTGCCATCGGCTTCAGTAATGAGATGAATACCTGCCTGTTTGGGACGGCCGAGGGGGAGTTCGCAAAGAGCAGCTCTTCTACGGAGGAGATTGAGCCGGGCTGGTACACCAAAGAAGAGGTGAGGGCCCTGCTTAAGACGGAATGTTTTGCCGCCAGAACCCAGGCCTTCTGCTACATGTGGGCCCGGGAGTGATGATTGGCCAGGAAGGCCGCCTTCCATTTTGTTTTGCCGCCAGTATATCCAGCCTATGGCAGATAGATCCAGCTGCAGCTGCGGATTTTCTTCCGCCGCTGATGATTCGCGCCTTCCGCAAACTCGCCCGCTAAAGCGGGCATAAGCCTTGTTCACGGTGCGAAAGCTATGGTCGTAAGACCTTTTTCCAGGGTCGGTTTTTTCTATATATAAGGGGTTTTGAAAAGCTGTTGGGTAGTGAATTATTTTTAATGTAGAAAAAATAAAACTGGGGGCTTGATTTATTTTTTGTATCATGTATAATATTAGGTGCTGTGTGACATGATAGCTGTGAAGCGTGAGGTTGCTGCACTTGGATGCAGGTTTTTCCGTGGAGCGAATGTCAAGTTAAAGAAACTGGCGACAAGTCACTGTACCAACATTTTACTAGACAGCGCCGAGAGGCGCAATCGTGTGGAGTCATCTGTGACACACACGGAAGAGTGTACAGTCACCGCTTGTCGTACTACGATTCAGTGCGAAAAGGAGGCGACTTTTTTTATGGCAAGTCAAATTATGAGAATCACGTTGAAGGCGTACGATCATCAGTTAATCGACGCATCCGCAAAGAGCATTATCGAGACTGTTAAGAAGACAGGATCCAAGGTGAGCGGACCGGTCCCCATGCCTACTAAGAAAGAGGTAGTTACTATTCTTAGAGCTGTTCATAAGTACAAAGATTCCAGAGAGCAGTTCGAGCAGAGAACCCACAAGAGATTAATTGATATCATCACACCTACCCAGAAGACTGTTGATGCTTTATCAAGACTTGAGATGCCGGCTGGCGTGTACATCGACATCAAGATGAAACAGAAATAATACCAAGATATGTCCTATGGCTAGTATGATTGCGCGGGACGAAGAGTCCGGCCTTCGGACGGACGGAGGGTCTCCCTTTTAATCTGTGTGTGAGGAGGCTGCCGATCAGCAAAACCGGAAGAAGGAGCGTAATCCGCTGTAGACTAGAATGATCACTCGTATTGTCTAGGCGATGTGATCCGCTGTAGAAATCCAGGGAGGAAGAAAAATGAAGAAGGCTATTTTAGCAACAAAAATCGGTATGACCCAGATCTTCGCAGAAGACGGAGAATTAGTTCCGGTTACCGTACTGCAGGCAGGACCTTGTGTGGTTACACAGGTTAAGACCGTTGAGAACGACGGCTACAGTGCAGTTCAGGTAGGCTTTATGGATATGAGAGAAAAGTTATCCACCAAGCCCATGAAGGGTCATTTTGAGAAGTCCGGAACATCCGTAAAGAGATTCGTCAGGGAATTTAAGCTTGACAATGCCCAGGACTTTGAGCTCGGACAGGAGATCAAGGCTGACGTGTTCGCAGCAGGTGATAAAGTGGACGCTACCGCTATTTCCAAGGGTAAAGGATATCAGGGCGCCATCAAGAGACATGGCCAGCACACCGGACCTAAGACACATGGTTCCAAGTACCATCGTCATGCAGGTTCCAACGGTATGGCTTCCGATCCCGCAAAGGTTATGAAGGGAAAGAAGATGCCTGGTCATATGGGTTCTGTACAGGTTACAGTCCAGAATCTTGAGGTGGTTAGAATAGATGCAGAGAACAATGTTATTCTGGTGAAGGGCTCCGTACCGGGACCGAAGAAATCCTTAGTAACATTGAAATCCGCAGTTAAAGCGTAGGCGCTTGAAGGAAGGAGGACTTACAGATGGCATCAGTATCTGTTTATAATATGGAAGGTGCTCAGGTTAGTACGATCGAGTTAAGCGATTCTATCTTTGCAGTGCCGGTTAATGAGCATTTAGTACATCAGGCAGTTGTTGCCCAGCTCGCTAACAAGCGTCAGGGCACACAGAAGGCCAAGACCCGCGGCGAGGTTCGCGGAGGCGGAAGAAAACCGTGGAGACAGAAGGGTACAGGACACGCAAGACAGGGCTCCATCCGTGCTCCCCAGTGGACAGGCGGCGGAGTTGTATTTGCTCCCACACCCAGAGATTACTCCGTAAAGGTTAATAAGAAGGAAAAGGTCGCAGCCTTAAAGTCAGCTCTGACTTCCAGAGTTGAGGCTGGCAAGTTCATCGTTGTTGACAAGATTGAGCTTGAGGAGATCAAGACAAAGACTATCGTCAAGATGCTTGACGCGCTGAAGGTAGGCAAGGCCCTCATCGTCACAGAAGAGAGTTCCGCTGCAGACCTCAACAAGGTTAAGCTTTCCGCCAACAACATCGAGGATGTTAAGACGGCAGAGACCAACACGATCAACGTATACGATATCTTAAAGTACGATACCGTTGTTATCACTGAAGCAGCAGTGAAGAAGCTTGAGGAGGTATACGCATAATGGCAGATTTAAAGTATTATGACGTCATCTTAAAACCGGTCGTAACTGAGCAGTCTATGACCGCTATGGGCGAGAAGAAATATACATTCTACGTACATCCGGACGCAACAAAGACCCAGATCAAGGAAGCAGTCCAGAAGATGTTCGAGGGAACAAAGGTTGAATCCGTCAATACCATGAACCTCAAAGGCAAGAAGAAGAGAAGAGGTATGGTATACGGAAGAACAGCAGCCAAAAAGAAAGCCATCGTTACCCTGACAGAGGATAGCGAGGACATCCAGATTTTTGAGGGTCTGTAAAAGATCTTCGGGAAAAACGGACTTGAAATTATACGCATAAAAGCGTGATACTAAATATTCGGAAACGAAAGGAGTGAAAGGCATGGGAATCAAAACTTATAACCCATATACACCTTCCAGAAGACACATGACCGGTTCTGATTTCTCCGAGATCACAAAGAAGACCCCTGAGAAATCCTTAACATATAACCTGAAGAAGAACTCCGGCCGCAACAACCAGGGCAAGATCACTGTCAGACATCGCGGCGGCGGAGCAAAGAAGAAATACAGACTTATCGATTTCAAGAGAAATAAAGATGGAATCCCGGCAAAGGTTATCGCCATCGAGTACGATCCCAACAGAACAGCCAACATCGCGCTGATCTGCTACGCTGACGGTAAGAAGTCCTACATCCTGGCTCCCTATAAGCTTGAGGTTGGACAGACTATCATGAACGGACCGGAAGCTGAGATCCATATCGGTAACTGCCTGCCCCTGGCTAACATCCCGGTTGGTACAGAAGTTCACAACATCGAGCTTCATCCCGGCAAGGGCGGCCAGATGGTCCGGTCTGCCGGCAACTCTGCCCAGCTTATGGCCAGAGAAGGCAAGTATGCCACATTAAGACTTCCATCCGGAGAGATGAGAATGGTACCTCTTAACTGCCGTGCTACAATCGGACAGGTTGGAAACATCGAGCATGACCTTATCAACATCGGTAAGGCAGGACGTAAGCGCCACATGGGTATCCGCCCGACAGTGCGTGGTTCTGTTATGAACCCCAACGACCATCCACATGGTGGTGGTGA
>DLBH01000001.1:0-1540 GCA_002494165.1 Lachnospiraceae bacterium UBA7026 | reverse complement strand
ACATGGTGGTGGTGAAGGTAAGGCCGGTATCGGACGTCCGGGCCCAAGCACACCTTGGGGCAAGCCTGCACTCGGTTTGAAGACGAGAAAGAAGAACAAGCAGTCTAACAAGCTGATCGTCAGAAGAAGAGACGGCAAGAACGTTAAATAATTAAGGAGGTAGAGGAATGTCTCGTTCACTGAAAAAAGGACCATTTGCTGATGCAAGTTTATTAAAGAAAGTTGATGCGATGAATCAGTCCGGCGACAAGAGTGTTATTAAGACCTGGTCTCGCCGTTCCACGATCTTCCCGTCCTTCGTAGGCCATACATTTGCCGTACATGATGGCAGAAGACATGTGCCGGTATACGTGACAGAGGACATGGTAGGTCACAAGCTTGGTGAGTTCGTTGCCACCAGAACCTACAGAGGTCACGGCAAAGACGAGAAGAAATCCAGAGTCAGATAATACATACGCCTGAAAGGAGGGTTCATCCATGGCAAAAGGACATAGATCCCAAATTAAGAGAGAAAGAAATGCGATTAAAGATACCAGACCTTCTGCAAAGCTTTCTTATGCCAGAGTGTCTGTGACAAAGGCCTGCTTCGTGCTTGACGCTATCCGCGGCAAAGACGTGAATACAGCCCTTGCTATATTAGAATATAACCCAAGATATGCTTCCGAGCTCATCGGAAAACTCTTAAAGTCTGCAGTGGCAAATGCAGAGAACAACAATGGCTTGAGCAGAGAGAACCTTTACGTGGCAGAGTGCTTTGCCAACAAGGCACCGACGATGAAGAGAATCCGTGCCAGAGCGCAGGGCCGTGCTTACAGAATCGAAAAGAGACAGAGCCATATCACAGTTATCCTGGATGAGAGATAAGGAGGTTTAAGATGGGACAGAAAGTTAATCCTCATGGTTTAAGAGTCGGAATCATTAAGGATTGGGATTCCAGATGGTATGCAGAGAAAGATTTTGCAGACTATCTTGTTGAAGATAACAAAATCAGAAATTATATCAAAAAGCGTTTATTTACAGCTGGCATTTCCAGAACTGAGATCGAGCGCGCTTCTGACCGTATGAAGATTATCATCCACACCGCTAAGCCGGGTATCGTTATCGGCCGTGGTGGTTCTGCGATCGAGGAGCTTAAGAAGGAGCTTCAGAAGCTCACTGACAAGAAGCTTATCATCGAGATCAAAGAGGTTAAGAGATTTGACGTGGACAAAGACGCTCAGCTCGTAGCAGAGAATATTGCCCAGCAGCTTGAGAACCGTATTTCCTTCCGTCGTGCCATGAAGTCCTGTATGCAGAGGACCATGAGAAACGGCGCTCTCGGTATCAAGGCTATGTGTGCCGGCCGTCTTGGCGGTGCTGATATGGCCCGTACTGAGTTCTACAGTGAGGGAACCATCCCGCTGCAGACCCTGAGAGCAGATATTGACTATGGATTCGCAGAGGCCAACACAACTTATGGTAAGGTTGGTGTTAAGGTGTGGATCTATCACGGTGAAGTACTTCCTGCAAAGGATACCAAGGAAGGGAGCGATAAATAATG
>DLBH01000033.1 GCA_002494165.1 Lachnospiraceae bacterium UBA7026 | reverse complement strand
GGCGGCCCCGGCGGCAGCAACCACAACAGCGGCCCCGGCGGCAGAGACAGCCATGACACCGGAAGAGACAATTGAAACAGCCAGCAGACAGCTGGAGGCTCTCAGCGAGGATGACGTTACCATAAGAATTATGCTGGACCCCGGCCATGGAGGTGACGACTCCGGAGCCGGAGGTTTTGGCACATCAGAGAAAAAGGTAGCTTTGAAAATTGCCAAGGCCCTGGCAGCTGAACTTCAGACCTATGATAATGTAGTTGTGGGACTGACCAGAGATAAGGACAAGTTTGTTGGTATCCACAAACGGACCAGGATTGCCAGAAAGCAGAAGGCGGACCTGATGATCAGCCTCCATTGTGATGCCTATGATCCCAGCTGTCTCTATGATCATGGAAGCAGCGTGCTGGTTGCCCGCAAGGGAAGCTATAAGACTGAGCTGGTAACAGAAGAGAACCGGCTGGCCAGGAGTATCCTTGCTGAACTGGAAGGCCTGGGACTTACCAACCAGGGTCTGGTCAGGAGGGCTTCTGCCGAAGGAGACCGCTATGAAGACGGATCCCTGGCAGATTACTATGGTTTGATCCGGGATGGTATGCTCTATGATTTCCCGGTTATCCTGGTTGAACATTGTTTTATGGACAGCAAAAAAGATTATGAGCTGGTGCTCTCTTCCAAGGAAAAGATTAAGAAGCTGGCGGAGGCTGACGCCAGAGGAATCGCTAAGTATCTGGGACTGACTAAAAAGGGCAGCAGTGAGATTGCGGCTGCCAATGTCCGCAAAGGCAAGGAGCTGAGATGTACCGGTAAAAAGGACAGTTTTTTCACTTTGCAGAAAAAGGTCTATAATCTGAATCTTAAGAGGAGACTGGAGGCTGCCATCGCAGATGCCAGACGTCAGATGGAACAGGCTGAACAGGAAGCCGGAAAGAGTAAGGAAAGTAAGGTCGCTGACAGTGATAAGGCTGCTGTTCCAGAGCAGGTTATGAGCTCTGAAATCCAGTCCACTGACCGGCAGGATAAGGCTACGGAAAGCCTTGCCATAAGCTTTGCCCTGGCCCTGCTTGCCTACTATGGCCTGGTTACCCTCAGAGAGAAAAACAGGAGAATGCATGGCTGAATCTGTTCCCCGGCAGGAAGCGGCAAAAGGTTCCGAGTCCTGACCGGTGACAGCAGGAGAAGTCATTTAGGCGATACAAGATAGAGATCCGGGACGGGAGGGAAAAATAATGAAGCATTGTATGGAGTGTGGAGCAAGACTCCGGAAAAAGTATCTGGACGGGGAAGGTATGGTTCCCTACTGTGACCACTGCCGCCAGTACAGGTTCCCGGTTTTCAATACTGCCGTGAGCATGATTGTGACCAACGAGGACCAGTCAAAGATTATTCTGATCAGGCAGTATGGCAAGCCCCACTATATTCTCGTGGCCGGCTATGTCAATAAGGGTGAGGACGCGGAGGATGCCGCAGTCCGGGAGGTGAAGGAAGAGATGGGCCTGGATGTAGTGAAAGCCCGCTTTAACCACAGCCATTATTTTGCTCCCTCCAATACTTTGATGCTGAATTTTACGGTGACCGTAGCCGGGACCGAGCCCAGGCCCAACAGGGAGATCGATTCCTGGCGCTGGTTTGACAGAGACCAGGCCCTGCATGAGATCAAGAAGGGCAGTCTGGCGGGAGCCTTTTTAAAAGGCTATCTCACCGGCAGCTATTCTTTTGCGGAGGCAGACGGTCTTGATCCTTCCGAACTGGAAGGACCGGCCCCTGGCAGAACCCTGAATCTGGCCATGGCCCAGATGACCATGGAGGAAGACCAGGAGAAAAACAGGGGGAAATGTTTCCATATGATGAAGGAGGCTGCCGAGAGGGGAGCTGATCTGGTCCTGTTTCCGGAGCTTTGCCTGACCCGGTTTTTCCCCCAGTACAGGAAGGCAGACCTGGCAGAGCTATGGGCCTGCGGCCAGGACAAGGAGCAGGCTAAAGAAGAAGGGCAGCTTAAGGGCAGAGAGCAGGAAAATGAGCAGGGCAGTGGGCCTGTAAAAGATAAACTGCGTCAGGTGACAGCATTGACTGATCTTGATTCCGATCTGGTTCAAAGTTTCTGCCGCCAGTGCTCCGACTACGGCATTATGGCAGTTCCCAATTTTTACCTGGAGCAGGACGGTAAGGCTTACGATGTCAGTCTTCTCATCGACAGGAAGGGACAGATTCTGGGCTGCCAGAAAATGGTCCATATTGCCGGGAACAGGCACTTTTATGAGACAGATTACTATGATGGCTCAGAGGAGGGTTTCCACGTATTTGACACAGAGTTCGGTCCCATGGGTATCGTGCTTTGTTACGATAGACATTTCCCGGAAAGTATCAGGACTGAGGCAGAGAAAGGAGCCCGGCTGATTCTGGTTCCTGCGGCTAATTGCACGGAGGAACCTCTTGAGCTCTTTGAGTGGGAGATGCGTGTGCAGGCCTACTGGAGCGGCAGCTGTCTTGCCATGTGTAACAGGACCGGTCCGGAAGGAGAGATGGACTTTGCCGGCAGGTCCCTGGTGGCTGGATCCGATGGCAGTCTGCTTGTGAAAGCGGACCGGGAAGAAGGTCTGATTATGACAGAACTGGATCTATCTGACTCCCCGGGCCCCCGTTACCGGAATTAGGGAAAATATCCTGAAAAAAGCGGTAAAAAAAGAATAAATAAAGATTGACAATATCTGTATTAGATGTTATATTTCAAATAGAACAAAAGTGATTGTGCAGATTTTAAGTTGGAGGGCTGTTATTCATAGGAATTTCAGTCCTCTTTCGTGAAGATGACGGGCTCTGCAGTGTCACCTGCCGGCAGGAAAGGCAGGATATAGGACACAGATAACGCAGATATGATATGGGAAGGAGGCTTATCATGGTTAAGAGAAAAGACTGTTATGAGATTCTCGGCATTTCCCGGAACGCGGATGAGGCAGCCATAAAGAAAGCCTACAGAAAGCTGGCAAAGAAGTATCATCCGGATACTAATCCGGGAAACAGCAAGGCGGAAGAGCATTTTAAAGAGGTTTCCGAGGCCTATAATATATTAAATGATAAGGAAAAAAAGAAATTATATGACCAGTATGGTTATGATGCCTTTGACGACAGTGGCAATCCCAGGCCCGAAGAGTGGTTTAAATATGGAGGCGGCCCTTTCCGGCAGGCCGGAGGAGACAATGATAATTTCCAGTACAGGGAGTTCCATTTTAATCCGGGAGGCGGAGGCCAGGGCGATGTGGATTTAGATGACCTCTTTGGCAGCTTTTTCGGAGGACAATCGGGAGCTTATTACAGCGGCAGGAATGGTTTCGGCGGTTTCAATGGCTTCCGTGGTCAGACAGGCGGCCGGCAGAGACAGACTTTCAGTCAGAAGGGACAGGATGTCCATGCCCAGATCCAGATTGCTCTTAGAGAGGCGGCCACAGGCTGTGACAGGATGATCGAGTACACAGACCATACTGGGGCCAGTCAGACTTTGAAGGTTCATATTCCGGCGGGGATTGCTTCGGGAGGCAAGGTCCGTCTGGCCGGCAAGGGTTATCCGGGAAAAAACGGAGGCAAGGCCGGAGACCTGCTGCTGGAAGTTGAACTGGCGGAAGATCCTGTTTTTGAGAGAAAGGGAAAGGATATCTATTCCACAGTCAGAGTTCCCTACTCCACCCTGATTCTGGGTGGGCAGGTCACGGTAGACACACTCCATGGCCCGGTTAACTGTAAGATCCGGGAGGGAACCAGGGCCGGGTCTAAGATCAGACTCAAGGGTAAGGGGATGCCTGCCCTTAAGAAAAAGGATAAGACCGGTGACCAGTATGTGACAGTGGAAGTTCTTATGCCCGCCAAGGTCAGCGAAGAGACCAAGCGCAAGCTTCGGGAATGTGCCGCTGAAGGGGTATAAGCAGGCCCTGACAGAGTGAGGGACTGTAAGCGGTCCCGGACTGGCCTGGAGTTTATGTATAGGCAGGACTTGAAAGGAGAATAGCTGAAGCCGGTATGACCGGCAGAAGCATGCAGAAAAAAGGGATGGGACAAGAGCCTTAAAGGCTCAGGTTCCATCCCTTTTTAATTCAGCCGGAGAGGTCCCTTTTTATACAAGCTAAGAGGGACTGCCCTGTCGGATTCTGGTATTTGTTTTGAGGGAGCCGGACTTCAGGCCCGGATGATATAGTCTTCCTTGCGGGGTGCTGCAGCCTGCTTTTCGCCGTCCCGGTAACCCAGGATACAGTGGCCGATGCCTACATAGTTCTCCGGCACTCCCCATTTTCTCAGCAGGGCCTTGCCCTCCTCTGATTCAAATTCCTGTCTGGCCCGATGAATCCAGCAGGAACCTACGCCGATGGAACTGGCGGCGTTAAGCATATTGCCTATAACCAGGGAACCGTCTTCCACGTGGGTAGGCAGGTCCGGGTTAGCTAGAACGATCAGAACTGTCGGGGCACCGTAGAAGGGATCAGTGGATACGCCCATGATATCAGCGTTCATTTTAGACAGGGCTGCGATATCTTCAGGGTCCTGCATGACAACGATGACAGGGGATTGCTTTCCCATACCTGTGGGAGCGTAAATGCCGGCACAGAGAATGGAGTAAAGTTCCTCCTCCGTAATCTGGTCTTTTTTATAAGAACGGCAGCTGCGGCGTTCAATTAAATCCTGTACAGTTGATTTCATTATATGATTACCTCCATATCTTTTTATTGCTTATCTATATAATACACCATTGTAGAAAAAATGGCATTGATTTTTAAAAAAGAACAGAAAATTACCCCAATTACACTGGAAATATTCATATCTGGACTTCAGCTTTGCCGGCTTCTTTTGAAAGATGCTTATGCCTGCTGTCCGGTCTTGTTCCGCCGGATATTCTGCTGATTTCCTGAAAGAAGAAGAGGGTAAGTTCAGGAAAGAAATATTTTCCAAAGGACTGCTTTGTGATATAGTAATATCATAATACTAATTGCTTAGGGAGGTAATGACTATGATAATTGCTATGGCTAACGATCATGCGGGGACTAAAATGAAGGAAGAGATCAAGGCCTATCTGGAATCGGCCGGCCATGAAGTGAAAGATTTTGGTACCTATAACGAGGAATCCTGTGACCTGTCTGATTTTGTCTATCCGGCAGCTCTTGCTGTAGCCAGGGGGGAATGTGACCGCGGAATCTTTGTGGATGGCGTCGGTTACGGCAGTGCTATGATTGCCAACAAGATTAACGGCATATATGCCTGTGTTTGCCAGGATCCCTTCTGTGCCATGCTGGCCAGACAGCATAATGATGCCAATGTACTCTGTTTAGGAGCCAAGATCATCGGCAGCATGATTGCTTCTGAGATTGTGAAAACTTATATGACTACAGACGCCCTTACGGCTGATAAGTATGTGCGCCGGGTGAAAAAGGTGGAGGAAATCAACAACAAGCACTGCGTGCCTGTAAAATAAGCTTTTTCCACTGGGAATTTCCATGTTCTGTCCGGCGGCAGGATGAGAAGACAGCTCAATAAGCAAAAGCCGGGAGCGAGAGCCCGGCTTTTCTTTATAGATTTTCAGGCGATAAAATATTCTTGATATAATAAGTCCGGACAAGCAAACTATAGGTTTAAGTGAAGGATTATTAAAAAGTGCTGAAGAGAGGTGTTTGGCCATGCATGACCAGTTTTTCAGGACGGGGGTGCTCCTGGGACAAGAAAATATAAAGAAGCTTTCAGAAGCCAGGGTTGCGGTATTTGGTGTCGGCGGGGTAGGAGGCTATACTGTGGAGGCCCTGGCCAGAAGCGGGATCGGGACCCTGGATCTTATTGATAATGATAAGGTCAGCCTGACCAATCTCAACCGCCAGATCCATGCCCTCCACAGCACTCTGGACTGTTATAAGGTTGATGTGGCCAGGGACCGGGTCCTGGATATCAATCCCGGTGCCAGAGTCCATGTCTACAAGACCTTTTACTTGCCGGAGACCAGGGACCAGTTTGATTTTTCCCGGTATGATTATGTGGTTGACGCCATTGACACGGTGACCGGGAAGATCAGTCTGGTGGAACAGGCCCGGGAAGCAGGGGTCAGAATCATTTCCTCCATGGGAGCCGGCAATAAACTGGATCCCACCGCCTTTGAACTGGCTGATATCTACAGTACTTCAGTCTGCCCCCTGGCCAGGGTGATGAGAAGAGAATTAAAGAAAAGGGGAATAGACCACCTAAAGGTGGTATATTCTAAGGAGAAACCCATGACACCCATGTGGGACTGGCCGGAGTCTGCCAGCGGCAGTGGGCCTGGGACAGAGGCGGGTTTCTCATCTGCCGGCCGGGAGACAGGCAGCCGGAAGCGGACCCTGCCGGGAAGTACCGCCTTTGTACCGGCGGTGGCAGGCCTGATCATAGCAGGGGAGGTAGTAAAGGACCTGGCTGCAGCTGTCCTTTGACAGGAATGATGCCGGGCCGGCTAAAGAGGTCTGCTTAAAAAATATGGAGGTCTGCAGGAGAGAAAACGGAAGAAAAGGATTCCCGGGATGAAAATTGATGGGACCAGCCTGCGGGAGGACAGCGGGTTAGCAGATCAGCAGCAGGAAGCTGCTTTACTGATAAATATATGGGGAAAGGAGGTGTCAGTATGGAGAAGAAATATTTTTTCTTTGATATTGATGGCACTTTAACAGACAGAAATACCGGGCAGATTGTAGCTTCGGCCAAGGAAGCCCTCGACAAGCTCAGGGCGGCGGGACATTTTGTCTCCATCGCTACGGGAAGGGCTTCATACAAGGCAATTCCCTTTGCCAGGAAGCACGATTTTGAGAATATGGTCTGCAACGGGGGCCATGGAATCTATTTTGAGGGGGAGATGAGAGAGAACCGGCCTATGAAGAGGGAGCGGTCCCTGGCTCTCTACCGCCAGGCCATGTCCCTGGGATATGGTGTATTGGTGGCCCTGGATGATTCCAAAAAGGTCTATGCCAGCAACTTTAACTTTATAGAACAGGCGGGAATCAGAAAGGAGCCGACCACCTACATCATCGACGACCAGTTTGACCCGGTGGAGGCCAAGTCCATCTATAAAATGTATGTGTCTATTCCTGAGGAAGAGGAGGCCAGGCTGACCCTCAGGGATACCCTAGGCTACAAACGCTTTGAACCTGAGTACCTGCTATTTCAGCCGGACGCCAAGAATCAGGGGATTCTCCGCATGCTTGAGTATGTAGGAGGAGAGCCGGAGGATGTGGTTGTCTTCGGAGACGATATTGGTGACGTGAATATGTTTGATGACCGCTTTTACAGGATTGCCATGGGAAATGGATGCGAAGAACTGAAGGCCAGGGCTGACTATGTGGCGGAGAGAAATGTCGATGACGGTATATACAAGGCCTGTGAGGCCCATGGCTGGTTTTGAGTTGCGGACTGACAGCCTGGACCTGCAGCCCTGAAAGATGAAAGAAAGAGATGATAGTATGACTGTGAGAATAAAGGAGTTAGAAAACGTAAAGGTAGTCAGGTCTCAGATCAGATACCGGTCTGCCGATGGGATGACCATCATTCATGGGAGAATATGGAAGCCGGCAGGAGACCAGCCGGAAATCAGGGCGATCCTACAGATCTGCCATGGTATGTCAGAATATATAGAACGTTACGAGGAGTTTGCCACTTTTCTTGCCAGCAGGGGCTTTCTTGTGGCGGGAAATGATCATCTGGGCCATGGGGAGTCGGTTATGGACCAGAGCCGGTATGGTTTTTTTGCCAAAAGAAACGGTAATGACTGTGTCATAGCGGATATCCACCGGCTGCGGAGAGAGCTGCAGCAGCGGTATCCTGAGACCCCTTATTTTATGCTGGGCCACAGTATGGGTTCCTTCCTGGTGGGCCAGTATATTGAATTGCACGGGGAAGGACTGGCCGGAGCCATCATCATGGGTACTGGTTTTCCCGCACCCGTTTCCATTATTTTTGGTATGGGTCTTTGCAGGTTCCTGGCCTTCTTAATGGGCTGGCACCATCGCAGCAAGATCATAACCCTTCTGACCTCTGGCAATTATAACCGTCAGTTTAAGCCAAACCGGACACCTGTGGACTGGCTTTCCAAGGTGGAGAGTGTGCCGGCAGAATTCTGCAGTAATCCTAAGAGTGCCTTCAGCTTCACCATCAACGGCTATTACAATATGTTTAAGGGCATCCTTTTTATGGAAAAAAAGAAGAATATGAAAAAAATACCAAAAAGTCTTCCTCTTCTGCTGGTATCCGGGGCTAAGGACCCGGTGGGGGGCAATGGAAGGCAGGTTATTGCAGCCTATCAGGCCTACGCCCAGGCCGGAATCAGACATATCCAGGGCAAGCTCTATAAAGATGACCGGCATGAGCTGCTCAACGAATCGGATAGGGAAACCGTTTACAGGGATCTTTTACGATGGATGGAGAAATGGATATAATTAAAACACAATTTCCTGTTAATATGGGGGGACAATTGTTTTGACATAATTTACGAAAGCAACGTTTTCTATATGGAATGAAGCTGCTCGTTTCCCTTGGGGTGCTTGTTTCTATATAGTAAAGGGGACGATTGTTTCGGCTTAATATCAGGGTGATGGTTTCTCCGGCTGATGGGGACCATTTGCTCTGGACAGGAAAGGAGACAGGGTGAAAAAGATATATTGTATTTTCATGGGTTTACTAATGCTGCTTCTGGTGGCCTGCAGTGGCAAGAGTAGCGGCCAGGAAGCCCAGAGTACAAGGGACCGGGAAGCCTCTAAGACTAAGGATTATGGAGTGTTTATTGGTATTGACCGTGATAAAATAAGCCGGCTGGAGCCCTATAACACCGTAGTGATAGAACCAACGGAATTTACCGAGCAGGATGTGATAAAGCTCCATGACAAGGGTAAGACCGTTTATGCTTATCTGAATGTGGGCACTATAGAGACCTTCCGCCCTTATTATAAAGACTTTAAAGATATGGCTTTGGAGAATTACAGGGACTGGCCCGATGAATACTGGATTGACGTGTCCCAAAAGGAATGGCAGGACTGTTGTGTTGAACTGGCGGAAAGAATTAAGGCCCAGGGCTATGATGGATTTTTTGTGGATAACCTGGATGTTTATCATTATTATCCCGAAAAGGGAATCTATGATGGAATCTGTTCCATCCTGAATAGGATTAAAACCATGGATACTGAGGTGATCATTAACGGGGCCAAGGAATTTGTGACCTCCACCTTTACCATGGATGGGAGCCAGGACCTTTTTGACGCGGTCAACCAGGAGGAAGTCTTTACCAGGATTGATTTTGATGATGCGACCTACCACAAGCAGAAGGCCAAGGAGACGGCTATCCTGAAGGAATACCTGGAGAAGGTAAAGACGGAAGGCTACAGGGTCTACCTGCTTGAGTATGCTCCCAGTAAGCTGGTTTTGAAAAGGATTAAGAATTACTGTAAGCTCAAGGACTACCAGTATTACTGCGCACCCAGTCTGAAGCTGGAATAAGCCCCGGGGTCAGCCTCCAGGGCTTTGCTTCTGTTGTAATTGATAAGTATTGTTGAAAGGCATTGTAATATAAATTATATTGAGTTATAATAGACAGGAATTGGATATCAGAACTTCGGGGCAGGGTGTAATTCCCGACCGGCGGTGTATGTCATATGCCTGGAAAAAGCAGATGACGTGAGCCCGCGAGCCGATTGGCATGATCCGGTGAGATTCCGGGGCCGACAGTAGAGTCTGGATGAGAGAAGTGGAGAGATGATAGATTCATGACAGGGGCGGCGGCCGCACAGACAGCGGCCTGGGACTGGTAAGCAGCGGCTTTCCTTTTCCCAGGATACCCTTATGGACGTCTCTCTTAGCGGATGTAATATGCTTTCAGTCCCCGGATTTATCCGGGGTTTTTTTAAATCATAGGATATTCGTTGATTTCCCAGGATTTAAAAACCCTCCGGGGGATGTGGTCTGGCGTTATAGGAATTATGTCACTGTGTGACCGGCTTTGCCGTGAGAGTCCGCAAATGGACGCTTTTTTAGACTGGAAGCCATCGAGAAGAGGACATGGAATAAAGTCCTCATGAGTAAAAGAAACAGGGGTCTTGATGTCCGTTTAAAATACTGTTTTAAAAAATGTCACTGGATAAGGAGGACGAAGACGATGAGCAGATATTACATTGGATTTGACGCAGGAACACAGAGTGTCAAAGTTGCTGTATACGATGAGGATATGAACTGTCTGGTTCAGTCCGCTTCCCCCACAACCCTGAATTATCCCGAGCCGGGATGGGTCAGCATGGATGTTGACGAGTATTTGCAGCTAACTATAAAGGGCATGAAGGACTGTGCTGACCAGATGAAGGAGAAGGGCCTGGATGTCAGCAAGGTCCGGTCTATCATGGGTGATGGGATCATCTGTGGAATCTGTGGCGTGGACGCGGAAGGTAATGCCATCACACCCTATATCAATTACCTGGATTCCAGGACTAAGGAGGATGCTGACGCCATCAATGCCATGGGCCTTGACATCTGGCAGAAAGAGACGGGCAACGCGGAGGCCAACTGTATGTTCCCGGCCATGTTTGCCCGCTGGTTCCTTAATAATGTGGAAGGCTTCCGGGAAAAGGGAGTGAAGTTTGTCCATGACGCCCCCTATGTTCTGGCCCACCTGGCCGGCCTTAAGGGTGACCAGATGTTCATAGACTGGGGAACCATGTCCGGATGGGGACTGGGTTACAAGGTGGAGGACAAATGCTGGTCCAAAGACCAGCTGGATATCCTGGGGATTCCTGAATCCATGATGCCCCGGATTGTCAAGCCCTGGGATGTGGTAGGTTATCTGACCGAGGAGATCGCAAAACAGACCGGCTTCCCGGCGGGAATCGCAATCTGCGGCGGTGCCGGAGACACCATGCAGTCCATGATCGGCAGCGGCAATATGAAGGCCGGCCAGGCAGTGGATGTGGCGGGAACCTGTTCCATGTTCTGCGTTTCCACCAGGGGGATCATACCGGAGCTTTCCAAGCCCGGTACAGGGCTGATCTTTAACAGTGGATCCCTGCCCGATACTTATTTTTACTGGGGATACATCCGAACCGGAGGTCTGGCCCTGCGCTGGTACAAGGATAATATCTGCCAGAAGGCTGAGGACGGTTCCTATTACAGGGATCTGGAAGATAATTCCAGGGAGAAGGTGCCGGCAGGCTCCAACGGGGTACTCTTCCTGCCCTATCTGACCGGGGGCAACAATGATATCGCTGACGCCACGGGATGCTTCCTCAACATGACTATGGACACAGACCAGTTCACCCTCTGGAGAGCGGTGCTGGAGGCCATCGGCTATGACTATATGGAGATCACCGAGCTCTACCGGGCTGCCGGCATTGACCTGAGCCGGATCACTATCACCGAGGGTGGCAGCCGGGATAATATGTGGAATAAGATGAAGGCGGACATGCTTGACAGCAGAACCGTCACCTTGGAAAATGCGGCTGGGGCCGTGATGACCAACTGTGTATTCGGGGCCTATGCCGTGGGAGACGTGGAAGACATCGCTGGAGCCCTCACCGGAAATATCCATATCAAGAATGAGTTCAAGCCGGATCCGGCTACCCATGACTTTTATCTGAAGCAGTACCAGCTGAAAAACCGGCTGGTCAAAGAAGAGATGGGTGCAGCCTTTCTTACCTTAAAGCAGATGAGAGAAGATTAGGAGTACAGACTGACCGTCCCGGACACAATCATACAGTATATGAAACCTATGAATCCCAGCCTTGGCAGGCTGTCTGAAAGGGCAGTCCTGCCAGTTGGGATTTTCCTTTTCCATATTAGATAGCAATTAAGGAACGGATTAGAGAGCAAATTAGAAACCAGATTAGAGAGCAAATTAGAAACCAGATTAGAGAGCAGATTAGATAATATGAAGTGACCTCACATTTGTAGCAACGTGGATTTACCTGTATACTAAAGATTGAAAAGATCAATGGTAACAGGGATTACCGCATACAAAAGGAGGTCACCTATGAATAGAATACTCAAAATCGGAATGGATGTCCATAGTAAAAACTATACTTGACAGCGTAAACTTACTGTAGGA
>DLBH01000018.1 GCA_002494165.1 Lachnospiraceae bacterium UBA7026 | reverse complement strand
AGCATATTGACGCCGAAGGTATCCTCCAGCTTGGTTTTCCGGTAAAGGATGTTTTTAAGCCTGTCCACATCGGCGTTCTTCTTAAGCTCCAGAACGATCCGGATACCCTCCTTGGAGGACTCATTGGAAATGTCTACCACATCGCTGATAGTTTTGTTCTCGATAAGGCCTACCACATCGGAGATAAACTTGGCGATGCCGCTTCCAATCATGGTATAGGGAATCTCTGTGATTACCAACTTGTCCCTCATGGACCTTTTCTTAGCCGGCTCAAATTCCAGCCTCCCCCGGAGCTTGAGCTTGCCGCTGCCGGTCTCATAGATTTCTTTTATATCCTTCTGATTAACCACCCTTCCCCCTGTAGGAAAGTCCGGCCCCGGAATATATTCCATCAACTGGTCTGTAGTGATGTCCGGATGATCCACATAGGCTATGGTTCCGTCAATGACCTCTCCCAGATTATGGGGAGGAATGTTGGTCACCATACCTACGGCGATACCCTCTGCCCCATTGACAAGGAGGTTGGGAATCCGGACCGGCAGAACCACCGGCTCCTTCTCCGTCTCATCAAAATTAGGCTGGAAATCCACCACATTTTTATCCATATCCTTCAAGTAGACATCCTGGGTGAATTTCTGCAGCTTGGCCTCTGTATAACGCATGGCCGCCGCCCCGTCTCCTTCAATGGACCCGAAATTACCATGGCCATCCACCAGGGGCATCCCCTTTTTGAATTCCTGCTCCATGACCACCAGGGCATCATAGATGGAACTGTCACCGTGGGGATGGTATTTACCCATGGTATCTCCCACGATACGGGCACATTTTCTATGAGGCCTGTCCGCCGACAGACCCAGCTCCTGCATGGCGTAAAGAACCCTTCTTTGCACCGGCTTGAGACCGTCACGGACATCGGGCAGGGCCCGCTGGCAGATGACGCTCATGGCGTAATCAATATAGGATTTCTGCATCACTTCAGAAAACTCACTTTTTATGATCTGTTCCGACATATTATCTATCACTCCACTTGCAAATATGAATTCTATTTAAAGGTCAATGTCCGCATCCTGGGCATGGCTATGGATAAACTCCCGCCTGGGAGGAACCTGGCTGCCCATAAGCATGGATGTGACCTCAGAGGCCAGACGGCCGTCCTCGATCTCCACCTGCTTGAGGACCCGGGTCTCCGGGTTCAGGGTCGTCTCCCAGAGCTGGTCGGCATCCATCTCACCCAGACCCTTGAAGCGCTGCAGGGTAAAGCTGCCCTTGTGGGTCTTCCTGTATTTCTCTAAAGCCCTGTCGTCGTAGAGGTACTCCTCCTTGCCCTTTTTGGGTATGGCCTTATAGAGGGGCGGCGTAGCCAGGTAAATGTGTCCCTGGTAGATCAGGTCCGGCATAAAGCGGTAGAAAAAGGTCAGCAGGAGGGTAGCAATATGGGCTCCGTCCACATCCGCGTCGGTCATGATGACAATCTTATGGTAGCGTAACTTAGAGATATCAAAGTCATTGCCGTAGCCCTCGGAAAATCCGCAGCCAAAGGTATGGATCATGGTTTTGATCTCCGCGTTGGCCAGGACCTTGTCCATGGAAGCCTTCTCCACATTGAGGATCTTGCCCCGGATGGGCAGGATGGCCTGGGTCCGCCGGTTTCTGGCCGTCTTGGCCGAGCCGCCGGCCGAGTCTCCCTCCACGATAAATACCTCGCACTCCTCCGGCTTGCGGCTCTCACAGCTGGCCAGCTTGCCATTAGTGTCGATGGAAAACTTGGACTTGCTGATCAGGTTGGTCCTGGCCTTTTCCTCAGCCTTACGGATCTTTGCCGATTTCTCCGCGCAGGACAGGACCTTTTTCAGGTCTTCTAAGTTCCGGTCATAGTAGAGGACCAGTTCCTCTCCCATCACCTCACTGACCGCCTTGCCCGCATCAGGATTATCCAGCTTGGTCTTGGTCTGCCCCTCAAAACGGGGCTCTTTATGTTTGATGGAGAGGACAGCCGTCATACCATTACGGACGTCCGCTCCTGTAAAATTCTTATCTTTTTCCTTGAGAACCCCGATCTCCCGGGCATACTGGTTCATAACCTGGGTAAACTTGGTCTTGAAACCGGTAATATGGGTACCGCCCTCCATGGTGCAGATATTATTACAAAAGCCCAGGATGGTCTCCTGGAATTCATCCACAAACTGGTAGGCGGCTTCCACCTCAATCTCATCCACCTTTTTATGAAAATACACCAGGTCACCCACGGTCTGCCTGCCCTTATTCAGGTCCCTGACATAGGCTTCCAGGCCGTCAGGCTCGTGGAAAAGAACTTCCTCCTCCTCGCCGGGCCGGTGGTTTTCAAAATGAATATAGAGGCCGGGATTCAGATAGGCCGTCTCATGGAGCCGGCTTTTGATGGAGCTGGCCTTAAAATAGGTCTTGTCAAAGATCTCCCCATCGGGCAGGAAGGTCACCGAGGTCCCGGTATCTGATTTTTTACAGGTCCCAATCACTTCTAAAGGAGCCACGGTATGGCCCTTCTCAAACATCTGCTCATAGACCTTGCCGTCAGACTGGACCTTTACCTCCAGCCAGACAGAAAGAGCATTGACCACAGAGGCACCCACACCGTGGAGGCCTCCCGAAATCTTGTAGCCCTCCCCGCCGAACTTGCCTCCTGCATGGAGCATGGTAAATACTACCTCCACCCCGGGCAGACCGGTCTTCTCATTGATGCCCACCGGGATTCCACGGCCATTATCCCGGATGGTGGCCGTACCGTCCTCTCCCAGGATCACTGTGATATGGTCACAGAAACCGGCCAGGTGCTCATCGACAGAGTTATCAACAATCTCATAGATCAGATGGTTGAGTCCCCTGGTCGACACCGAGCCTATGTACATGCCGGGCCGCATCCTGACGGCCTCCAGACCCTCAAGAATATCTATACTGTTTCCGTTGTAAGTCTGTCCTTCCATATGTCATCTCCGTTAACTATCGGCTGGTCAGCCATCTATTTCGCCGTCAGCGCACTGACGATCTCACTTAATTTCATGCCGTTGGACCCCTTTAAGAGCAGGACATCCTCCGGGCAAATGCTTTCCATCAGATAATCCTTCATAGACTCCCTGTCCTCAAACCATCTGACAGCCATGGTCTTGTTGTGGTCTTTTATACCCCTCTCAATCTCCCGGGCCAGGTCACCATAAAGGACCACCTCATCCAGTCTGAGTCCGGCCAGATAGCTGCCCACCTGGTAGTGGTACTCTTTCTCCTTGTCCCCCAGTTCCAGCATATCCGCCAGGCCGGCCACCCGTCTTCCCCTGACATCTTCCATGTCAGAAAGAACCTTGGCACTGGCCTTCATGGAATCAGGGCTGGCATTATAGGTATCATCGATCAGGGTACACCGGTCTGTGTAGAGGATCTTCAGACGCTGGCCGGAAAAGTCTTTAAGAGCCAGGGCCGCCTTATCAAGGTCCAGGCCCATCCTGTGGGCGATGCCAAGACCGGCCAGGGCATTGCGGACATTGTGCTCACCTAAGGAAGAAAGTTCTACCGGCAGGCGCTTGTCCTCATAAAGAAAGTCAAAATAGGTCTTTCCCTTTTTCACAGAGATATTTTCCGCCCTGTAGTCACAGTGGTCACCCAGGCCATAAAGCCAGACAGGGTAAGAAAGCTTTTCTTTATAAGGGGCCAGGAAATGGTCATCTCCATTCAGGAAGACCTGGCCGTCCTCCTGCAGGCCTTTCACGATATCCATCTTTTCCAGGCAGATATTCTCCTGGGTCTTAAGCTGGGCGATATGACTGACTCCGATTAAGGTCACCACGGCAATATTGGGCCTTATCATGGTAGTCAGCTTCTCGATCTGTCCCCGCTCACTCATACCGATCTCCAGGACAGCCAGCTGGTCCTGGCTGCTGATCTGGGACAGGGTCAGGGGCACGCCGATCTGACTGTTCTGGTTGCCCCTGGTCTGGAAAACTCTTTTCTGGGAAGCCAGGACAGTGCTGATCATCTCCCTGGTCGTGGTCTTACCCACGCTGCCGGTGACTGCCACTACCGGCAGGTTCATCCGGTTCCGGTACCAGGTCCCCACCTTCTGCATGGCATCCACCGTGTCATCCACACGGACCCAGGGTTTTTGTCCTGCCGGCCCTTCTAAGGGTTGGTCATGCTCTGAAGTAAAGGTAGCCCCGTTAATGGCCAGAGCTCCTTCTATAAAGCGGTGGGCATCCACCCTCTCCCCGATGATGGGCACAAAAATACTGTCCTCATCCCCACTCCGGGAATCAATGGAAAAATTGCGGATTACTTTATTCTCATCGCCGCTAAGGAGGCGGCCTCCACATGCCTTAACTATATCCTTAATGGTCGTATTCTCCATAGCTTCTTCCTTTCCTCCACCTGCTTATCTTATCCGGCAGGCAAAATAAAAACACTAAGAATAAAATAATATCTTTTATCCTTAGTGTCATTATCCTGTTATTTTATTCCTACAATCTTTAATATTACATCATCTTGCCGATTATTTCAAGCGAGCAATTTCTCCACGGCCGCCAGTTTGGCACAGATGGTAAAGAGCTCTATGGCTTCCTCAATCTCAGAGAGGGGCGGCAGGGTCGGGGCAATCCGGATGTTGGAATCCTGGGGATCCTGGCCGTAAGGGTAGGCTGCTCCCGCGCCGGTCATGGTCACGCCGGCCTCCTTGCACTTGGCCACGATATTCTTAGCACAGCCCGGCATGGCATTAAAGGAAATGAAATATCCACCTCTTGGTCTGGTCCACTCCGCGATACCCAGTCCGCCAAGCTCCTGGTCGAGAATACGGAGTACTGCCTCAAACTTGGGCCGGATTACCTGGGCATGCTTGCTCATATGGGCCTTAAGGCCGTCGAAATCTTTGAAAAAGCGGACATGACGCAGCTGGTTAATCTTGTCATGGCCGATGGTCTGCCACTTCATCTGGGACTTGATATCCGCGATATTGGCAGGGGAAGCGGACATGGCCGCGATACCTGCACCCGGGAAGGTGATCTTGCTGGTGGAGCAGAACTGGTATACCATATCCGGATTTCCAGCCTTCTCACACTCTTCGAGAATGTTTAAAAGAGCCGGGTCTTCATCCTCGTAGAGGGTATGGATGGCATAGGCGTTATCCCAGAAGATGCGGAAGTCGCCAGCAGCCGGCTTTAAGGCCGCAAACCTTTTGATGGTCTCCGGGGAATAAACGATACCGCCGGGATTGGAGTAGGCCGGCACGCACCAGATACCCTTTACTGCCGGATCATTATTGACATACTTCTCTACCAGGTCCATATCCGGACCGTTCTCATCGGTGGGGATGGAAATCATCTCCATACCAAAATGCTCTGTGATGGCAAAATGTCTGTCATAACCGGGAACCGGACAAAGCCATTTAACCTGGTCAAGCTTCATCCAGGGCGTGCTGCCCATGATGCCGAAAAGGGCTGCCCTGGCAATGCTGTCATACATGATATTGAGGCTGGAGTTACCAAAGATGATTACCTGGTCCTCCCTGGCTCCCATAACCTGTCCCATAAGCTTTTTCGCCTCAGGGATTCCGTCCAGGATCCCATAATTTCTCAGGTCTGTCCCGTCAGCCCCATGGAGGTCAGAATCCTCTGTAATCGTATTCAGCATGGGCATGGAAAGGTCAAGCTGTTCACTGCCGGGCTTGCCGCGAGAGATATCCAGTTTCCTTCCCCGGACCTTCTCCTCCTCATATAACTGATTCAACTCGGCCTGAAGGGCCAATAATTCTTCTCTGCTTAAGTCACTATATTTTTTCACAAGTACAGCCTCCTACTCATCCGTCATTACAAAACAACAGTTAACTCTGCCTCCTGCCGGAACTTATCATTCCCACAGACACTGCATTTCTCCTATTGTATGTTATTTTTGAATTAATTACAAGCTATATTTTCAAAATAAACGGTCTGTAATCAGGGATGCATCCAGGAGAATATTGTTAAAAGACCTAGATAATTCAAGGTTATCCATGGATTCTGCCTCCATATCAAGATAAGTGACTAATTGAATAATCATCTCATTTCTCCTTCGTTTAAACAGGCCTTTTCTTTCGGCTTCCTTCTCTTCGGGCCGGCTGCACAGAAGACCGCTGCCCATCAGGTCTCCTTGGCCGGTAAAGAAATAGATCCTGGTCCCCGGCTCCGGGTCTCCCTTGACCAGTTGGCCCCGGAGCAAGAGCTTTCTCTCCTGCCGGTCCTCCTCCAGCCCTTCCTCCAGATAGAATAAAAAGTCCGCCTGTTCATGGATATCCATGACCTTCCTCTTCCAGGGCTCCATATTCTCCTCCTGGTTCTGCCGGTAGGCCTCCATGGTCCTCTCATGTAATTTTCTCAATCCAGCAAACGGCATAACTGCTCCTTCGCCTCACAGTAGCACTCCCCGCTCTCCAGCAGGAAGATCCTGAGGCCCTCTTTCTTCATCTTCAGAAAATCGTCCACCATTTTCTTTAAAATCTGATCATTCTTAAATCTTCCATCCAGCAAAATATAGAGCCGGTAGTCTCCCTTATGGTCCTGCTGTCTGGCCATATGGTCCGCCATAAGATCCCTGGCAATGACCAGGGCTTCGCCAAAAGAGTAATCCCTGATGTCCTGAGCCAGTTCAAAACGGAAACCAGCCGGGTACTCCCTGAAGTTTCTGGCCTCCACAACCTGGTCACCGTAAACAAAAGAGAACACTATGCTTCTGCCAGTCATCTCTCCCTCATTTTCCAGTTCCTCCAGCTGCTGGTAAAATATCTTTTCCAGACCTAAGGGGCGGTGGAGCTGGGTGCGCAGAAGAACAAAGCTGCAGTAGAGCGGTCCCTTATTACCAGAAGGCCGGCTCTCTAACTTTTCCTCCACCGGCCCGGGGCCGGCTTTGGCTGAAGCCTCCGCCTGGTCCAGCATCAGCTGTTTTTTCAGTTCATCAATGATCTGCAGGTGGGTCCAGACCTCATGATGCTCCAGCTTTTCCTTCCACCGGTCCGGCAGCTGCTGGTAAAAGACATGGGCGTAATCCACATCTGCCTTGGCCGGAGGAACCTTGATATTCCCTCTGCAGGAGCCGATGAGAATCCGGTAGATCAGTCGCTGATCAGAGAGCAGCTGCCTGGCCTCATCAAAAAAAAGCCCGTCTCCCAGAAGCCTCTCATCTTCAGGGTACCACTCATAATCCTGCTCAAAAAAGAGCAGCTGGAAACGGTTTGGGCGGACCAGATATACCGGGGAATCCTGGCTGGCCGGGTCGGTCATCAGGTCCTCCAGGTCCAGCAGGCCGGGATAGATATTTCTCTGGCGAAAACCCTCCAGGAGGGTAGCCACGGACAGAGCCATGGCATAAAGCCGCCGCCTGTCCACGTGGTAATGGTCCATCATCTCCCTGCCAAAAAGGCACTTGAGGGAACAGGCCTGGTCTGGCAGCCGGCCCTCATCTCCCGGAAAAATGACCTGGGGAAGCTCCCGGAGCATCTTTATGACCGGATGGGAGGAGGCAAAGAGCTCCTCCTTGCTTGCGGGTGTCTGTCCCTGTGTATCAATTCTCTCCATCATATTCCTATGGACACTCCCTTCAGAAGATCCTTCAAAGGTTTGACAACATTATCCAAAAGGTCTGTACTGACCGGCTGCAGCAGTTTTTCAATGGAAATAAACATGGGGGACGCTTCTTCGTCATAGCCCCCGTCTTCCCTGACGAAACAAAAGCGGAAATCCTCCTGGCTCAGCTCATCAGTAGTAAAGAACACAGCTTGGCCTAAAGGAAAGTCCAGATACTCTTCGTAATCATTGCTGCCGTAGGCATCAGAAAATACAAAGACTGCCTTATTCCTGCCCGGGGAAGGGAACTTGGCCACAGACAAGGCTATGGCATGGTGGACAGACTCCCGGCCGTCATTGGAACCACCGTAGAGCTTGATGGCCCTGACCTGCTGCATGAACTCGGTCACATCCTCTGTAAAGGACTCCCCGTCAGCAAAAAGCAACTGGTCCGTCTCCTCTCCTCCCTTCTCGTCCCGGATGACGGTAGCGCCCAGCATGGGGTGAATCTCATAGCGGGCCAGGCTTTCTATAAAATGCATGATTGCAAAATAGACGGCAGGGAATATGGTGTACATGGAGGCAGTGCCATCGATGACAAAGTCCAGGTAAAGCTTGAGTCCCTGCTTCTTCTCGCTTTCCATCTTCTCCCGCAGTCTTCCGGGCAGAGACGGATTATAATCGGTCCCCTGACTGTTATAGCTGTTCATTATCTCCTGTCCCTCCCCCTGATCTGCAGTACTTCTATCTCTGTGTCATGATAAAGAAATTTATCCCCTTCCGTGACCTGGCTGTCCCTCTGCAGGCTGACAGCCCTGCAGTCTTCATGGAGCAGAAGAACCCTTACCTGGTCATCCACCCGGTAAAAGGACAGAATATGGCCGCTGTAGGGCCCGTTCTTACTTCTTTCCTGCCTGGTTCCGTAATAAATAGGGACAAAACGATAGTTGCGGATATAGGGACTGTACTTGATATCCCCCACCCTGTAAGTCAGACGGATGGTGTCCCTCTGGGACTCTGATTCCAGCTGCTCCGGAAAATCAGGCAGACGGCCTTCCTGTTCCAGGTAAGTCTCCATGTCCCTTATAACCGGCTCGATACTGTGGTAACGGTCCTGCTCAGGGGCAATCATTTTGGCCAGGATTCCTGTCAGGGCCGGATCAATACCCGGCATATCCTTGAGGGTGTAGGCATAGTCCGGGTCCTCCATATAGCGGTTGATCTCCTCTGCTCCAAAGAAATGGTGCTTGCCTGTATAAATAAAATAAAGGACCAGGCCCGCAGAATAGATATCCATCTCCGGCCGGCATACATAGGAATTCCAGTAGCCCGGGTCCGCATAGCCCGGCGTCCCCTTCTGCTCCCTGCGCAGATTGCAGGTCAGCACGGAATCATGGAGGTGAACCCAGTCAAAATCTATGATTTTTACGACAGACCCATCCCGGGCCGCCATAACATTCTCTGGTTTTAAATCCCTGTGAATAATGGGATCGTTCTCATAGCAGGACATATAATGACGGATACCGTAGAGAAACTTCATGGCGATCCGGTCACAGATCCTCAGTTTCTCCTGCCAGGTCTCCCCGGTGGTCTCTCTCCGCCTCATCAGATCCGAGAGATCAGGGACATCAATATATTCCACCAGGGTAATAAAACGGCGGCCTTCCACATCCAGCATACCTCCGTATATCCTGACGATATAAGGGGAATAAAGCTGAACCTTACTCTCCTTTTCCACGAAAAGCCGGTCCATGTCCTCGCAGAAGAGAATCTTGAGAAAATACCTTCTTCCGGTCCGGATATCCTCAGCTACCATGGCCTGCTTGGTTCCCGAACGGTAATTCTCCCTGACCATCTTCAGGACCAGGCCCTCCCCAGGGAAGTCTCCTTCTCCCTTCCAGGTGAGAAAATCCCCTTCCTTAAAATACTGATACATAGTTTACTCCCCTTTGGTCCGTCCCCTGCCCCTTTGCAGTTTGGAGCGGAAACGCCTCAGCACAGAAGCCTGCTCCAGCTTCACATAGGCACAGTCATCCTCCAGACCCTGCAGTTCTTCCGGCTCCTTGTCTTTAGCCTCCCGGATCATATTCTCTTCATTGGTCTCGCGGTAAAGTCTTTCCGCAGACACATCCCGGACCGGCCGGTCATTCTTTTCCCGGACATAGAGGATGGCGGTCTGGTTATCCTCTTCTCCCCGCTCTCTGGCTTTATGAAAGAGCTGGAGCAGCCTGCGGGATTCTTTTCCCTCACTGGCCGCCTTACGGATCTCCTCCCTGTCCAGGTCAGAAAAAGCCCCGTCAGATCCCATCAGAACCCAGTCCACCTTCTTGTCAGGTAAAAAGGAAACGGAAGGGCTGCATCCATTCCTTCCCCCCAGGTAGGATAAAATCCTGTTTTTAGTCTGGTAATAAAGGATGGAGCCCTTTTCCGTCTTGCCGGAACGGATCAGGCTCTCAGCCACATTCTGCACCTCACTGACCAGGCTGATTCTCCTGCCCTCTCCTACATAGATGGGACTGTCCCCGCAATTACTGAAGATAAAGATATCCCAGAAAGATATGACCGTGGACAGGGTTGTCCCTCCACGGTAGCCCCGGTCAAGTCCTGCCTTATAAATCTCCGGCTCCAGCTCTTCATAGACCTGGCCGGAAAAATCCTTTAAAAGTTCAATCTGGGTATCCAGAGCCTTGCCGCAGAAATCCGGGTCTGTCACCCTCCGGTAGAGCTTCTCAAACCATAATCTGACGGCCAGCTCTGAGAAGAAAGCGCCGCCGGCCATGCCGCCCATACCGTCTGCCACAGCCATGGCCCTGACTGTGGAATCATAGTTGACCCGGATCTCCATCTGCCGGCAGTAGTCCTGGTTCTCGGATCGTCTGTTGATATCGCTCAACATATAACATGTCATAATTTCCGCACCTCCAGGTAAGGATCATCCTGCTCCCGGGGCTTCCCGCCCCGGTTGCAAATTAATTACCCATATGATACACTGATTCACATAAAAAATCTACTGACGAGGTTTTCATGTTTTTACAAGAACTGACGGCAGAAAGCCTGCTGCGCCGCAAGAAAGACCTGCGGATCTACCGGGCTCCCGGCCATAAGAACAACTGCATATGGAAATGCTGCTCCATGTCCCGGAAAGACATGGTGGAAGCCTTCCGGGACGAGTTTGAGACCATGTCTTTGGTGGAACATCCTTCTGTCCCGGCTTATTTTGGTCACTGGGACAACTGTGTCATCGGGGACTCGGACCAGCTCTGGTCTGTCCTCTGCATGGAAGAGTGTCCCGGATTCCCCTTAAAGGACCTGGTCCCCCATATGTCCAACCGGCTTATGCTCCGTATCTTAATGGAAACCGGCCGGCTTCTTTCCTTCCTGCTCGGGGAAGGCCTGGTCTACACGGACCTGAACCTGACCAACCTTCTTCTGGACTCTCAGGAAAAGGGCAGCCGGCTCTATCTGGTGGACTACACCTGCAGCTATTACTTCCTGCGGAACCCCAATCCCTCCTACTCTCTTTGTTTTTCCTACGATCTGTCTCCTGATCTTAAGGGCCAGCAGCTTCTGGTCCAGGAGCTGGCCTGTCTCTTTGAGGATATGATCAGGGCCAGGGGGGACGAAAAAAAGGACAGCCGGATGCCTTCTTCCGTGCTGCCCCTCTACGAGACAGGAAAGAATCCTTCTCCCTCCCTGTCTCTCCAGGACTATATCTGCCAGATTGGTCACTGCCTCAACAGCCAGGAATAGAGTTCCTCTATGACAGGTGCCATACTTTTGCCAATCTTATCCGTTTTCAGCCGGCAGGCCACCACCACATATCTGGGGTCATCTGCCGGGGCGAAACTGACCATCCAGGCATTGTTGGTCCCGTCACCCCGCTGGGCAGTCCCGGTCTTGGCCGCAATCCGGTACTCTTTCTCACCAATCAGCGATAATTCATAGGCCTCCCCGGCCTTTGTCATTACATCTTTCAGCCGGTAGGCTATCATCTCGCTCATGGTCCGGCCCAGAAGCCGGGTCTGGCCTGTGTAGGTATCCTTTCCCTTTCCATTTGTTTTTTTCAAAATCATATAAGGCTCAAGCATCTCTCCGTCATTAGCCACACTCTGGGTGATCATGGCCATATGAAGAGGAGTAAGCATGGTCTCCCCCTGGCCGAAAGCCGTGGAAGCCAGAACATTGTCCTCTCCGCTTCCCAGACTGAAGGAAGACCGGAGCATCGTGAAATCAAGCGGGATATCCTGACCCAGCAGAAAGCGCTTTGCCGTAGCTTCCAGGCTCTCTCCCCCCAGCTTGACTGCCCGGTCCATAAAGTAGACATTGGAGGACTTGATAAAAGCATCCTCAAAGGAGATCCGGCCGTAGGCCTTGCCGTTATAATTCCGTATGGTCTGGCCATTGACCTTGTAGGATCCCTGGTCATCCACCTCCTCATCCTCTATGCCCGCCTCCAGGATCTCTGTGGAGGTAACCAGCTTAAAGACCGATCCCGGCACAACCGGATTCTTGTAGGCGTTGGCCAGGAGGGCTCCTTCCGTGGCATTTATTATATCCCAGTCCTCTTCCAGCCTGCCGGCATCGTAGGACGGGGATGAAGCCAGGGCAAGGATCTGCCCGGTTTTGACGTCCAGGACCACCAGGCTGGCTTCCATTTTCCTGATGGCCTTGTAAGCCTTTTTCTGAAGGTCCAGATCAAGAGTCAGACTGATATCAGTCCCCCTCTTATTCTCCGTCAGAGAGGAACTGTGAACCAGTTCATCATTAAAAGTATCCTCCAGGCCATAAGTCCCGTAGATTTTGGACCAGTAACCTATGACCCCGGCAAAGGACCGGGGAGCCGTATAAGTCCTGGTCCCTCCTGCTTTATCTGAGAAAGCCAGGACATTCCCATTCCGGTCCAGGATACTCCCTCTTACGTATTCCTTTTCATAGGAGGCATTCCTGGCAGCTTTCTTTTTCTGGTCTGCTTCCTTTGACACCCCAGGCAGGACCGCAGAAATCCGGACCAGGCTTACAATCATTAAAATGACACAAACCAGGGAAATGCTCTGCAGCAGCTGGGCCCTTTTAAGTAATGACATTTTCTTCATTCTTCCATCCCGCCTTTCCAGGGGATATTACCCGAGACGGCAATAATCAAAGCCGTCATGATAAAGCATACCAGAAGGGAGCTTCCTCCGCTGGATATGAAAGGAAGAGTAATTCCGGTCAAAGGACAGAGACCGGTGCTGCCGGCAATGATGATTAGGGCCTGGTAGAAGACCAGGGTTCCGAAGCCGGCAGCGATAATCTGATGGTATCTCTGCTTTTTTCTGATAAATACCTTCATCTCCTCTAACCAGAGGAGATTAAAGACGATGAAAATCAAGAGGGCAAAAACCAGACCGCAGCGCTCAATCAGGGCCGGATAGACCAGGTCACTGCTTTTTACAGGCAGGTCCGTCACAGAGGAAGTGCCGAAAAAACCACCCAGCAAAATAGACTCCTTGGCCTTGAGCAGCTGGTAGCCCAGCCCGGCCGGGTCCTTTTCCGGATTGAGCCAGTAGATAAAACGGTTACTTATCTTTGAATAGGCATCCAGATAAAAGCGGACCAGGGCTCCTGTCCTGGCTCCGGATCCATCCAGCTGCATCTGGGTCAGCTTTCTTCCTATGGCAGCCAGTATGCCTCCCCCTGCCGTCAGGGCAAGAACCACCCCCAGCAGCCAGGAAAGGTCTGACACAAACAGGAGGTGGAGGGACAAAAAGACCAGCAGCAAAAGGAGCAGGGTCCCAAACTCCCCCTGAACCGCCAGCAGCAGCAGGGACAGAAAAGTATAGCCGTAAAAGAAGGCCAGGGTCCTCCTGTCCGTCTCCCGGTCCCGGCCAAGGATATAGGCACAGACCGGTATATATAATAATTTGCTGATTTCCGTTGTCTGCAGGGAAATCCCTGCCAGGCTGATCCAGTTCTTCACGCCGCCTACCCCTTCTGAAAAGACCAGAGTCAGGAGAGACAGGCCCACGGCAAGGGCTGCCATCAGGACAGCCGTCTTCTTCCTGGCAATGAAGTCTGTGCAAAAATAAACAATACCTGCAGCCAGGGCCGCAGCCAGACTGACCAGATACTGCAGTTCCAGGGAGGCTATACCAGTCCGGGCCGGATCCCTGGTCCCGGTTCTGATTACCAGTTCCTCAATGAAGATACACTGGAGCATGGTTCCCACCGTCAGCAGAATCAGACTGTAGACCAGGACCTTCCTGTTGCCGTGGGCAACTGAGGTAAAGAGCCAGCCGGCCAGACTGATGAGCAAAAGCAGGGGCAGCAGATTCAGATAAATCCTGCCAGCTCCCTTTGCCCCCATAAAAAGGAGGGCTGCGATCTGCATCAGGATCACAGCCATAAGAGGTCCGGTCCAGAAGGAATAAAAGGCTCTGTGTATCTCCCACCGGATCCGGGTCATGCTAATAGTATGTTCTTGTTTTTCCCTCATCTTTTCATCTCCACCAGCATTTCTATGTTTCCAATGAAAAAACGCACTCCTGCCTCCAGGGGCAGCTGGTCATGCAGCTTACCGCCGGAAAATATCTTATTCTTGGTTCCCAGGTCCACAGCCACATACCTGTCCCCGGATCTTTCTATGGACACATGCTTTCTGGAAACACACAGGTCATCAAGAACCAGGTCATTATCATTGCTCCTGCCAATGCGGAAGGGAATATGGTCTACGGGGATGCGTCTGAGAATCCGCTTGTTTTCATCGAGCTCCAGCAAAAGCAAAGCGGGCCGGGACTCTTTCTGGTCCGGGAACCGGCGGGGCTGCTTCTGGCTGCCGGGATCTGCCTTTTGGTCCCGGACCGGGCCAGGCTGCTTTTGCCTGCCATCCCCTTCTTTCTTCCCCCGGCCCCGGTAGTCAGCTTCAAAAGCTGCCTGCTCCTGCCGGGCTTCTTCCATTTTCTTAAGTTCTTCTTCCCGGGCCTTTCTCAAGCGCCGCTTTTCTTCCAGTTTCTCTTCCCGCTCGGCCCATTCATCGACGAAATGCTCTCCCTCCTCCTGGGCTCTTGCCAGGTCATTATTGGCCCGGAAGAGAATAAAGATGATAAAAGCAATCAGAAGAATCACGGCCGCCGCCGAAAGCAGGGTCATCCATTCAACAGCCATGCAGTGAAATCACCCCATTCATAAGATCTGTTAAGGTAACTTGTTTTTTCTCTTCCTCGTTCCAGACCTTGACCAGCTGATCCATAAACAGGTCGCCGGTAAGGCCCTGTCTGTCCAGCTCCTCCTTCATCTGGTCCAGCATATCCTCCCATTTATCCCTGATAAAGCAATGGCCCGTCCACAGGGAAAAAAGCAGGGTGCTGTAAAAATACACATCATTGAACTGGAAATTATTGGATAGTCTTCCCGGTTTTCTCTCAAAACAGTAATCCTCAAACTTCTCCAGCTCTAAGGCGTCAGCCTCCTTGTTTTTATCAACGCAGAGTATGGGCAGGGAATCAAAGGCAGGAATATCTGCCAGGCCGGTCACCTGCTGGCTGCAGGCCACCGCGTTGTTGCGGAAGGATATACTCTTTTTACACCGGTTCACTTCCTCAAAGAGCACCCGGTCTACCACCGTATACCTGCAGTAACCATGTTTTTCATAGCCGTAATCATGGTCCTTGCGGCAGGCCCGGAGCTGGGCTCCCAGGCAGAGGGAAAACCAGCGTTTCTGACTGACGGAAAGCTCATAGGCCGCATGGTATTTCCTGCAGATATCCTCATCCATCTCATAGCCCTTTTTCCGCAGGCTGCCGGCAGCTGACTCGATCATCTGCCAGATCTGCTGGCTGTTGGCCGCCGAGTCAGACTTGTATTTGGCCACCATCTCTATGATGACCTCTGCGGGCGTTATGCCAAGAGGCTCCATCTGGGCCTTGGCCAGCAGCTTCTCAATAGACTCATAGGAGGGCTGGAGGGCTATCATAAAACGTAGCAGCCAGTCTCTGGTCACCACCGCCTTGCCGGCCTTGATCTTGGAGAACTGGGCCTCATAATGACCCAGTCCGATATCCCGGAGAAACCAGGATGCCTTGTCATAATAACCATATTCCTCCTCGATCACCTCAGCCAGGCACTGGCCGAACTGGCGGTTGCCTGCCCGGAATTCCTCCCGGTAGGACCGGATCAGCTGGAAGAAATCTTCCAGGCTGCCCGCCTCTGACAGCAGAATCCAGAGGTCTGTAGTGGCCAGACTTCTGGCCTCATCCTCAGACTCCTCCGCAAGGATCTGCTCCACCTGACCCCGGATCTGGTCCATGCGGGAAATGTCAAAAAGGCCGTTAATGAGGGCAATCCAGAGGGCATCATCGATATTTTTGCAGTAGAGCCCATAGCCCATATAGGTCTCCAGGAGGACATGGTTGATCTCCTCGAGGGACATCTGAAAGGCCAGACCCAGGGTGACATAGATATCCCTGGAGGAGGGCAGGGCCCCCCGCAGCCAGGTCCCTATGGCCTGCCTTGTCACAGGCTGGTAGGGATTGCCCTGGTCTTTCCGTTTCTCAGACCTGTGATATACTTTTTTAGCCAGAGCCGTATTACTGTAATCAAATACATCCATTTTCTCTTCAAGAAAACGGGCAAAAGGAATCTTGTTCTTCTGCCCCCTGGCCAGGGCTTCTTCAATCTGTCCGAGAAAATCTTCTGAATTATTCCAAATCATTACTTATCTATCCTTTCTGACGATCCGGAAGATCGTAATCAGCTGTGACAGCAGTGTCATTATACCCATAAACAGGAAAAAGAAAAGGCGGATTTTCTGGGAGGGCAGCAACCAGGCCGCCTGGGAGACGACAAATCCTTCCACCAGATTAAGACCAAGGACCATCCAGACAGGGAAGGTCTGGTTCTTCTCCAGAAGTTCCCGCTGGTAATTCGCCATAAGGATGGTCCATACTCCCGCCATACCGAGGGCGATCTTCCAATGACCGATCTTGATGGAGTAGAGGGAGAGAAACATCATACAGGCTGTCAGAAAGCCCTGGGGCAGGCTGCCCAGCAGAAAGGTCAGATAATGTTCCGCCTCCTGGTCTGTCTCCTCTTTGCTGAGACTCCTGGTCACAGCCACTAAACTGGCCCCTTTTCCTGCCTTCTCCATAGCCGGCCTTTCCTCCGGATCTGTTCTCCCGGTCATCTGCTCCTCTTTTCCGGTCTCCGCCATGGTCCTGCCGGCCCCGGCCTCTTCTTTCCTTTCGTCCATTTCACTGACTCCCGTTTTTTCAAAACTCTTTTCTTTCCCGGCCCCCAAATCTTCCCTTCCGCGCCGGTCCTCATCCAAAGGCCTTCCGGCCGGTCCTGTCTGACTTTGGTCCTTCCTTTCACTTGCAGCCAGGTCAGGCCGCCCTGGCCTCTCCAGGGCCAGAATCCAGGGATGGTCCTCCACAGAAGCAGAACTCTGTTCTTCCCCGGCCGGGTCTGTCAGGGCTCTGTAAATCTCCTTATGGCCCTTCTGCAGCTCCTTAAGTTCCTGTTGGCCTGCACCGGGATCCAGGGCCTTGATCATGTCCATAACCCTGGTCATCTCCGGCAGCATATCCTCCCGGGTCCGGCTGGTCATCCCGCCGGTCAGGTCTTTAAAATATCCGCGTAATTCCACCAGGGACAGCCGCAGCCCCCTCACCTGGCCCATGACAAATTGCAGCAGAGAGGCATCAATAAGACCGCCTGCCTTCCAGTAACACAGCTGGGGTACCGCATGGATCAGAATCTCATCCGGCAGCCGGTCTCCTCCCTCTTTGCAAAAATACTCATAGAAAATCCATGGCAGGGCAGCCATGAAATCGGCAGAGGACTCCATCCTGTCATCGGTCATTTTTTCATCGACCAGACTGATAAAACGATCGTAGGCCTCATCCTCATGGTGGTCAAGCAATTCCGCCAGATGGAAACACATGTACCGCCAGGGACTGTCCCAGTCCCCCTCTCCGGAAGTAAATGACCGGCCAGCACCGGCCGGGGCGGTCCTTCCTTCTCCGCCTTCCCGGCTGCCAGGCAGGAAAAAGGCCCGTTCCAGGCCCTCATCCGTCTTTCCCGCCGGCCTGAAGTAGAAGGGGACATTGTCCCTGCCTGTCCTGGAAAAGGACAGGTAGCCGGCATACTGTCTGGCCTTCCTGGGCAGGAGCAGGTGGACTGCCAGCATAAGCTCCGCTCCCCGGATCCCATATTGGTCTTCCTCCCAGCCCCTGACGGCAAAACACCCGGCTTTGTTCTGGCCGATACAGGAAAATACCAGATCGAGGAAATCAGCCAGGGACCGGCCCTGCAGCTGGTATCTGCCAAGAAGCTCCTCCCGGCCAAGTCCCAGAGGCTTTACTTCCAGGGGAGCCAGACCCTTTCCCAGAGAATGGGGCCACTGGCTGTGGGGTGCCAGGTAAACTTCCGGTCCACACTCTTTGTCCAGGCAATGGTACAGTCTTACCCGGACATTTTTCCTATGGTCTTTCCCCGGCCGGGCCGGCTCTGAAACCATTTTGACAAAACCAAGGCTCCCCTCGTACATTAACTCCTCAACGGGGACCCTTCCCCTGCTGTCCACACAGGCAGAAGCTGCCAGCTTCTCGAGCCGGTTCAGCAGGTCCCGGTCACCGGTTCTGGAAGAAGCCTTGATCCCCCAGCCTACCGGACTGCCTCCTATACCCTGGTCGGACCAGGTATACTCATGGCAGTCGAACTGGTATGTCTGTGCTTCTCTCATTGAAGCCACCCTCTTTCCTGCATGTACTTCATGAGGATCCACATGAAGGGCTCCTCAACCCGGATCGGCCGCACTTTGCCTACGGCCCGTATAAGCTGCTGGTCTCCGGAAGTCTGCTCCTCTGTCTCACAACCCAGGGCCGAGACTGCAAAGAGACTGGCAGCCTTATAATCGTTAAGCTTTCTCTGAAGCCGGAATACTTTCTGGTCAAAAATCTTGCGCAAAACCTGCTGTCTCAGGAAATGTCTGTCCATATCCATGAAACCGCAGGCCACCTGGCCTCTTTCAAATAGCAGGCTGCTGCCCTTGTATTCCAGGATTTCTCCCAGACCTTCCAGCAGGTCGCTTTTCCCTATGGTCAGGGCTATATATTTCTCTGACAGCAGCTTCTCCCCCAGGGTGGACCTGAGGGCATCGAGAACTGTATCAATCTTACGTTCATAAAAAAATTCATCCCTGGACGTCTGCTCCAGCAGATAATCCGATCCTCCAAAAACCTGTTTTTCGTTCTCATTGCTCAGCCTCTGGATGGACATCTGCTCCTCGAGGGTCATCAGATGGAGCCGGCGGAGCACCTGGTCTTCATCAGGCATCTGCCTGCTGAACAGGGCATGATTGAGATGCATCTGGGCCGGGTCCACCAGACAGATAAAGCCATCCATATGACGGACAAAACCCGTCCGGCCCATGCCCGTACTCTCCCTGATCAACTCGCCGGCCACATCATAGACGGCGACCAGCAGGAATATGGATGAGTCAGGCAGCCGGTAATTCAATTCCATAAAAACCGGTTTACGGAAAATCTTGCTTGTGCCTGCCGGACATATACCATCCACAAAAAGCCTGTCCGCATTTTTTTCCATCTCCAGCCGCTCCGGGTCGGATGGATTGCCGGCGGCGCTCCTCACGGTCAGATTATCCCGCTGCATGACATCGTAATCATTCATCATGAGAGAGCACAGATAAACGGTCTTCCCGGAGGCCACACTGCCTGCCAGTCCCACCATGAGCATCTCATAGCGGAAAAAATTCTGGGGCAGTTCATTGTGACAATAGGGGCAGACCATGGTGTTGGAAAAGAGGGTGACGGCTCCCTCCTCGACAAGGAAGGTATAGCCGCAGCTGGCCTCGTCATACTGCTTTCTGGCCAGATCAGCCCCAGAGGAACTGAGCTCCTGGTTGAGGACTGTCAGGGCCTGGTTGTCAATAATACACCTCCGCCCGTCTATGCGGTCCTCCGGCACCCCCATGGCATTCCAGAAATAGATGTAGGGAAGGTCGGGCCTGACCGCAGCGAACTCATTGAGGGCCGGCGACTGGAAACGGGCCCCCTCAGTCTTCAGTAGAAATCCTACCTGGCTGTTGGAGACTTCCCGGAAGCAATATGGACATTTTCTTTTAATATTACGAATTTTTGTCTCCTGCATCAAAGCCTCCGTCACATCCCCATAAATGCCCTCACTGAAATCTCATGCTTGGATTCCAGGATAATATAGTAAAGAATATCCTTCCGCAGCACTGCCTCATAAAGGATGGCACCCTGGTCCCTGCCCAGGCCGGCCTCCCTGATTTCAAAGGGGGCCTTGGCCGACCGGATCAGAATCTCATCCGGATAGTCTGTGGCACAGAAAAGAATGTCCTGGTCTTCTATAAAATAAGTGAAGTCCTTGCCGGAGGGATGTCTTCCAAACATGAGTATCCGGTCCAGAGGAAGACTGCCCTTTCTGAACCTGCCATCATTGAGAACAGCCGAGCAGCCGCCGAAGGCCGCCCCGTGGGTGATCAGAAGATCCATCCTGAAAACCCTCCGGCTCTGAATCCTTTCTTCCTCCATCTTCTGGCGATGGACTCTCTCCCGCTCCCTGCGCTCCTCACCGGCAAGCTGGAGGGCCTGGCCGTACAGGTGGCTGGACCTCATCCCGCGGGACTGACTGATCACATAATAAATATATCCATATAAGGTCAGCAGGCTGGCTGCCGCCAGGCTGACCTGTGTCATAATCATCCATCCCATCAGAATACTCCTCTGCTTTCAGCTTCGCTGCTTCCCGGCATTCCGGCTTTACCTTCCCGGCATTCCGGCCTTATGTCTTACAGACTGGGACCACCGGTCATACAGGCCCCTGTGCTTATGCTTATGATACTACTGGTCCCGGTCCCGGGTGTCAAATTCTCACTTTATCCGACTTTTCCGCAGGCCTAGCGGTCCTGCCGCCACAGGTAGTCAGGGTAAATGCTTCCCTTCATAGCCGTAATGGCTTCCGTCACGGAGGCCTTATCCTCCGGATAGGTCACACCAAACCACTTATCATCGGTCTCAAGAACCTCTACCACTGCCCGGTCTTCATTGAGGAGATCTTCTACCACACTGGGCAGAAAATACTCACATTTGACAGGGTTTTCGGCAAAACCTTTTTCAAGAAAAGCGGGAAACTTTTCTTCCAGGGCGTCTAAAAAACTCCGGGAAAAGCCCCAGCAGTTCATGGAAACCGGGGTACCGTCAGGAATGACAGTCCAGCTGGCCCCGTCATCCAGGGTATAGGCGGCTTCCCCATTGACCTTTTCAATCCGGGTACGCTCCACAATCTCTGTCAGCCGGGACTCTTCATCAGTCTGGCAGACACCCCGGGACACATATCCGTTCTCTGTGACCGTATTTTCAATATGAAAACCAACCATGCAGTAGCGGTATTTCTCATCGTCCTGGTGGCTGGTCAGATAATCATAAAGAAGGGAAAATGCCTCCACTCCATAATAATCATCGGCATTGATGACCGCAAAGGGGCCGTCAACCAGATCTTTACAGCACAGAACCGCATGACCTGTCCCGTAAGGTTTCTGCCGGCCTTCAGGAATCTCAAAGCCTTCCGGCAGACAGTCAAGCTCCTGAAAGGCGTAAGCTACCTCCATGCTGCCTGCCATCTCCCTGCCGATTTTCTCCACAAATTCCTTCTCAATGGCATGCTTGATAATAAAAACCACTTTTTTAAAGCCCGCCCTCTTAGCGTCGTAAACGCTGAAATCCAGAATAACGTGCCCCTGCTCATCCACCGGGTCCAGCTGCTTTAAACCGCCATAACGACTCCCCATTCCCGCTGCCAGCACCAGCAGGGCCGGTTCTTTTCCATTTTTATTCATATCTTGTCACTCACTTTCTTTTCCTCCTAAGAGGCCTTATCACATTCATAAATGTATTTTCCCATATCACGGACAAAACATCAAGGGACTGTTGGGTCCTGGTCTGACATAAATTTTTTAATAATTCATTATTTATTTATAAATATTTATAGATTATTTATTTTTTTCTTAGGATAAATCCAAATTTTTATTATTATTTTGTTGTCTAAAAGTAAAAATACCTTTATAATAGAAGGAGAAATGTGGAGAGGGGAAAAGCATATGAAACAACTTCGATATACCATTCAGCAATATAATTTATTTTCTAAGACGCAGATTAAGTTGTCTCATGCCAACCTCTATCACTGCGAAGACAATAATTACGACATTTTCCCAGGATACCCATATTCTAAGCTTCTCTATGTTCTTAACGGGTCCGGACAGTTTATCTGTGATGGTACCTGTGTTCCTGTAAAAGAAAAAGATTTTATCATCACCAACCCCCACAAACACCGTTTTTCCATAGAAGTTGACCATGACTCTCTTGACTTTGTCATCCTGGGTATTGAAAACCTGAATTTTATTATTGATGACGAACCTATGAGAGAGGCCATCCGGGGAGTAAGTCTCGACAGTCCTGTTGCCGATGCTCTGATGACTTATCTGATTCAGGAGATCCAGGAACAGAAAAAAGAGTATGAGGCTATATGTAACTATTATCTGAATGTTATTCTGATTGAACTGCACCGCCATACCAACATTTTCTGCAATATATCCACCAAGGAAAAGAAGGCCAGGGATTGCCGTTTTGTCAGGGATTATCTGGACAAACATTTCCGGGAAAATATCACTCTTGATCTTCTCTCTGAAAAGAGCAGCATGAATAAGTATTATCTCGTTCATTCCTTTACAAAGAATTTCGGATGTTCACCCATCAATTACCTGAATGAAAAAAGAATTGAAGAGAGCAAAAGGCTTTTAGAGACCACCAATTACTCCATTGCGGAGATTGCAGACCAGATTGGTTTTTCTTCCCAATCTTACTTCTCCCAGTCCTTTAAGAAAAATACTTATATGACACCTAATGAGTACCGCCGGTCTACCCGGCTCCTGTAAAATGGCGGTTTGACCGGTCCGGCTTAACAAGAAGCAGCGGGGTTTTAAACCATAAATCCCCGCCTCACTTGAACTGACTCCCAAAAGTTAGAAACTCATCTAGCTTTTGGGGGTCAGTTTATTCTTTCTATTTATTTTATAATCAGCACTTTTTAAAAGCGGCACCCTTAAAAACCAGCATTATTAAAAGCATCCTTGCCGGCAGCTTCCTATCCTGATGAATCCCCACAGGCAAACAATTACATCAGTTCTCTTGAAAGGGCAAAGGCCAGACATATGAGACAGCCGGTGACCATATGCCAGTCAGGCCCGGTCCAGCCAGGGACAGAAGGATCCTCCCCTGCCGCTTGGCCCTCCTTGCCCGTCGGAGTCTTCCCCAGGGTCTTCATCAAAAAAAGGATGGCAAGGAAACAGAGGACTGCCACAAGAAAACCTGTCCCTATGGAGGCAGGGAGCAGGTGCCCCTTTTCATAAAGAACCGGTGTCAAGGGATAATAGGAGCCTATATGGACGGACAGGAGTCCCTGGACCAGACTGCTTTCCAGCAGGCTTGTCACCAGGACGGACAGCCCGTTAAAGACAAAATGCATGCCCATAGTCAGGGTCAGGTTGCCAGTGACCAGGATTACGGTACTGAGCAGCATCCCCGCCGCAAAGGCATAGATCATCTGGTTAAAATTCATATGCATGAGAGCAAAAAGCAGGGCTGTCACCAGGGCCGCCTTCCGGCCGGCCCCCATGCCCTGGAAAAGAATTCCTCTGAAGAGAGTCTCTTCCATCAGGGCAGGCATGAGCGCAAAGATCAGCAGAGATCCCGGAATATTCTGACCGACTGCCGTCAGTGATTCGCCTACATAGTTTCTGAAAACCACCTCAGACCAGGCATTAAAATAGGCACAGAAAAAATACATGAGGCAGCCTGAAAGCAGCATGGCCATAAGCTGCAGGGGCCCCACTGGTCTGATCCGGCAATATTTTCCCAGGGAAATGTAATTCTTTGCCCGAAGCCAGAGAATCAGGTCCATCTCCACCATCAGCAAGAGCATGCTGGCCCTGTAGCCTGAAGGCAGTCCCCAGGTAACCAGGTAAAAGAAAAGCGGTACCGCTATCCCACCGGCTGCCGCCTGGTACCATTTTCCCCCTCCGGCCAGCCAGCCGGCCCCAAGGCCGATGCCAAGGCAGACCAAAAGGCTGCCCCCCGAGATAATCTGGGCATAAGCCGCCAGCAAAGACCCGCCGATATGGATCAGGACCGCCAGCAGCCATATTCTGTTAACATCTTTTATAGAAACCATTATACTAACTTAATTCCCTCATCCGTAATCAGTATTTTCTTCATCTTGTAAAGCCGGCCTATGGCCCTTTTAAATTCATTCTTGCTCATGGCAAATTCCCCGCGGATCTCTTCCGGGGAGGACTTGTCATGGTAGGGAAGGCTGCCGCCGTATTCCTGCAGCTTCTCCATAATCTTCCGGGAATCCTCATCAATCTGCAGATAGGCTTTTTTCCTGAGGCTGAGGTTGAGCTTGCCATCCTCCCGCACATCCATGACACGGCAGTCCACTTCCTGGCCGATATAGGTCCTGCGGACCAGCTCCTTCTGGGGAATCATACCCACATAAAGCCGGTCGACTGCCACAAAGCAGCCATATTCCGGATTCATGCCAAAGACAATCCCCTGCACCTGGTCATCCGCCTTGTAGGGGGAATCTGTCCTGAGGAAATCATAAACCTTCATGGTCGCACAGAGCCTGTCACTTTTATCCACATAGAGAGACACTAGATACTTGTCTCCCTTCTGTACCTTTTTCGTCTGCTCACTGAAGGGCAGCAGCAGGTCTTTCTCCAGACCCCAGTCCAGAAAAGCCCCGATTCCCGTAACCTCTCTAACCTCCAGGACTGCCAAGCCTCCCAGCTCCAGCATGGGCATTCTGACGGTGGCAATCAACCTGTCCTCAGAATCCCTGTAGACGAAGACTTCTATCTGGTCCCCGACAGCCAGACCTTGAGGAACCTGTCTGGCCGGAAGCAGCACGCAGTTATCCTTTTTGTCCTGCTTTCCCGGTCTACTCTGGTCTGGTCTTCTTCCCTTGTTCCTGAACTCCTGTCCCGTCCTGGGGTCCCTGTCCCCGGCTCTTCTTCCCCTCCTGTCCCGGTCCCTGCCGGTCTCTTTTCTGTAGGAAACCCGTCCTGCGTCTGCCTGGTCTGCGTCCGGCAGACGGTCAGACAGGTATACACCAAAATCCGTCTTATGATCCATATAGAGGGTCTGCTTTCTTCCAAGTTCTATCATATTCTATCACCAATTTCTTTCTGAATTATTATCTTTACCCTATTTCCCTATCCCTGCTTTTCTGACTGGTCCTTCTTATAAAACTCCACAAGGCAGAGCAGTTCTCCGTCCTGATTGTGGAACTTAATCCTTGTCTTATCCTCTTCCTGGCAGCGATAGACCCTGAGCTGGTCCCTGTATTGGGCAGCCTTCCTGTAATCGATCCGGACCCGGTCAGGAAACTCCCGGTCAGAGAGCAGGCTCTCGGCCCAGAGCATATAGAAATTATTATTGACATGGTTGTTGGTATCCAGATAATACTTTGTCACTTCTATAATATCTTCTTCCTGCCAGTCCCCTTTGGCGTCGATTTTCCGGGAGATACTGCACTCATAGTCAACCGGTTCAGGGATATATCTTTTCTCCAGGTCCATGGGAATCTTACAGGGGAGCATATTCTCCGTATTCATGTAGATCCAGAGTGACTCCCCATCGGCTATGCAGGTCCCTTCTTTGTCCTGGAGAGTAAACCGCCGGTAGCCATAGTAGCGGCGCATACGAATTGCCTCGGTTGTGATGACAAGATCCTCATGCAGCCGGGCTGTCCTGGAAAAACGAATATCGTAGCTTATCAGGTACCAGGCCCTGTTCATCTTGAACTCCTCATAAACCCCATCCCCCAGCAAGTCTGACTGCAGGGTACTGCAATCCTGGAAATAGTCCAGAATCTGGTGGGGCGGAACAATTCCGTGCCTGTTAACTTCACTGTATCTGACCTTGATAGGCATCTCAAATCTCATCTTTTTCTCCTTCACTCATATTTTTTTAACCGGGCAGCCTTCAGAACAACAAGAAAAAGTACTCTTGCGGACTTTCGCCTCCTGCGCGGTCACGCCAATGCCATAATACCTATGCACCAGAGGGAACTTCCCGGATGGTATTTCATTTATGCTACTTCCCCTTTTGGTAATTCCCTGATTTTCCACAAATAAAAAAGGACCCCGCAATGTTTATAACTGTAACAGAATCCTTTAAATAGTTCAACTATAAAATTAAGCATAAAACCTTTAAATAAAACGGTTTTTCCTCTCCTGTTCCTCCTGGATCACCATCTTCATGGAAGTCTCAACAGCGGAGGTCTCTCCGAAGAAAGCAAGTGTAGTAATGTGCTGAGGACAGCTTCCGTTAATCTCTACCGGATAAACGTTGCTGGTCTTGGCAACGCGGTCCGCATAATAGAGAATACTTGCCACAGTTGTCTGGAACAATCCAATCGCATTAAACTTTCTCTCTTCCAGCTCTTTCCTGCTCTCGGCATTCATCTTACGGTAAAACATCTGTAAAGAAAGCTTTCCCGGATTATAAATAATACGTGCTTCAGCCATAATTCAAACCCCTTCTACATTAAACCGGAAACCTTAGGTCCCCTTAAATCATATATTTATCATCCTTGTAAATTCTTGTTGTCAAAAAATTATTTATAAAAATGATAGCATATAAGAATCAGTTTTTCAATGTACTTTATTGGTCACTAGAGCTTTTTTCTTAAAGCCCGGCCAGCGGGCTCAAAAAGCAGTGGCAATAACTGCCGGACCCGGCCTGGAAGCCTCCGTCTGGATTCGGAATGTCTCTGTCATAATCCGGAACTTCTCCATCTGAATCCGGAAATCTCCGGTTTCCGGGCAAAGAAAAAGGTCGTTTTCACGATAAATGGAAACGACCTTTCTTACAGCGCTACCAGGATTCGAACCTGGAAATGCCGGAATCAGAATCCGGTGCCTTACCATTTGGCGATAGCGCTA
>DLBH01000003.1 GCA_002494165.1 Lachnospiraceae bacterium UBA7026 | reverse complement strand
ACCTGCTCAGCACCGATCGGTGTGAAGATACCATGGTTGATAGCGTTATTAAGGAAGAGAACCTTGGCAGGCTCGATAAAGATGGCGGACAGAGGAAGCAGATTGTTTTTGATCAGAACGTCAACACCTGCGGTCAGGACTGTAAGGATGGCAGTCATGAACGGTCCGATTACATAGTAGCCGAGAATGGCAATCAGCATACCGATGATACCGACTGAGAAATTGTTGATCAGCATCTCAAAGCCGGCCGGCATACGGGTTTCCATAAACTGGTCAAATTTCTTGATGATAAAGCCGGCCAGGGGACCCATGATCATGGCACCCATCAGCATGGGCTGGCCGTCAGTTCCGCCGACACCGGCGATACAGCCGACAACGGCGATGGCACCCATAACGCCGCCCCGGTCTCCGCCTACCATCTTACCGCCTGTATAGGCGATCAGAACGGGAAGCAGATAAGTTAACATGTAAGGCTGAATAGAAGCGAGCTGCTCATTGGGAATCCAGCCATCCGGAATAAATAAAGCAGTGATAAATCCCCATGCGATAAATGCGCCGATATTGGGCATTACCATTGCAGAGAGAAACTTACCAAATCTCTGTAATGCGTTTTTCATACATTAAACCTCCATAATCTTTGTAACTTCATGTTGGTAATATTTCACAAGCGCTTTTTCAATATAGGTGACACCCGCGGTTGTATCACGCTGAAAAAGAGCCTGAAGAAATCCTTCATCCTCCACCAGGAGTGAGGAGAGGCGGCCTGCCGGTTCCAGAAGAATATCATCTTCCACAACGGCCGGGACAGTCATTCCAACTGCACCCCTGATACTGCCTCTTGGTCCCTGCAGTGGCTGCTGCAGGGCGATATATATAAACCTGCTGTGGCGCACTGCATCAGTTTTGCAGTGCAGCAGACAGATTTCCATCTCTTTGACATAGGTATCGCTGATCTTCTCCCGGTTTCTAAAACCTTCCATCAGCTTTTGCTGCAGCCTGCCGGAATCAGAAAGGGAGGCTGCGGCAATTTCAATCAGGCCGTCAACGGAATCTACCTTTTCCACCGGAACGATGCGGAAATGCTCTGTCAGTTCTACAATCTCCGTTCCCAGGTCAGACATGGTCCTGATGTTATCCAGGGACAGGGAAGACTGGATTCCGGTCTTTTGGCTGATCCGGTCCTGCAGATGGCCCCTGTTGATCTCACCCAAAGCATTTTTAATCATCATTTTATCCTGGACCTGCAGAACCTTGTTGACGCACAGGTGGGGGAAATCCGTATGAATCTCCGCTGTAGATATGATCAGGTCGATTCCCTCTCTTTTCAGCCGGCCTTCATTGATGGAAAATGCCGAGCTGATACTCCGGATCTCAATCTCCGGAAAGCTTTTGACCAGGGAGGCTGCCAGCATCCTGGAGCTGGCGATTCCTACCGGGCAGACCACCACCACAGCCACTTTCCTGGCATTTTTCTGCAGCCGCTCTGCCGCTGCCGCAAAATGCATGGCAATGAAGCCGATATCCGATTCTTTCAGGTCTTTGGGATAAATCCACTCTCTCAGAACCTGGCAGGCTGTCTCCACGGCAGTGTAGATACTGGGATAATTTTCTTTAATGACTGCAGACTGGCTGCTTCCCACAATCAGATCCAGGGATATCCTTTTCTTCATGATGGCAATATGTTCTGCCAGATCATCAATCATGGTACTTTCACTTTTAAAGGGAATGCCGGTAAGCTGCTCCACCACACCTACCATGGACAGGACGATATAGCGGACATTGATATCCTGCAGAGGATCATCCAGCCTGGAAGAAGAAGACCAGACTCTCAAAGTAAGCAGGTAGGTGGTCATATGAGCGACCTCTTCCTCTGGAACCTCCATGTCGAATTCCTGACTGATCATACCAGCCAGTTCCTTGGCCAGCTTGTACTCTCTGCTGCTGACAATATGGTCCATACCCTCCGGCATGGTTCTCAGGTAGCGGTCTTTCTGCATCCGGTAGACAGCCAGGGAAATCCGGTTGACAAGACTGATCTTGCTGCTGTCCACATAGTTTACCTGCAGAGTCTCCTCACAGTATCTGCAAGCTTTGCGGGCAAACTGGATGATATCTTCCTGGAAGAAAGGAATCAGAGGATGATCCATCCATATATTTTTATCGTCTTCCTTATCATACCGGCCTATGAGAACCGGCATCCGGTTCACATCAAGAAATTCAAATATGGCATTGACAATAGCCTGGCGGCGGCTGGCCTCGTCCCCGGTCATAAAGATGCCAAGGCCGGGACGGCGGTTGATCTTAATGTTATAATCCTCCAGCCATGTGTCCAGCACATCCAGGTCTGTATATAGAGTTCCTTCGGAAATGTCATAAACAGATGTAAAGGCATAGGCCTTGAAAGGACTTACCGCAAAGAAAAGGCTGCCCAGAATCCTGGCCCGGCGGTCATCCTTACTGTAGTGGACCACTTCCTTTTCTATATGGAGAAGTTCCTCAACCAGGGCAAGATTCTCCGCTGTCTCCTCAATGGCTACACCGGTTCCTCTTTTCCTGACAAAACGGAAATCATTTTCCTCCAGCCACTCTTCCACCTGGGGCAGCTCCCGCAGAACTGTCCTGTTGGAAACAGAAAGCTTTTCAGAGATGGCAGCCACGGTCACGGGTCTGCCCTTCATCTGTACAAGTGTATGAATAATCGCTTTTTGACGTTTGGAAAGATTGTTCTTCTCTTTTTTGTTGCCCGGGCTTTTGCCGCTGGCATTAGGATCCTGTTTAGTCATTCCATACTTCCTCCTCTGTAGTTTTTATTATAAAGAATATTTTTTTAAAATAAAATATAAGGATATAACAGTTTTGTCATAATGTAAAAATGACAAAGATATAAAGCCCTAGTCATCTCCAAAAGTGACAAAATATCTAGTATTATAAAAATATAACAATAATAATAAAAGCGGAGTCCACAGGCCGGTTTCCAGGCCTCAATGTTAAGTCTGGATAAAAATGACCGGCACATGAACTCCGCTTTATTTATTAATATATTCTTAAATCTCCTGCTTCTAACCTAATCTGTCACTTTAAAAGTTTTGCATCCCTTAATGTACAGAAAACCATATCTGCTTCCTCATAGGTATCATAAATACCCGTCACGGTGATTTCCTCCCCGTCAGCCGGGTAGTCCTGGGGCCCCTGTGCATCAGCCAGGACATATTCGATGCCCTGGGAACAGCAGGCCGTGGCATCCTGGATAATACAGGCATAATAGAACTTGCCAGTGGATTCATCATGTATACTGGCTGCCGTCCCTTTCATCTTCACTGTTTCCCCCACATAATTGTCAAGCGTAGTAACCATATTATAGACTTCAGAATAGACCATGGTACTTGAGAGAGTTGTCAAATCAACATCAATCACATCCGGATTATTGACCTGAAGTTCTGTCTGGTCAGTCTGGTCCCCCTGACTGCTTTCACCGGCAGGAGCCTGACTGCTTTCACTGGCAACAGCCTGACTGCTTTCATCAGCAACAGCCTGACTGTCATCATCCCCGACAGCTGACTGGTTTCCGTCATTGGATACTTCTGACTCTGTCTTTTTTTCCTCCTCTTCCACCCCGGCTTCCAGAACCTCATCAACACCGGAAGACTTTTTTACTTTATTTCCTGCTCCCTGATCACTGCCGCCACAGCCTGCCAGACCAAAAGCCAGCAGCAGACATAAGAGCAAGGTTAAACATTTTCTCATTAATACATACCTCCCATGGGGATCTCTGTTTATCTATCCTTTATATTCCAGCTTACTGCAATGCTTCTTTCAAAACAGCCAGATTCCCTTCCATAATAGACAGATAAGTGACTCCATCTGCAAGGTCCTTTGAAGTTATGGACTGCATGGAATCCAGGGTCAGGATTTTCTGGTCTTTTGTTTTAGTGTTCTCTATAATAGCTTGAGCAATCCTGTGGTCACTTCCCTCTATGGTCATCACGTTATGCAGAGAGAGCTCATCAATTTTTCCGGCAAGGAAAGTAATGGTCTCAAAGCTGGCCTCTGTTTCTGCGGAGCATCCCACAAAGGCAGCATAATATGAAAGCCCGTAATCATCTACCAGATAGCGGAAGGGGAACCGGTCCCCGAAGACCAGAGTCTTTACTGCAGCCACAGAAACCGCTTCCTGATAATCCTTGTCAAGGGCTGTCAGTTTCTCTGTGTATGCAGCAGCATTTTCCTTATAGCTGTCGGCATGGTCCGGATCGATGGATTCGAGAGCTTCAGCTATCGCTTCAACGAGAACACGGCTATTGTTCAGGGAAAGCCAGACATGCTCATCATACTCTATCTCGCCTTCTTCATGCTCGTGGCCATCTTCTTCGTGCTCTTCGGCCTTCTCATGCTCATGGTCATCTTCTTCCTGGCCTTCAGCTTCCTCGTGGTCATGTTCATGCTCTTCCTCCTGCATGCCCTCGACCATCTCTTCTTCTTTAATGGAAGTCCCCAGGGTCTCCATCAGATTGATCACTACCATGTCTTTGTTCGCCGCTTCCTGCAGGGCATCTTCCACCCAGGCATCAGATTCTCCTCCCACATAAACGAAAAGGTCGCAGGTGGCTATCTTTAGGATATCTTCCGCCGTAGGCTGATAGCTGTGGAGGTCTACGCCATGGTCAAGAAGCATGGTAACATCCGCCTCGGACTTCCTGTCACCAAGAACATTTGTTACCCAGTCATATGCCGGGAAAATAGTAGTAACAATCTGAATTTTCCCTGGATCCATTGCAGTCTGCCCACTGCCACTTTTACCCTGACCTTTTCCTGAACCACAGCCGCAAAGACTGGCTGCCAACAGGATAACTGTCATAATAATAGAAATATATTTTTTCATAATAATTAACCTCCGTCCTGATAGATGTCTCATGATATAGAAAGATTCCGTTTTTTACGCTTCCCTGAAACAAAAAAACAGCCTGGCTGGTCTCTTAATTATGCAGATCATAAAACTGTAAACCTGAGTCAATCTGCCTGGAAAAGACCCGTCTGGCCCCTGACAGAGATTTTTTAATTGTTGAGACGGATTTTCCGGGAGACAAGAGTCTCCTTAAAGAGGCAAAGAATATGATTTCCTACTGTCAAAAAAACCAGAAAAGAGAAAAAACAAGGTTCAAAGAGACTGACCACGCCGCTGCCAATCTGCCGCAAGGCCTGCCGGCATTGCAGGATGCATGCACAGACAGGACAGTGATGACCCGAACATTCATGGCCACTTTCCGCTGCGATATAAAAATTGGATAAGAGGAGAATAACAAGCATGACCAGGGCTGCCAGACCTGCGGTAACTCTACTGCTTTTAGCATGCCCGGTATGGTTAACCATAATATGATTCATTACTAACTCCTCCTTCCTGAAAATTGCCATGACGGAATAATATTCCCTCATTCCACAAATACTATGACAACAAAATATGAAAACCGTTCTCAATTATAGCATTGACCACAGTCCATGTCAACGTATTTGAAAACGGTTCTCATGTTTAATCTTTTTTAAATTTTACCTGCTCCAATTCCAGGAGCCTTATCTTTTTGTCGAGGCCACCGGCATAACCGGTCAGACTTCCATCGGAACCCAGGACCCGGTGACAGGGAACTATGATAGATAAGGGATTATGGCTGACGGCCCCGCCCACAGCCTGGGCCGACATGCTTTTCAGGCCCATCCCGCGCGCCAGGATCCCCGCAATCTGGCCATAGGTCATGGTCTCCCCATAGGGAATAGTCAAAAGGATCTGCCAGACCCTCTTCCGGAAATCCGTCCCCCTCAGTTCCAAAGCTGGCATGAAATCGGGAACTCTTCCTTGAAAATAAATATCCAGCCATCTTTTTGTCTGATCAAAAACCGGCAGATCTTTTTCTTCATAGTCTGCTTTCATGCCAAAGCCATAATATTTCTGACCGTCGAACCATAGACCAGTCAGCTTATCTCCGTCGGAGGCCAAAGTGATTCCACCGAGAGGAGAATCGTAGTGATTGATATAATCTAAGTGGCTGATGTAGTCCGTCCTGGACTTCTCTGCCTGCTTTTCTGCCTGCTTTTCTGTCCGCTTCTCTGCCTGCTTTAGTTTCACTTTCTCTGCTTGCTGTTCTGCCTGCTTGTCTCCCTTTTTTTCTCTCATGGCAGAACCTCCTCCAGGAAAGCCAGGGCCTCCTCCTTCATAATCTCCCGGTCCTTACCTTCAAAGCCATGACCGGCACCTTCCATGACATGGAGCCTGGCTTTTGGGAAATATTTCAAAGCTTTTCTGGAATAAGAGATGGGAACAATCTGGTCCTGGTCGCCATGAACGATTAATACCTTTCCCGGAAATCTGCTGATAACCTGGTAAATGTCCTGGGAAAGGGCGTCTTCCCCATAGATCTTTCCCAATGTGCAATCCCATTGATGGTAGTGGTCCGGAAAACTTCCATGGGCCTTCAGGTAATCTTCGGCATCATCCTGGATCACATAGGCGGGATACAATAGAATCAAAGCCCTGACCCAGTCCGGCCGGGTCCCTGCCAGGTAAGAAGCCACATAGCCTCCCTGGCTATGGCCCCAAAGAAGGATCCTGTCCGGATCAAAGCGGGAGTCTGCCCGGAAAAACCGTAGTACCGCTTCCAGGTCATCCGCCTCCGTCAGTACCGACATCTCTTCCATGGTTCCCCCACTCATGGTGGTCCTGCTGCCTCCATAAAAGTCAAAAGTATAGAAAGCAATTCCACGCTCAGCCAGGTACCGGGCATAATCCAGCTTATGACTGTAGGATCCGTCAAAGCCATGGCAGCCGATCACCAAAGGATACGAATCATGCCGGTAATCTTTTTCCTGCCCGGTCTTTCCGCCCATCCATGGCCTGTCAGGCAGGAACAAAACCCCATATAAGTGCTTATGGCCATGAGGAACAATCACAATACTTTTTTCCATAACAGGTCTCACATCCTTTTTCTGTTCGTTTCTTGCCTGGTTTACGGTCTTCTCGTAATCCACCGGATAGGCTTCTTCCGTAACAATCTCAAAAGTATCACATCCTGCTTCATCAGCAATCCACTCTGCCACCATCTGGGCATTTCCTTTAAGTATACCATTATCAATCTGCATACTGGCACTGTTTTGATATCAGAATTCCGGTTATTGGCTGCAGGAATTATCCTGGTATATCTTTAATAATATTGTAGTTTTTTATAGTTTTCCCAGGAAAATCCTCTTTTTATCATCTCCGTAATTCTATATTCTGTCAAGGGAAGATGCCTTTAATTTGACAATTTCAATTAAAAAGCAGGCATAAAATAGCAGACACCTCTGTCAGAAGTGCCTGCGATTCAAAAAATATATTTCATTCTATTTATGATATTTCAGGACGAAGATCTGGAATCTCCTGGAAATCTATAGATATAGCCTCTCCATGGTAGGCCACCCTAGTCGTCCTGCGAAAGTCTTCATCCGTCTCCGGATAATCCAGTCTGGTGTGGGCTCCCCGGGATTCTTTCCTCTCAAGAGCTGACAGCAGCATAGCCCGGGCCAGCAACAGTCTGGCTCTGGTCTCTTCCGAGACCGCTTGCTTTTGCAGTCTGCTGATTATTTCCAAAGCATCATCCAGCTGACTCTTCTCCCTTAGAATTCCCATGGCTGACGCCAGAGTCCTGGCCATCTTTCCTTCTAGTGCCTGGTCTTTGATGTTTAGTTCTTCTTCCTTCTTCAGATCAGGTTCTGTGATTTCTGTCAAGTTCTGTTGATTATAGCCCTCATGGTCCTGCTTCAGATATTCTTCTCCGGCGCACTGGGCCGCCTTCCTGCCACCGTAGACAGCCCCCAGGAGGGAGTTACCTCCTAAGCGGTTGGCCCCGTGGTAGGCACAGGCACACTCGCCGGCAGCATAGAGGCCTGGTATGTTGGTCCGGTGGTCTTCATCTACAAAGATGCCGCCCATAAAGTAATGGATGCCCGGTGATACAGGTATAGCTGCAATCGTCGGATCAATTCCCAGATAATGGATGATCTCCTCTCTCAGGTCAGACAGCTTATGGTCCCATGTCTCTTTAGGCAAATCCCGCAGGTCAAGATAGGCCTGCCTGCCTAACAGAGCCATCTCCCGGGAAATGACGTCCCTTGGCATCAGGTTGCCCCGCTGGCCGTATTTTTCCTCCATAAAGTAGCAGGGAGACCCGTCTTCCTTCTCATAAAAGAGACGGCCGCCCTCTCCCCGGGCTGCCTCTGAAACCAGAAGGCGCTTACCGATGATCTCCACAGTGGTAGGATGGTACTGAAGGAATTCCAGGTTGGCAAAGCAGACTCCCTGGCAAAAAAGCCGGGCCGACGCCGTACCAGTGTCTGCCGTGGTCCCTGTGGTCAGACCGGGAAACATACCGTTCATACCACCACAGGCCATGATGACCTTTCCAGGGAAATAAACTATCTTTTTACTATAGATATCTGTAATTTCTGCTCCCTGACAGACTCCCTCCTCCAGGACCAACCTTTCAAAGCGATGGTGACAGTAACGGTCTACCAGCCCCTCTGCCTCATAGCGCCGGACTTGATCGATCATAGCCGCCATTAGGACCTTACCGGTAGAGCTTTTAGCATAGGAGGTCCTTTTCTTTTTCTGGCCTCCGAAATTCCGCTGAATCAGTTTCCCCTTTTCCCTGTGGAAGGGAACCCCCAGACCATCCAGGTCCCGGACCAGGTCAGGAGCCGCTCTCGTCAGGCCGGCCACCATGTTGGGATCTGCCAGCTTGCAGCCACCGGCCATGGTATCCTGGAAATGTTCTCCCACCGTATCATTCTCGCCCATGACATTGAGGGCCGCATTAATCCCGCCTTCAGCCAGGTTGGACTGGGCGCGCTCCGACTGCTGGACAGAGACCAGACGAACCGGAATCCCCATTTCTGCCAGGATCCTGGCCGCGGAAAGACCGGCCAGACCTGCACCGATAATATTAATCTTTTCTGTATTTTCTTTTATTCCTGTCATCTGAATCACCTGTATTTATGCATCAGGCCCTGCTTTCTTATTGATAATCCTTCAAAGCCATAGGATATTCTTTGCAAAAATCCTCTGAGTGGTATTCTTCATCTCTATCATGACTGGCGGCCAGAGTCTGGTCGCATTTTAAAAAATAATCCCTGGTTCCACTCACATCATCCATAGTCACATCAAGATTGTAATATTTTCCATCCAGGCAAACGATATTCCAGGCATGCTTTTCTTTCTTCCCGCCTACAAGAGCAGTGCCGGTAACAATCCGGACATCAAGACCCAGCTCCTTCAAAAGCCGGTAACAAAGAACGGCATAACCCTGACATAAAGCCGTATGATAAAAAAGGGCAGCGTAGGCGGTAGATTGGGTGTGCTTGCTGCCGGGCATATGTTTGTGAACCGTATCATAGGATACATGGTCACAGATATAGTCCCTGACACAGCAAAGCTTCTGGTAATCGGAAGCCCCGTCATCCAGGCCAAAGCCCGCTATGATCTCAGTAATCTTTCCGTCAACCTCTTCTTCCTGTTCGCTGCTCGTATAATAGACCGGCAGGATGCCGGCAATATAGCTATAGGTAGATTCGTCTTTTGTTTCTTTATATTTCAGTGTATACCCACCTGACTGGTAACGAAGATAGTCACCACTGTGGGGATCCTGGTCCTGGGCGAAGGCCGTCTCTATCATCTGGGCTGCCAGGTCTTCTATCTGGTCCCTGACAGGGCTACTGGTCTCAAAACTGATATTAATCCGGCTCCTGCGATGGATCATGGCAGACCGGATGGCTTCAGAGATCTCTTCCATATTCCCTATGACCAGACTGGCATGGCTTTGCTGCCTGACACAGCCAGCCGGCAATAGCAGGCCGGCCAGCAAGGCCAAAGCCATTACTTCTATTCTTAGTCTTAGTCTTATTCCTTTTCTCTTCCCTGCCTTCACTAGATCACCTGCCAGCGGATATAATAAATGACAAAAGCCAGTCCGGAAAGAAGCAGGAGGATGGACAGGACCAAAAGCAGGTCTGTCCGGACACTCCCTTTATCCTCGATACCAAAAGCAATCTTTAAAGGCCGGATATTGGTCGTCAGATGGACAAGCAGAGAAAAAACCAGCAGCAGTTGGGAAAGGAGTTCCATTATGCCAAAATAATTAAGCAGAAAGCTTCCTTCCACCTTCTGGCCCCGGAAGATCATTACATGGCAGGCCATGAAAAACATAAGGGCAATGCCACTGATTCTTCTGATCCAGAAGAGCTTATTGTCCTTCCAGTAGGATACGCCGGACCTTCTGCAGGCTATAAGGGTATCCAGGGTCATTTTGAATGATATCAGCATATGTATCAGAACAAAAGCCAGCATAATCCTTGAAAGATAGGAAAAAAGGCTGCTGCCCCCCTTGGTCAGGCCCAGCAGTTCCATTCCTCCCCAGATCATATGAACCAGGAACAGAATCATGATAAAGCTTGTAATGACAGCATTAGCTCTTCTCATAGGCCCTCCGATTCGATGGTGATAACCTGGTCTCCGCCGGCTATGGCGGCAGTATTATGGGCATCATAGACTTCCCGGGACAGCAGCATGACATCAAAGCTGCCATATCTGGCCTTGGAAAGCATCAGGGTGGCATCCTCTGTTCTCAGCTTCATCTGGTTTTCCGGCAGCCGGCTCTGGAAACTTCTTGCCAGTTCCAGGCCTGCCGGGTCAGAATCTGCCACAACACAGGAAATGTCTTCAAAGATATAGTCGATCTCCTGGCCGGAGAAAAACTTTTTCCACTCAGCAAGCTTCTCTTCATCCCGGTGAAGTTCTTTATTAATCAATACCACATAAGCGCCTGACGGCTGTTCAATGACCACTGTGGCTGCGGTCAGGGCGTCCGCTCCCTCTCCGGACAGGAGCCGGGTCACGGCTCCTGTCCGGTAGAGGGGAAGGCCGACCAGGAGAAGAAGTGACACGGCAATGATGAAAACATGCCTTAAAAATCTCATTCTTCTGCTTCCTTCAGAGCATTCTCAACGGCCTCCACAAACTCATTGTAGTTGATGGTGGCGCCGCTGATGGAATCGATGCCATCCAGCTGGCCGTTCTGTACGAGCATGTCCGCATACTCTGCACAGGCAGCGTTAGCCTTCTGGGCCTTGTTATAGTAGTCCTTGTTGGCAATACGGCCATCTTCCTTGCCGTAATCCTTATCTTTCAGAGTCCCGTCTACTTCATAGGTCTGGTAGGTACAGGCAGCGATGGCTCCATCCTTGATGGTGATATTCACCACACCATAACCATTGCCGTCATCGGTTCCATCATCATTTTCATAAACAGAACTCTTACCTTCATAGTCCCCATCCTTGTAGGAGACATTCTTCCCGCCGCCGCAGCCTGCCAGCATCAGAGCACACAGGCCGGTGGCCATGACTAATTTCCATGTCTTTTTAGCCATACTTTTACTCCTTTTTTCCACATGATTATTGTAGGGTAATATGCTTGATTTTTCCAGTAAAGTTTTCATTAATCGTCTCGTGGTCCACCTTGCCGTTACGAAGGACGATGGTCCTCTGGGCTACCTCGGCCACCTCCGGGTTATGGGTAACCACAATTAAGGTTGTCCCATCCTCATGAAGCTTGCGGAAGAGCTCCACTACGATCTCTTCATTGGCCTCATCCAGGTTGCCGGTAGGCTCGTCGGCCAGGATGATCTCCGGATAATTAATCAGGGCTCTGGCCACGCAGACACGCTGCTGCTCTCCACCGGAAAGCTGACTGGGATAGTGGTGGGCCCGCTCGGAAAGGCCTACCCGGTCCAGGGCCTCCAGGGCCTCCTTTTCATCAGGCACACTATGGTAATACTGGGCCAGCATGACATTTTCCACGGCAGTCAAATAGCTGACCAGGTGGAACTGCTGGAAGATCAGACCGATCTTATCCCTCCGGATGTCGGTCAGGGCGCTGGCACTTTTTTTGGCGATATCCACACCATCCAGAAGAATCTCTCCTTCTGTGGCTTTATCAAGGGCACCGATGATATTCATCATAGTACTTTTCCCGGAACCGGAGGGTCCCATGATTGCCAGCCATTCTCCCTTTTCCACCTTGATGTTTACATGGTCGAGGGCATGAAGGCTGCCATATATTTTTGAGACATTTTTTAATTCCAAAAGGCTCATGTCTTATTCTCCTTTCAGCACGAGGGCAGGGTCAACATCGACAGCACTTCTGATGGGGATCAGGCAGGCTAATCCTGTAACCAGAACAGAAGCAATCACGGTCAGGGGCACCAGCCAGGGCATGAGAGTGATGGAACTGTTGAATACATTCATGGATACCACCTGGGCAAAGACGAAGCCCAGTATGGAGCCAAGCAAGCCGCCAACGGCTCCCAGGACCAGACCTTCGCCCATAAACTCTGCAATGATACTCTTATTGCTGGCTCCCAGAGCTTTACGCAGGCCGATTTCTTTTCTCCGTTCCGCCACCACGGCCGTCATGGTCGTAGCCACGCAGATCATGGTCAGAGCCAGGACAATCACGGTAACCAGCAGCACCAGAGCCTGGAGCTTGGTCAGAACCGTGGTCTCTGACTGGGTCACCCGCTTGACCAGACGGGCATTGATTCCATCCACAGATTCCGTAATCTGGTCAGCTATGGTCTCCAGTTCTTTGGCATTGGCAGATACGGAAAGCTCGCAGATATCATAGACTGTCTCCTTACCAGTCAATTCTTCCATATCCTGCAGATTCATATAGACATAATTCTCCTCCTTACCACCAGTATCCAGAATACCTGTCACTGTAAAGTCGATATAATTGTCGAGAACTACTTCCTCTTCTGTGGTGGCCTCAGCGGCCTGGTCTGTGCCGCCCTGGTTCTCTCCAGCCTCAGCAGCCGGTCCTTTCTCCTCTTCCTTTTCCGGAGCAAAGGTACAGGTAACCCTTTTGCCCGGCTTCAGATTATAGGTTTCCGCCACATTCTTTCCGACCATAATCTCACCGGATTGGGCCGGCCAATCTCCGTCTACCTTCCAGAAGGGACTGGTCTTTTCCGCTCCCTTCATGTCTGTGGCCGCGGCCATGACAGGCCGGTCATTGATCCTCACTGTATCATAACGGTAGGGAGCCATACCCACCAGCTTGTCGGAAGGAATCAGAGCAGCCGCCTTATCCACATCCTCAGGAATGATACTGTCACCCGTGGCTGTGAAGATCATGTTGGCACCGTAATTTCTGAACTGTGCTCTCATCTGCCTGGGCACGTCATAATAGATGGTCAGCAGACCGGACAGGATCATGGCACCGATGGAGATAGCCAGCAGGGCTATAACCATTCTGGATCGCCTTCTCAAAAGCGAAGCAGTAATCATACGAAAATACATTTTCCTCTTTTTCATTACTTCGCTCCTTATCTACCATGCAAAACTTCCGTGGGCCGCAGGTTAAGCAGCATACGGATCGCAGGAATACAACCAATGAGGGTTACAATGGCAACAAGCACAGCCACCACCGGTATGACCATAGGTCTCATGGATATGGCTGAATTAAAAACGGAATGGCCCACAATCTGGGCAAAGCCCATCCCGGCAAAGAATCCAAGCACACCACCAATGACGGCCGTGCACATAATCTCTGTCAGAATCAATCCTGTGATAGACCTGTTGTGGGCACCGATGGCCTTCATGAGGCCAATCTCCTGGGACCGCTCCATAACGGAAGCCGTAACCAGGTTACAGATACCCAGGGCTGCTCCAATCATAGAGAGTATGGTAATCAGGATCATCAGCAGCTGGGTCTTCTCCAGAATCTGGCCCTCTGAATCCGCTACCTGGCGGACTGCGGAAGCCACAGAATCTGTGATAACCTCCTCAATCTGGTAACAGATGGAGCTTACATAGGCCGTACAGTACCAGGTCTCATACTGGGATACGGACAGGGATCCGGGATCCTTGGCCGCTTTCTCCGCCAGCTCATTGTCCGGTGTGGTCAGGGCCAAAACCTCTATACTGTCGATCTTGCCGTCCAGACCACCCAGGGCCTGGGCCGTGTCTACTGTCACATAGATCAAATCGTCCTCCTCGCCACCGGCATCAAAAATCCCGGCAACTTTCAGGTCATTTTCTCCCTGGGACCCGGTCACATGGATGGTATCTCCCACGGAAATCTTTTCTTTTTCCGCCAGGGCCGCTCCTACCATGGCCAGGCTGGAACTATCCTCCGCCTGCTCATCGATCCAGTCACCGTCCTTGATCTCCCACCAACTTCTCAAAGATGCCACACCGGCATCTAAAGCCTCACCGGTGGGCAGGTCCATGTGGTGGTTGAACCAGGTTCCGGTCACATCTACTTTATCTCCGTTATCCAGGCTGGCCTCAGCCGTGATAAAGGGAGTATAGTCTACAATATTAAATGCCCAGAAGATCGTCTTGATCTTACCCAGCTCATCTTCCTTCAGGTAGGCACCGGTGATATTTTCACCGCCCACGTCGTACAATTCATTGAGAACGGAAGTATCCTTGGGAACCACTTTAATATTGGCGCCATAGGCCTTCAACTCCTGGTTAATCTTGTCGCCGACATCCATCATCACCGAAAGCATGGCTGTCGCCAGAGAGGAGCCAAGTGCGATCGTGAAAGCGATCAGCAGCATTTTCTTCCATTGCCTCAAAAAGGCTTTGGCTATCATTCGTACAAACATCACTTAAACTCACTTTCATACTCAAGAAGTCCGGATATGGGAACAATGATCTGCCCATCCTTGATCTCATAGGGGATAACAATAGGGTTACATCCACCCTTAAAACCGATGGTAGATATATTCATGACAACGTCACACAGGTTGCAGACAACCTGTCCATCTTTTTCATAATATCCGGTCTCACCACAGACATCACAGGCATCCAGTCCGATTCCGTAGGCAGAGGAATTGGGCTTCTTAATTACAATAAAACGGATGACAACTCCTTTTTCCGTCTCATAGGCAAAGCGATGGAGATGGCCGTCAGCCACCAGGTCAAAGGAAACATATACATTTTCATCATCCACTTTTGTGGCATCCTCAATGGGTGACAGGGTAACATCCGTTGAATTCATGGCCTCCACAACGGTAATATTGAGAACACCAAGAACACTGACAATCATGACTGTGGTCGCCCAACGGCGGATATTGCGCCACTTGGCCCGGATCTTCCGGTGCTCCGCCGGATTGGTGTAGGGCTCGTTCTGGCGCAGGCTCTGGATCCATAATAAGACGGATACCAGGCAGACCAGGGCCAGGGAAGCGAAGATAAACCAGTCACTGTGGTTTTTGACAAAGACCGTATAGGTAAACATGGTGTGGTTTGATACAACAATCTTCTTCTGGAAAAACACAGAAAAGAGTCCCGAAAGTCTCATGGCCGCGTTGAGCAGAAGCTCCAGTCTCAGCAGAACAGCTACAGCCCTGTCAGAAAGTCTCATGGTACATTTCTCCACAGCCAGGAAGGTCACAACCACCAGAACAAGGCCTGCGGTAAATCCAATCATAGCCATGAGGAAATCTGTGGATATCATCGTCTGTTCATCCATCTGCACCCGGTAGGGATAGGCCCATACTTCCGGCATGGCATATACGATGAGGGTCATAAAAAGAATACCCAGCATGATCCAGGGAATCTTTCTTATGACAGGATTCTTGGCGTCTTTAAATGGTTTGAGGGTAAAAACCAGAAAAAGTACAAAAGCGCTCAGGGAAATGGCATAGACATATCCGTTCAGAATTGCAGAGTCAATCATGCTGGTGGTATTCCTCATAAAAGCGATGAAAAGGGATAAAAGAACCCCGGTCAGAGCGAAGACCCAGACGATCCGCTTCTCTGTCTTGTCAGCTTTCATCCTTGTATAACCAGTGATCACCCCGCAGATTACTGCCTCCATGAGTATTGCACGCGTTGTTAATATCAAATAATCATACATTAATGAATCCTCCGTGAAATAATCTCATACGCACGAATGCGACGCACCAGAAAAACGGTGCGCCGCCTCGTTAAGAGTAATGAATTCAATTCATTTGTATTGGGCAGTATTACTCGAGACCTGCAAACTCCCATCCCTCGAATGTGTATGACAGATTTCCATCTTTGAAGTGGTCTTTCAGTGCTCCGCCAGGACCTGTCTCGGAATCGGAATGGATCAGATAACCGTTCTCGCCAGGGCTGTGGATTGTGATGGTAAGGTTGTAGGTACCGGGATCAAGCTTGATGTTGTTACCATAATGAGGTCCATCAGATGCTGCCATCTCCATGAAGGTACCGGCAACAACTTCCTTGTCGGTCGCTGCGTCTGTGATCTTGTAATCAACGGTCAGATAAGGAACCCACTCACCTACCGGGTAACCAAGGTCATTCTCGAGAGCGGAGATATCAGCCTCGATATGGATGTCAGCATCCTCTGCCTTGTAGGATGTGGTCTCGTTCTCCATGGGAACAGACTGGAACCATACTGCGGAAAGGTTGATGAAGTCAAGCTCCTGATCGCTGAAGATTTCGTTCTCAACGAAACCGGCGTCACCGGCTGCCGCATCTTCTGTGGTTACGTTTGCTGCTACGGTTTCTTCTGTTGCTGCTGCATCATTGTTGTCACTTGTTGCTGTACTTCCACATGCTGTGAGAACACCAACTGCCAATGCACTAACAAGCAGCGCTGCAAGAATCTTTTTTCTCATTTTTTCCCTCCTATTTTTATTAGTAAATGAGTAATGAATATATTTATGAAAGGATTTCTCCCTCTCATACAGAATCAGGATCAGGAAGCGGATGTCTTGTTCATCTCTTCCTTAAGGCGCTTGTTCTTTTTCAGCCAGTGGATAAAGGTTCCTATGGTTATGGCTGTAAGAATCAGCTGCGGTACTACGGTCTCTACACATGGGTAGATACCCAGGATCTCAAGGATGGAGTTGGACGGGATCCAGGCAACCCAGGGCGGGGATGTCATAGAAATCACATCACCCTCGATCAGTTCCTTGATACCACTTCCCAGGAAAGCGATGGCCATGATTGCCATCAGAATACTGGTTGCCAGGAAAAATGGTTTGAGCGGTAATCTTACGGACAGGAACCTGATGGCCAGGTATACACCTACCAGAACTACACAGCCGACGCCGAAGCCCAGCCAGACCATAGTCATGTTGTCTCCGGAAAGCAGGGGCTGGTAGAACAGGATGACCTCGGCACCCTCTCTGTAGACTGCCAGGAAGGCGGTAAAGGCCAGGGCCCATGTGCTGTTCTTCTCTGTTGCCTCTCCAACCTTGCTCTTAATATAGGCATCCCAGGCCTCAGCCTCCGACTTGGAAACCATCCAGTTGCTGACCCAGAAAAGGACAACAACGGCAATCAGGGCGGTCACACCTTCAATGACCTCCTGGGAGGCGCTGTTGGCAAGCTTCAACTGGTTGAGCAGCCATGCGGATACAAAACTCAGGACGATACCCATAATGGCTCCGGTATATACCGGGCGGAGGAGCCGCTTCTGTTCTTTCTCATCCTTGGTGGTCTTAACCAGGTAGGCGATGATGGCACCTACAATCAAAATAGCTTCCAGACCCTCACGGAGAAGGATGGTGAAGCAGGCGATGAAGGTCGCTACTCCTGCAGACCGTCCGCCACCGGTAGACTCGCCATTCTCATCCACACCATCCAGCTTGTTAGCATCGGTACGGATCATGGTTCTTAAAATATCAACTTCTTTATCAAACTCCTCCTGGCTGCCGCCCTTGGAGGCTGACTTGGCAGCGGAGAACTGTAATTCCACTTCAGATTTGCGGGCGCCGGAGATATAACCCATGGCATTCCGCTCAAAACCAGTGGTCTCATAATAGCCGTAATAGCCGTCATTGACACAATTGTAAGCGCCTTCGGCATCGCCTTGTGCATATCTGGCCTTGGCCTCACGGAAAACTTCGCTCATAGCATCCGCTACATCGTTCCAGGTCCATCCGGACTCCAGGCCGGCAACCTTGGAATACTCTTCCCAGGTACCATAGTATTTCTCTGCGAAGATCGGGGTAGCCTTGGTCTCTGACTCTTCAGCGATATCCATCTCCACTTCCACGCCGTCCAGTTTGTTGGCCGCTGCGCGAAGATCGGCAATCAGGACATCCTTGGCTGTGGTCAGGTCGTCGGCAGAACCGCCGGCATCCATAATCTTGTTACATTCCTTGAAGTCTGCCAGAGCTGTGGATTTATGGATAGCCGGAAGCTCCTTCTGCATGGCCACCTTGAACCCTGAACCGCCCCAGTACTGGGTCTTCACCGTCGAAAACTGGCTTTTGGCAGTCTTGACATCACCGCTTTTATAGGTGTTCACTGCCTCGGTAAGGCCCGCGTCCATGGCATCCACCACATCATTGTAGGTAAATGTGGAAAGGTTATTGGCTTCTGTGTACTCCTTCCAGGTGGGATAGAAGGTATCCGCCATGGCCAGCATGGGCTGGAAGACCAGCAGCATGGCCAGCAGCAAAGGAAGGATCAGATTCATATTCTTTTTAAAATACTTATTCATAAGTCATCCCTTCATCGGATTCTATTCCTGATCCGCCGTATTAAATCAGCTGAATCAGTGTGTTTAAAATGGTTAACAAATTCTTTTTCCGGAATTATACCAGGCCAGGACCCTACTGCCGGACTCTTATGTTTCACTCAGAAACTATCCATCTTCTTTCTAAAATAGATTTATGTCAAACAGTGCTTGCCAGTTGACAGATAGGCTAGATTAGAAGCTGCAATCAACAAGAACATAAATCCAACTAAAGTTAGTAACAACTATCCATATGGTTAAAATTATAACTACAGTTAGTATCTTGTTATCAATCTTTTGTATAAGTAACTGTAGTTATAAATTACATATTTTAGTTAGAATACACTAATTGACATCATTAGAATAAGACCTGGAAGGATAAAAGTCAAGCTATAATATGCTTACTGATCATACTTTTATCAATAAGAAATCCTAAAATACTGGACTTCTCATTAAAGCTTATCCTCATGAGTCTGACAGTCTCTGGTAACTGGACTTTATGGTCATCTATCCTTTCTTCTTAACCTGTAAAATAGTTTTTAAGTATTATAATAAACAAATATTCCTCATCTAAAAGCAAATAATCCCCATTCGTTTCTATTCCTCAAAAACGAATGGGGATCAGCTTATATATGATGATTTATGATTGATTCAGTCCTTCTAAAGTCCTGTGGAGCAGGAAGACAGATACAAGCAGGCACAAAGCCTCTTCTGCCGGCTGGGCATGAATCAGTCCCCTATAGCCCCAGATCCGGTTAAAGAGTAGCAGGAAGGGAATATAGAGCAGCAGCTGTCTTACCAAAGTGATACTGAAGGCATACATGGGCATGCCGATGGCATTGTACATATTACGCACCATGGCTGTGGTTCCCACAAAAGGAAGAATCAGCAGGGCCGCCCGCAGGGTCTTTGTACCAGTCTCCAGAACCACCGGATCCCTGGTAAAAAGGCCGACCAGACCGGGTGCCGCCAAAGCATAAAAAGCCATGACACCCAGTTCCACCAATGTCACCACCAGAATGCCGGCCCGGATCAGCTGCCGGAGACGGCCATAGTTTCCGGCCCCGTAATTATAGCCCATCAGAGGCTGGCAGCCTGCCGTGATGCCCTGGTAGATATAATTGCCAAAACTCATGATCTTACTGGAGATTCCCATGGCCGCCACAGTCAGGCCTCCATAGGCCGCTGCCAGGTTATTTAAAACCAGGATGGCTGCCGTACTTAAAAACTGCTCCAGGGTATGGGGAACTCCCACCAGCATGATCTCCTTGAAAATCCTCCAGGAAAAGCCCGCATAGGCCGGACGCAGCCTAAGCAGGGACCTGCCTGACCCATAAATCCAGACAAAGTAGATTACACTCAAGGCATTTCCCAGAACCGTGGCTATGGCTGCCCCTTTAATCTCCAAACCCAGGGTAAAAATGAAAATAGGATCCAGAATGATATTGGCCACTGTTCCAAGAATCATACCTATGGTAGAGTAGCCGGTGGAACCCTCGCTTCGCAGCAGCTGACCGAAAGCATAGTTGCCCATGGTAAAGAAAGACCCCAGCAGCAGAACTCTGGTGTAAGTGGAGGTGGCGGCAAAGGTATCCTGCCGGGCCCCCAGGAGCCTGGCTAAGGGTCCGGTAAAAAAGATACCGGCCAGGGCCATAAAAAGCCCCATGGCAAGAATCATCTCAAAGCCCTGCAGAAGGGTTCTCTCAGCCTCTTCTGTCCTCCCTGCACCCATACAGCGGGCGATGTAGGAGGCGGCCCCGTTGCCCACGATTCCCGACAGGGCAATCATGACCATCAGGACCGGGTAGGCCAGGTTGGCCCCCGCCAGCTGGTAGGCGTCATCAAGCTGTCCGATAAAATAGGTATCTACCAGGTTATAGGCCACCATGAAGAGCATACCCATGGCCACCGGCAGGCCCATCTTAAGGACTGCCCTGACCGGGGTCTCCTTCTCCATGATGTTTATTCTCCGATCATCTTTATTCATAAATAGCGGCCGCAGAACATCAGCGATCTGCGGCCTGTCTCATCTCCTTTATCTCATGATGTCTCATCTGAAAGAAACAGGATATCCATCCCTGCTTCCCTATGCTGCCACTAGCTGTTCTTACCCTGTTGGAAAGAAATCTAATAATTATCCCCAGTCCCTCCCGACTGGTTCTAACTGGTCTTTTCCAGTACAAAAGAAAATGTCTTCTGGTCCTGGTTCAAAGTCATGGAATCCTCTCCCTTGACCTTGTATCCTTCGGGAGCCTTTAGGACATGGACCTCATAGGAAGTATCCGCCGGGTCCACGATAATCTGTCCCCGGGCATCTGACTCCATCATCTGACAGTTATCAGCACATAGGCTGACCATAACACCTGCCACCGGATTACCGTCCTGGTCAGTGAAGCTTAATTTATAAGCGTCATCCTTTTCCTCAGGCTGGGCCTTAGTCTCTCCCTGTTCCCCCTGGTCTTCAGGAATCTCGTAATCGGTCAGGGACTGACTGTAGTCATCGGCCAGAAAATCCTTAAACAAACGGTCGAACCTGCTGCCATCCAGAATGGCGCCCAGCTCTTTCCAGCAGACTACACCAAACCGGTCCACCAGCAAGGAAGCAGGGTAGCCGGACTTATTCATCTCATTGAAGATTCCTGTGGGCTCTATACCCATATAGAAGGTCAGACCATTCTCCTTCTTGATGGGAGCCAGAGTCTCAAGAGTATCAGAAGGCTCGGTGGACAAGGCTATGATGGCCACATCTTGGGAAACATTCTTATAGGCCTCCTCCATGACCGGAAACTCCTGGATACAATAAGAACACCAGCTGGCAAAGCAGTTAATCAAAACCACCTTATGATCCTTCAGGATATCCGAGTACTTGATCTGGCTTCCATCTGCCAGATTAACCGTAAAGTCCTCTAGTTTTTCTCCTATGGCAGGTCCGCCCATGAGGTCGTCTTTCTGGGCTGCCAGAACCTGCTCTTTTGAATCTGCGGCCTGGAAGGGGTACATAGGAGAAAAGGCTGCTGATACAAGCATCAGAAAAGCCAGCATAATGCCGATCCTTTTTTTCATAAACACCTCCTGTAAATGTAGGCTATAGGAAACATTTTCTCTTTCACAAGATGCATTATATCATAAATGAAATATTTTTAAATAAACCTTTCCCCTTGGAAAAACATTACTATTTCACGCCTGGTAGACCACCCGGCCATCCTTGACAGTCATGGAAACTCCGATGTCTTGAATCTTGTCCGGCTCCACCTGGTAGGGACTGGCATCCAAGACCGTCAGGTCCCCGTGCTTGCCAGGCTCAATGGAACCCTTGATATTCTCCTCCCTGGCACTGTAGGCCCCGTCGATGGTAAACATGCGCAGAGCCTGGTAGACGCTGACCCGGTGCTCCGGATAGGGATGGTTGACTGCGGCATGAATACCCAGAATGGAATTCATGGGGGTCACATTGGAATCAGAGCCTCCTGCCACCAGGATTCCATGGTCTAAAAACTTCTTATTGGGATAGGCCTTTCTCTCCCTCTCCACACCGGTACGGATCTGGTAGACACTGCCGGGACCGCCCCGCAGATAGGAAAAGGAAGGCTGGGTGGACACGATAATATGGTACTTGGCCGCCCGCTCAATATCCCGGTCATCACAGAAGCCGAAATGCTCAATACGGAACCGGTGGTCCTCCCAGGGATATTTGGCATAGACCTCCTCAAAACAATCCAGCACCTGCCGGATGGCCTTCTGGCCGATGGCATGGTAGCCACATTGGATCTTATGGGCAAATGCCTTTTCCACGGAAGCCAGCATTTCCTCCTTGGGAATGTATATGATACCACAGGTGTCAGGCTGGTCAGCATAGGGCTCGTCAAAAGCCGCCGTCCGGGAGCCTATGGAACCGTCAGACAGATTGTCCGTCCCCTGCCGGTCATAGCCCCTTTCGATCACCTTGTCCAGGTCAAAGGTATCCCAGTAGACGATAAAATCCACATCCGTATGACCCTGGAGTTTTTCAAAAATATCAATATCCTTATCAGAAAACATTTCCCCGCCCTCCATACCATGGATGGTGGTGATGCCCTGGCGGAGAGCCTCCTTTTCCACACTGCGGATGGCCTGCTCCCGCTGGGCCGGAGTCATGGAATTATTAAAATAGCCCCGGACTATGGCATTGGCCTCCTCGTGCATCCGGCCGTTGGGCCTGCCTGCCTGGTCACGGCAGATGCCGGCCTCTTCCCCGGTCAGCCCAATCTGCTCATAGCAGACCCGGTTGATCAGCGTATAGTGAAGGCCCCGGTCCAGGATGTAGACACCCCGGTCAGGAAATAAACGATCCAGCTCCTCCATGGTCGGCGGTCTCTTCTCCGTCAGCCTGGACTCGTCCAGACGGACACCACAAACCCAGCCATCAGAACTCCTTTCCGACTCCTTCTTCAAGGCCTCCAGGACCTCCTCCACGCTGTGACAGTCGTAGAGGTCCACACCCAGAGAAGCCAGTCCTGTTCCCATGACATGCACATGACAGTCATGGAGGCCCGGCAGGACAGTCTTTCCCCTCAGGTCAAAGACCGGTATACCCTCCGACTCTGCCTCCTCCCTGATCTGGTCACTGTCTCCGACAGCCTTAATAATGCCATTCTTTACCAGGACTGCCTCTGCCCGGCTGTCCTGTCCATCCATAGTAATGATATTGCCCTGAATCAAGGCAAGACTTCCCACTGCCATGATGGGTCCCCCCTTTCTCTTTCTCTGTATATGTTCATTTAATAATTAATCTTTTATACTATGATTATACTACTTTTTATCGATTACCCATAGTAATCAAAATATATCTTTTTTCAAATATCGGTGAAAATGATATCCCACAAGATATCCCAACAGACCTCTTGTATTATTCTAACTCTTATATTCTGACTTTTGTACCCTAACTCCTACATTCTAATTATAAAAACAAAATGCATTTCTTAAAAAAAGCCGGGGAAAATCTGCCGTAAATGACAGGTTTTCCCCGGCTTAGAATATCATTATACTGCCGGATTCATCTCCGGTTCTGCCTCCTGAGCCTGGGCTGGCTTTTCCTGCTCTGGCTGCTTTTCTAATTCCTTGCAACTTTCCAGCTCCCGCCGCTGCTTTTTGATTCCGGCTTTAACTTTTCTCTCCAATCTCTTTATTCTCTTCAGCTTTTTCAGCTTGCCCGGCTTCAGAACCTTGATCAGGACAGCCAGAATCACAAGTCTTCTCACTGTTTTCAATCCAAGCAGCTTACGGGCAAGGCTGGCAGCCACACTCAATTTCCCTATTTTTTTATGCTTAGTCAATTTTTTAGCCTTGGCCAGTTTTTTAACCTTTGCCAACTCCTTAGCCTTGGCCAGTTTCTTAATCTTGGCCAGTTTTTTGCCTTTGGCCAGCTTTCTCAGCTTAGCCAGCTTTTTGGCCTTGGCCGGCTTTTTGCCCTTAGCCGGCTTTTTAACCTTAGTGCCAATATTAAGCTTCTGCAATCTATCCAGGCCGGTTAACTTTTCCGGCTCCCCGGCCTTGGTCAGCTTAAGCAGCTTGGCAAGCTTTTCCAGGTCCCCTGCCTCCAGCAGTTTTATCAAGCTGACCAGCTTATCCGGCTGGACAGCCTTACCGGCCTTAATCGACTTAACCATCCTTCTAAGCTTTCTCAGCCGCCGTATCCTTCTGATCTTTTTCACTATTTTCATTCTCAACCGCCTCCTTTACATTCCTGTTATACCAGTCCTCCAACTTTTCATCCTCCGCCGTCTTCCTGATAATCATCTTAATCAGCCGGTCCAGGTCGGAATCATCCCTATAATCCGCCGGTGCATAATACTTAATCCGGTTCTCCCGGATCATCTTCTGCACCTTGGCCCGGTCACCGGAATCCGGATCATAAACCCCTATGGCATGACCCCCATTCACATTGACCAGCTTCATACAGGGAATATCCGTATCACTATCCCCCAGATAAACGATATTGCGGAAAGGCACCCTTATCTTATCCGGTGGAAAATAGGTGTTAACCGCCGGATCATTGATATCCAGGACTCCTTTTTCTATGCGGAAAAGCAGCTGGGTCTTGGTGGTATAATTAATGGACTGGGCCGGCCACTTGGCCACTCCCCGCTCATTATAGTAAAAGGCACTGGCATAAATCTTCTCGAACTCACCGGCAATCCTGGTTCCTTCGATCATCTCCTTGAGACCGGATGAAATGATATAGTGCTCCACAATCACCCCATGCTCCCGGCCATAGCGGCGGATCCGGTCAAACCAGCCTTCCACTCCCGGGAAGAGCCGGACCTTTGCCCCGTATTCCGCCAGGGCCTTCCTGGTCAGGACCAGATTGCCCTCAGCCTCCTGGACCATCTTGAGCATATAGGCCAGGTTACTGTCCATATCATTGGCAACAGCCACCTCATTGGACTCCTTCCAGAACTGGTCCTCATCAAAACCCACCGACTGGATATAACCCTGGGCCTGCATATTATCCGGTGAAAGTGTTTTATCAAAATCGTAACAGACCGCCAGCACCGGCCTGTCCTCCTTGATCTTCCGGGCAAATCCCATCTTGACCCCCTCCTATCATATACCCTTTTATAATAACCTTTTATATCTTCACATCTTCCGGGACCAAAAGTCTATTTAAGGTCCCATAGCTGGATCCAATAAATCCATTTAATCCGATAAATCCAATTAATCCAATGGATCCACCAGATTCAACCGTTCCAACCGATTCAACCGATTCAATCGATCCACCAGATCCACCAAATCCAAACGATTCAACCGATCCAACCGAAGAATCCAGTAAGTCCCTGTCCCAGATGCCCAGCCTGGCAGCTGTCAGGGATTATGCTCCCCGGTCAAAAGGTTCTTATGACCAGAAAGAAAATCTATGATGAAGAAATAGGATTGGGGTCCGTCACTCACGGTTTTTCAACACCTGGGCCGGCAGGATCCGGTTAAGTCTTTTAGTCAGCATAACACTGATTAGAAGATAAAGCAAGAGGACTGCCCCATAGATTCCCGCATACATATACCAGGGAAAATGAAGGTTCATGGCACAGGCCACATTACTGATAAAATAGGGATATATGGCATCCATACAGGCCTTGGAAAGGGGCAGGCAGACCGCCGCCCCGGCAGCCACCAGGTAGAAATTCCCATTGAGGTAGAGCCTCCTGATCTCCCTCTTCCTGTAGCCGAAAACCTTGGCCAGAGAGATACTGAAGGCAGACCGGTCAATCATAACCTTCATCATCAGATACATGACCACCATAAAGATGACAGCGGAGGCTCCCGCCATGACAATGATCATACTCATCATCAGACTCACATAGACATGGGCACTCTTTCTGATATCATCCTTAGCCAGGACGGAGGCCAGCCGGCCGGCCGGTATTTCCAGGGCATGGTCAGCCAGAACCATGTTATAGTAGTCGGACTTGACCCCGAAAAGGTCTCGCATGGCATCGATATCCATATAGACAAACATACCGGCAGAATACTGGCTGACAGCCTTGATGGAAAATGCATAATAGCGGTCATTTTCCTCATCTTTAAGAACCAGGTCATCTCCTGGTTCCAGGGCAAATTTCTGGGCCAGGGCAGAAGAAATGACCACATCGCATTCATTGTCTGGGAAATCATTCTGGGAAATGTCCGTGGCCAGGTAGGGATTGGCTTCCTTTCCCTTTTTGTTAATCCCGATCAGACTGATATCAAAATCATAGCCGAACCTGGATTTCTTCAGGGACTGGACAAAACAGGCCTCCCCACCTTCAGGGGGTTCCTTTTCCGGATACTTGTAATTATACATATATTCAAAACGGGTATCCGCCACATTTTCAATCTGGACATTTTTACACATAACATAACAGTCCAGGCTGATCATCAGGACCAGCAGACAGATAAACATGCCAAATAAAACGGCAAAAACAGACCTCAGCTCTCTTAACATCTGCCGGATCCGGAAACGGGCCACAAAGCCCATATTTCCCAGATCAATCTCCCTGACCCGGGTCGCTCTCTGTTCATTGCGCAGGAGAGCCAGGGCCGGACTGTTCAATTTCTTACGGATAACGATATAGTTGACAATGGCGGCCACCAGGGGAGGCATAACCATACCATAAAGCAGGACCGGGACTTCAAAAAGGATATCCAGCCTGGGCACTGAATAATAATTGTAGGTATCCTGCAATTGATAATCCAGCCCGATGGGACTATAGCCCAGGATTGTCCCGATGATACCAGCCAGCAGAGTGACCAGAACCGGCAAGACCAGATAGTGGGTCAGCAGGTCCCGCCGTTTAAGGCCCAGAGCATAGAGGGCCCCTATGACCTGGCATTCTTCTTCAATATTATGGATGACAAAAACAGAAATCACATAAGTAAAAAGCACCATAAGAATGACCCCGGCCACCGCACCGGCCACCCGGTTGATCTCCACATCATCCCTGGCTGCCCCGATCCGGGGATTATCCCTGGCAATGATAAAAGACTCCAGATTATTGATATCCACATTGACCAGGTCGTCAATCTCCTCTTCCGACCCGGCCCCCATAAAACGAAGCAGTTTTTTCAGGTCTTTAAGGTCCGAAAAATTCTCATTCCAATAATCTTTAAAATAGGGATCCTCCACATCCAATTGGTTAAATTCAAAGGTTTTCAGCTTCTCTTTCAAGTCCTTATCCGTCATGGAGCCACCCAGCAGGTAACCATACTCATAGGTCTCAGCCCTGCTGCTCTTTTTACTTTCCAGCAGGTCCTGGTAGGCCTGGTCTGTCACAAAGGCTGTCCCAAAATTCTTACTGTCAGAGGTATTATCCCCATACTCCTTGATAGGATTCTGGTAATCTGGTGAAGTACAGATCGCACACACCTGAAAATCCAGGTCCCCAATCCTGATCTGGTCCCCGATCTGGATGTGGTGCTCTTCACAGTATCGCTTTTCCAGGGCCAGCTGGGGCAGAGGCCTGTCGCTGCTTATAATTTCGGAACCTGTATCTTTTTCCTTACTATACTTACCCTCTCCGCCGGCTGTCTGACTACTGCCGGTTTCCCTACTGTCGGTTTTCCTGCCGCTGGTTTTCCTAATACCGGTTTCCCTATTGCCGGTTTCCTGGTCCTGGGGCTCCTGGCCCTGGTCGCAGACGATCTGGTCGATCTCCTGCCTGACCTTAAAGACCCGGAGAGAGGACTGGTCCTCCAGTTTAAAGTCTAGGAAAAAAAGCTTTTCTAAGGTAACCCCCGCCTCTGTCAATTCTTTGATTTCCTCTTCTTTAAGGGGAACAAAGGTAGAAAAGCGGCCGTCTTCCACGTGGTGGTCAGCATCACTGGCCTGGGTCCGGACAATCACTGTATCAGCAGACCCGATCAGGCTGATAATAATATAGATTCCAAAGATAATCATCAGGCCCAGGGCAAGATAACGGGGAAAATTCCTGACCAGGTCCCTCAGAATCCTCTTTCTCAGTATCCTTTGCATCACAGATCCTCCAACTGGGCAGCCGGGACCCTGACCTGGTTCTCATATTCCCTGCTGATCTCCCCGTCCTTAATATGAATCACCTTATGAACCATCTTTCTGATGGCATTGTTGTGGGTGACAATCAACATGGTAGTCCCGTAAATTCTATTAATCTCCTCCAGCAGAACCAGGATATCCCTGGAGGTTTTGGAATCAAGAGCTCCCGTAGGCTCATCACAAAGCAGCAGCTTAGGGTTCTTAATAAGAGCCCGGGCTATGGCACAACGCTGCTGCTGACCTCCCGAAAGCTGGGATGGGAACTTGTTCTGATGTTCCACCAGACCCAGGGTCTCCAGAAGCTGGCCCATGGGCAGAGGCTCTTTGGTCAAATACTGGCAGATCTGTATATTCTCCTTGACCGTCAGGTCAGGAATCAGATTATAAAACTGGAAGATAAAGCCCAGCTTCTTCCTTCTGTATTCAGAAAGGCCGTCGGGTTTGAGACCGGCGATCTCCTGGCCGTCGACTTTAACGGAACCTGAATCCATCTTATCCAGGCCCCCAATGCAGTTGAGTAAGGTTGATTTGCCAGACCCGCTGGATCCCTGGATCACACACATTTTCCCTGCATCCAAACTAGTATTGATCCCTTTCAGCACCTGCACATAAGAACTGCCCTCTCCATAACTTTTTTTCAAGTCCTTTACTTCAAGATACATAGCCTCACCCTCCATGCTTATTGGTCTATCGTTAGTTTAGTATAATCATGATTAGAAATCAATAACTCAATTAGGAAAGTCTTTTCACTGACGGGATATAAAATAAAAAAGTCACTTTGAAATATTTGAAAATATCTCCATAGTGACTTTCTGCTTCTTTATTATTTTTTAGCTGTTTTCTTATATGTATTATGTATGAATCTAGTCCACAACCAAAAGCTTCTAACTTATTTTTCTTTAGGGACAATGGCTTTGATGAAATCATAAAAGCTGTCCGGGTTCCCTTTTACAAAGCCGTCCTTGTAAACAAGAAGGGAAGATTTGTTTTTCGTGTCCAATACATAAAAATACTTGGTCTTTCTAATCCGCTCGATCTGGTCGTAGGTGATATTCATGTGGCCCTGAGGGTTATCCATGGTGATGTTCCGGTCCCGGAAGCGAATTCTGGTCTGGTCTTTTTTACTGTTACCACTGCTGGCAAAGGCCTGTTTGTATCTGCCATTGATAATCAGTGGAAGGATGATTCCACAACAGATTCCCGAAAAGACTACCGAGAAAAAGAGGGGCTGGAAGCCGCCAACATAGATCATCATACCCAGGCCCACAGCAATCAGGACCGCTCCAAACATGATGATATGTCTGCAGAGGATGCGGACCACATAATCTGTGACCATCTTCCCGTTCATAGTATATACATTTTCATATAACATGTAATAACCTCCGTCATTTAAGATTAGGAACCGCAAGGTCCACATAAATACTTTAAATGACAGAGGTCTTAAAAGCAAGCTGTTTTTCTTTATTATTTAAGGCCAATTTCCCGCTTCAGGTCTTCCACGGATTTTACAGGGGTATTATTGCGGCCCCGGCGGAAGCCTTTAAACTTCTGGCGGACGCCTACATTGGCCCTGGACCGGCCGCCCCAGTTCCAGTCACCGCTGTCCCCGCCAACCATTTCCCAGTAGTCGGCGCCCTCTTCTTCCGGTTTCCCACCTTTCCCGGCAAATGCTTTGACAAAGGGTACGTAGGCTTCTTCATAGATCGCTTTGGTTGCAGCCAGGATGCCTTCTGTATCTGAAATGAGCAGAGCCTGGTAAAGGCGGATATAAAGGTCTTCTGTCAGCCCCAGCTCCTGGCAGACATTGCGGACCATGACCTGGCTTTCCTCAAAAAGAGATACATAGCCAAAGACATACATGACCTGCTTGAAACAGAACTGGAAGATCTGGGGGATACTTAGATCCCTGAACTTTTCAAAACCTGCCCTGACCCGTCCAAAACAGTGGTTCAGCATCTGACGGATGCTGCCAGTCCCATCCGGCCTGGGAACCAGGTTTTCTCTGTCCATAATCGTCATGGGAAGACCGGGACCGGCACCGGCCGGGCTGCCCATAAAGGTCCTGCAGGAAATATCTGTCCGCAGCAGGTCAGCCAGGGACAGACGGCTGGCATGGAATTCAGAATAAGAATTCATGTAGGCGAAAAAGTCCTCCTGCCGGTTTTTGTCATAGGGACAGGAATAAAAATCATAGAAATGGGTAAACTCGTGGTGAAGGATAAAATCCACATAGTCCTGCCGGTAAAGGGCCAACTGGTCAGACAGGTGGAGGACCAGCCTGTCTTCCATTAATTCCTGAAGGTCAAAGGAGGCCTCCACCCCCTTTGGGGCATCGGCTATAAGCTCCCGGATCTCCAAGTCACAGACCAACCCCTGCCGGTCCTTAAATGTAATCCATTTTTCATTGATTTCTTTTAATGTTATCATAAGCACCTCTTTATCCTGATTAAATCCGGACCCACTGCCACTCTTGCCTACCAGCCAGGTGGTTAAAAATATTTCAGCCGTAAGGCAAAGACTTTTGCCAGGTCCATCTCTGAAAAAATGCCTTCTTTCTCTATTAACATAGTAGCAGACAAAGGCAAGGGAAAATGGGTCCAGGAGACCATATAAATAGGATTATTCCACTGCCTTATCCAGAGTTTAATTTGGGCCTGTCCAAAGGACTTTCTTCCACCTTCTTACTATTATTTTTTTAGCCCTTGCCTATCCTTCCCATAGACCTTCCAGAACCTTACCACTATTCTTTTCCATCCCTGGCAGGGGAGAAAATACAAGGAAAAAAGGGTAGGGTCTTCCTTCCCGGCGGCAATTGATTTTACAGGCATAATGAAGTACAATAAGCTTACTATAGGACTTTTATGAGATCTACAAACTACGAATTGATATGGAGAAATGCACATGGATATAGAAGATTTAATCGACGCCGGAGGCGCCATATTTGATGAGGTGAAATCCTCCGTAAACCAGGGGGATTTCCAGGGGCTGAGCGGAAGGATCTTTGACCGGGTCAAGGAGGCGATTCCGGGCCTTAATGGAATCAAGGGCTTTGGCTGGAAGGAAAAAAAGAATTATTTCCTGACTAAAAATGTAAACCGGCAATCCGGGACGGGCAGGATGATTTTAGGAGGTATTTTCTCCTTTATAGGAGGATGTCTGACACTGCTCTCCCTCACCGACCTTTTCCTTTCCATCGCCGTACTGAGCAGCAGCATCAGTACTGCCTTTGCTATTTATATGCTCATAATATTCGGAGGCATGACTGCCGCTTCCGCTGCTCTTTTCCTGAGTGGAAAACGGACCAGGGACCTGGCCGGACTCTATTATGATTACGGCTCCCTTCTGGAGGGAAAGGAATATTTTATGATCGAACAGCTGGCCGACAGACTTGGCATATCCCGGGATTTGCTGACCCACAATCTTGAAAGGATGAAAAAGGCCGGCATGCTTCCCCAGGCACGGATGGACCGACAGAAAACGACTATGATGTTGACTGACCATGCCTACCGGCAGTACTGCCAGGCCGAAGAAAGCAGAAAAGAAAGGGAAGCCCGGGAGGAAGAAGCCAGAAAGGCCCGGGAGGAAAAGATCAGGGACCACTGGGATGCCACATCCCAGGCCATGCCCGATGATATCGGCAGCCTGCTCCGGCAGGGAGATGATTACATCAGCCATCTCAAAGAGGTTAACAGGCAGATTCCTGACGATGACCCCTTCTCCCAGAAGCTTTACCGGCAGGAGCTCATCGTCAGCCGGATTTTTGAACAGGTGGAGAAGCAGCCGGAAAGCGCCCACAATCTCCGCCGTTTTATGGACTACTACCTGCCCACCACCCAGAAGCTGGTCGATGCCTATGCCGACCTCTACCGGCAGCCGGACGTGGGCGACCACATCAGTAATACCAAGGCCGAGATCTCCGATGCCATCGATATGGTCAACGAGGCCTTTGAAAACCTTTTAAACTCTATGTTCCAGGATGTTGCCTGGGATATATCCTCAGATATTTCCGTCATGAAGACCATGCTGTCCCAGGATGGGCTGACTGACAAGCAGGAAAGGAGCAGCCATGAATAAAGAATGGAAAGATTATGAACTGGAGGAGATCCCTACCGCCCCCACTCTCTCTTTTGATAGTTTTGAAGAGGAGCCGGCAGCACCGGCAGAAATCAAGGAGGAAGCAAGACCGGTGGAGGTGCCGGATATCCAGCTGAGTCCGGAGGAACTGGCCATCGTTGATGATTTCGTGGAAAAGATCGACCTGACTAACAGCCAGGCCATCATGAACTACGGTAACGGAACCCAGAAAAAGATGGCTGATTTCTCCGAGAAAGCCATGGGAAATGTCCGGACCAAGGACATGGGTGAGATCGGCGACATGATCGGCAACCTGGTCACCGAACTTAAGTCCTTTGACCTGGAAGAAGACCAGAAAGGCCTCTTCGGATTCCTGCGCAAGGGCAGCAACCGCTTAAGCACCATGAGGAGCCAGTATGCCAAGGTGGAGGATAATGTGACTGCCATCAGCCGGGAACTGGAAAAGCACCAGGTAAGGCTGCTTAAGGACATCAGTATCCTGGATAAGATGTATGAGCTGAACCGGACCTATTTCCGGGAGTTATCCATGTACATCTATGCCGGCAAAAAGAAGCTGGACCAGGTCCGGACCACAGAACTGCCGGCCCTGCAGAAAAAGGCTGCGGAAAGTGGCCTGTTAGACGACGCCCAGAAGGCTTCTGACCTGGCCTCCCAGTGCGACCGCTTTGAAAAGAAGATCCACGACCTGGAGCTGACCCGATCCGTCGCCCTGCAGACAGCCCCCCAGCTGCGACTAGTCCAGGCCTCTGACACAGTCATGGCGGAAAAGATCCAGTCTACCATCGTCAACACCATCCCCCTCTGGAAGAACCAGATGGTCATCGCCATCGGCATCGAGCATTCCAGCCAGGCAGCCAAGGCAGAACGCCAGGTCAACGATATGACCAATGCCCTCTTAAAGAAGAATGCCGACGCCCTCAAAATGTCCACTATAGAAAGCGCCAAAGAAGCCGAACGGGGCATCGTGGATATCGAGACCCTCAAGCACACCAACGAGAGCCTTATCTCCACTCTTGACCAGGTCCTGGCCATCCAGCAGGAAGGCAAGGAAAAAAGGAAAATCGCCCAGGCCGAACTGGCCCAAATCGAGAACCAGCTGCGGCAGAAGCTGCTGGAGGCATCGAAGAAATAGACACACAAAAAAAGCCAACAGAAATAGAGGCATCCTTAAATCTACTCTCAAGATGCCTCTTTAACTTTTGTACTAGCTCTTAAAATGAATAGGATTGAATATTCTTTTCCATATAAAGAATCAAATCCATCATTCTTCTTCCGGATCAATAACCGTGGTCTACGTGCTTCCACTCTCCTCCGGTCTTCCTTACCAGGATCCAGTTCCAATCCTTGTAGGTAGAATCGGGATCAAGGCTGCCATTGGCACCACCTGTGCTGTCTACATCGAAGGTAGACATAAGTACCATAACCTCATCAGCGTCATTGTTCTTGGCATAGTCGGCGTTGGCCTTTACCACGTCGTCTCCTGCGTAATAGATCTCTTTTAAAGTACAGCCAGACCAATTGGCCTGGAATTCTGTGATAATGCTGTCTATGGCAGCATTGATATCATCCTGGGAGTAGATCTCGGAAGCTACTTCCTTGATCTCAACCTGGCTGACATCAGCCTCTGCTCCTTCGGTGGCCAGTCCGGCATTTGTGGAGTCTGCCTCAACGGCTGCTGCCTCAGTTGTAGTCTGGTCAGCCTCCGGCTTGGCACTTGTACCGCCACAGGCACTTAAGGCAGCCATAATCATCAGACACATAGTGGTAACTATCCATTTCCTCATAAATAATACCTCCTGTAAAAAATATTTTATACTTGTAATTATATAATGTTATTGACTTCCTGATTTGA
>DLBH01000073.1:60317-61128 GCA_002494165.1 Lachnospiraceae bacterium UBA7026 | reverse complement strand
GTTCGTACAATCAAGTACTTCGCTGAGTTAGCATAATCGAAGATATCTGGCGAGATCCTAATTAGATCCTGAACGGGTCCGGTCCTTGGACCGGACCCGTTTTTACATTGTTTTGAAAATAAGGAGATATTCACATGCTTAATAAAAAATCTGTAGACGACATTAATGTAAAAGGCAAAAAAGTCCTTGTCCGCTGCGACTTCAACGTTCCGCTGCAGGATGGAAAGATCACAGATGAGAACCGTCTGGTTGCATCCCTTCCCACCATCAAGAAGCTGATCGCTGACGGCGGCCAGATCATCCTTTGCTCCCATCTTGGAAAGCCTAAGGGAGAGCCCAAGCCGGAATTATCCCTGGCACCTGTTGCAGCCCGTATGTCTGAGCTCCTTGGCCAGGAAGTGAAGTTCGCTGCAGATCCTGAGGTTGTAGGACCTAACGCTAAGGCTGCTGTTGCCGCTATGAAAGACGGCGACGTAGTTCTTCTTGAGAACACCCGTTACCGCAAGGAAGAGACCAAGAATGGAGAGGCTTTCTCCAAGGATCTTGCTTCTCTTTGCGAAGTATTTGTAAATGACGCTTTTGGAACAGCCCACAGGGCACACTGCTCCAACGTTGGTGTTACCCAGTATGTTGACGTTGCAGTTGTTGGATATCTGATGCAGAAAGAGATTGATTTCTTAGGAAATGCCGTAAACAATCCTGAGAGACCTTTCGTTGCTATTCTTGGTGGATCCAAGGTATCCTCCAAGATCTCCGTTATCAACAACCTGCTTGACAAGGTTGACACTCTGATCATCGGCGGCGGCATGGC
>DLBH01000073.1:34273-60269 GCA_002494165.1 Lachnospiraceae bacterium UBA7026 | reverse complement strand
CGGCGGCATGGCTTACACCTTCGCTAAAGCCCAGGGTTATGAAGTAGGTAAGTCCCTCCTTGAGGCTGATTACCTTGACTACGCTAAAGAGATGATCCAGAAGGCTAAGGATAAGGGCGTTAAGCTTCTTCTTCCGGTTGATACCGTTGTTGCCAAAGAGTTCAAGAATGACGCTCCCAGCCGTGTGGTAGAAGGCAGCATGGATCCCGATGAGATGGGCCTTGATATCGGACCGAAGACCTGTAAGCTTTTCGCAGACGCCTGCAAGGATGCAAAGACTGTTGTCTGGAACGGACCGATGGGTGTATTTGAGATGCCTAACTTTGCCAAGGGTACGATCGCAGTTGCAGAAGCTCTTGCTGAGACCGACGCTACCACCATCATCGGCGGCGGTGATTCCGCAGCAGCTGTTAACCAGCTGGGCTTCGGTGACAAGATGAGTCACATCTCCACAGGCGGCGGCGCTTCCCTTGAGTTCTTAGAGGGCAAGGAGCTTCCCGGCGTTGCAGCAGCTAACGACAAATAAGACAAGTATATTATAACTAAGATTTAAGGGTCCCCGGACCCATGACTGAAGATATTTAAACCAGGGAGGGAGGAAGTCCTCAGACTTCCTTCCCCTCACAATAAAGAAAAGAGGATTATTATGCGTAAGAAAATTGTTGCTGGTAACTGGAAAATGAACAAGACCCCGAGCGAGGCTGTTGCACTTGTTAACATGTTAAAGCCTCTGGTAGCCAACGATGAAGTTGACGTAGTATTCTGCGTGCCGGCAATTGACATCATTCCTGCTATGGAAGCAGCTAAGGGCTCCAACATCAACATCGGTGCTGAGAATATGTACTATGAGGAGAGCGGCGCTTACACAGGCGAGATCTCCCCGGCTATGTTAGTTGACGCAGGTGTTAAGTATGTTGTTATCGGACATTCCGAGAGAAGAGAGTACTTCGCCGAGACAGACGCAACAGTTAACAAGAAGGTATTAAAGGCTCTCGAGCACGGAATTACTCCGATCATGTGCTGTGGTGAGACACTTGAGCAGCGTGAGCAGGGTGTTACCATGGACTTCGTTCGCCAGCAGGTTAAGATTGGCCTTCAGGGCGTAAGCGCTGACCAGGCTAAGACTGTTGTAATCGCTTATGAGCCAATCTGGGCTATCGGCACAGGCGTTACCGCTACAACAGAGCAGGCACAGGAAGTTTGCGGCGAGATCCGTAAGTGCATCGCTGAGGTTTATGATGATGCTACAGCAGCAGCCATCCGTATCCAGTACGGCGGATCTGTTAATGCCAAGACAGCTCCTGACCTCTTCGCTCAGCCTGACATCGATGGCGGCCTCGTAGGTGGCGCTTCCCTTAAGGAAGACTTCGGCAAGATCGTCAATTATAAATAATTACAAATAATAATTATAAATCATTACAGGCAATATTTGATATTGTTTGCTTTTTCAAAAGCTGTCATACCTGGTATGGCAGCTTTTTTAATCTATGGGAAATTTCATGATTTCCATAGATTAAAAAGATTAAAACCTCCGGGGGATGCATACCTGCCCAATAGGAACTATGTCACTGGCGTGAACGCGCCCGGCGCAAGAGGCCGCAGGCGGCCTCTTTTTCCTGCCCCGGTCTGCTTTCTTTTACGAAAACGGACATTGCTAAGCAAAAAAGATTGTTGTATAATATGCAACGGTGATATAAATCCGCTAAATTACTGATCAGAAAGTGTAAATATATATGAAAGATGACTTTTTATGGAGGTTTAAAGTGAAGATCGGAAGGAATGATAAGTGCTGGTGCGGCAGCGGCAAGAAGTATAAGCAGTGTCATATGTCTTTTGACAACAGGATAAAGGATTACAGAAGCCGCGGCTACCAGGTGCCCAACCACTCCATGATCAGGACGGCTGAGCAGATTGAGGGAATCAGGGAAGCAGGAAAGAAGAATACCATGGTTCTTGATTATATTACTCCCTTCGTGAAAGAAGGAGTCAGCACGGGAGAGCTGGACCGGCTCATTGAGAACTACACCAGGGAGATCGGCTGTATACCAGCCTGCCTGGGTTACCAGGGCTACCCCAAGACAGTCTGCATCTCCATCGATGAGGTGGTCTGCCACGGCATCCCCAGCGATGACCGTATTTTAGAGAGTGGCCAGATTGTCAATGTGGACTGCACGACGATTTATAACGGATACTATGGGGATGCCTCCAGGATGTTCTGCATCGGGGATGTCTCTGAGGAGAAACGCAAACTGGTCAGAGTGACCAAGGAGTGTCTGGACCTGGCCGTGGAAGCTACCAAGCCCTGGGGTACCATGGGTGATATGGGCTATGTCTGCAACAAGCATGCCGTGGAGAATGGCTTTACCATAGTCCGGGAGATCGGCGGCCATGGCTGCGGTGTTCATTTCCACGAAGATCCCTGGGTCAACCATATCGGCCAGCCGGACCAGGGCATACTCTTTGTGCCTGGTATGACCTTCACCATCGAGCCCATGGTTAATATGGGCAAGGCTGATGTCTATGAGGATGAGAAGGACGGATGGACGATCCGGACAGTGGACGGACAGCCTTCAGCCCAGTGGGAGTACACCCTTCTGGTGACAGAGGACGGAACGGAGATTCTGTCCTATTAGGAAGACTTGACCGGTTTTGCTGTGCCAGGGCCTTGTATGAACCTGTTAGGTATAGAACCCTGATCTGTCTTACTATGCTGGAGTTCTGGCTGCCTCTGACAGGTCTGGGGAAGCCTGACCTGTATTTTCCTGGCTGTAAGGGCTTGTTTTTTCCGGGGATCCGGTTTGTTCTGGATTTGTTTTGTATGATATATACAGGATATTTACAAAATATTTATATATTATATAGAAGAAAAATTTATGTAAATTTTCTTTACATTGGTTAAAATCTATTTTACTATTAAGTGGTACATGTTGAACGCAAGGTAAGAGGAGGATTGAAAATGAAAAAATTACTTGCATTTGTACTTGCTGCTATGATGGCTGTAGCCATGTGTGCCTGTGGTTCTTCCGGTGGTGCCGAAAGTACTGAGTCAGCCCAGGCAGCTCCAGAGGCTGTAGATGCCGGTTCCATCAAGGTAGGTGTTATTCTTATCGGTGATGAGAATGAGGGTTATACAGAGTCCCACATCAAGGGTATTGAAGAGATGAAGAAGAACCTTGGCCTCACAGATGACCAGGTGATCTACAAGTACAATATCCCTGAAGATGAGCAGTGCTATGACGCTGCAGTTGACCTGGCTGACCAGGGCTGCAACATTATCTTTGCCAACAGCTTTGGCCACGAGGCTTATATGCAGCAGGCAGCGGGAGAGTTCCCGGATGTTCAGTTCTGCCATGCCACCGGAACCAACGCAGCCGCATCAGGTCTGCCTAACTTCCACAACTATTTTGACAACATTTTTGAGGCCCGTTATGTATCCGGAGTTGTTGCCGGCTTAAAGCTTAATGAGATGATCGAGGCAGGAACCATCAAGGCTGAGGAAGCCAAGATTGGTTATGTCGGCGCTTATCCCTATGCCGAGGTTATCAGTGGATTTACATCTTTCTATCTTGGCGCCAAGTCCATGTGCCCCACAGCAACAATGGAGGTTCGTTATACAAACAGCTGGTTTGATATCGCCGCAGAGAAAGAGTGTGCCCAGTCTCTGATTGCCGACAAGTGCGTTCTGATTGGTCAGCATGCCGACAGCACAGGCGCTCCCAGCGGCTGTGAGGAGAAGGGTGTTCCCTGTGTAGGTTACAACGTTGATATGATCCCTACAGCTCCTAACACAGCACTCACATCTTCCACCAACAACTGGGGACCCTACTATGAGTACGCTGTGAACTGTATCATCAACGGTGAGACCATTGCTACCGATTACTCTCTTGGTTATGCTGACAAGGCCGTTGCCATCACTGAGCTCAATGAGAAGACCATCGCCAAGGGAACTGCAGAGAAGGTTGCAGAGGTTGAGCAGGCTATCGCAGACGGAACCCTTCATCCTTTTGACACCACTACATTTACTGTTGGTGGAAAGAGCCTTGAGGATCTGGTAGGAGAAGGCGATGAGACAGCAACAGGACTTGCTGATTATATCGCTGACGGATATTTCCATGAGTCCGACGTGGCAAATGGTATGATTTCCGCTCCTCAGTTCGCATTTATCATCGATGGAATCCAGACTGTTACAGAATAATTTCTGAAACGTTTATCTGTTCCTTTTGGGGTATCGTCTCAGAATGGATAAAGTAAACTTCAGATGATTGCATGTTCATATTCAGGCAGGGAGGCACCCGTTGCAGCTCTGCCTGAATATTCACGTTATTTCAGGCTTTGCCATCAGCAGGGATTTCACAGGGAATTCAGGCTGACCATGAATTGTTTTTCAGAATCTCTGCCCTTAGCAGCGGCTTTGAGGAGATTCTATGTGTCATTGTCTGTATGTAGATATCAGAGAAGCCAGCGGGAGGGCAGGCGGCCTGCTGACTTTTGTGATATTTACATATCAAGGCTTTCTGATGATTCATCATGGAAACCTGCCTTTTACATTATGGAGGATAGAAGAGTGGAACAGAATTGTGCCATTGAGCTGCGTGATATTACGAAGAAGTTTGGAAAGGTTTACGCCAATGACAAGGTCAGTCTCAAGGTGAACAAGGGAGAGATTCTTGCTTTGCTGGGAGAGAATGGCAGTGGTAAGACTACTCTGATGAATATGATCTCCGGAATTTATTTTCCTGATGAGGGACATATTTTTGTGGATGGGAAGGAAGTCAGCATCCGGTCACCCAGGGATTCCTTTGATCTGGGCATCGGAATGATCCATCAGCATTTTAAGCTGATTGATGTGATGACTGCCGCGGAGAATATTATCCTGGGTCTGGAGGGTAAAGCTGTCCTCAACATGAAGAAAGTCTGTGAAGATATCCAGGCTTTGGTAGACCGATACGGCTTTGACTTAGATCCCAATCAGAAGATCTATACCATGTCCGTCTCCCAGAAGCAGACCGTAGAGATCGTCAAGATGCTCTACAGAGGAGCTAATATTCTTATTTTAGATGAGCCGACGGCGGTGCTGACACCCCAGGAGGTGACCAGACTCTTTACGGTGCTCCGCAATATGAGGGATGATGGAAGAGCGATTATTATCATCACCCACAAGCTTAATGAGGTTCTGGAGATCTCAGACAGGGTGTCCATCCTGAGGAAGGGCCGTTATATCGGAACCGTGGAGACCAAAGAGGCTACGGTATCCTCCCTGACTGAGATGATGGTCGGAGATAAGGTTTCCCTTGATATTTACCGGCCGGATCCTCATGATTTGAAAAAGCGGCTTACGGTGGAAGAAATCAGTTGCGAGAATGGGGAAGGGGTAAAGCTTCTTGACCGGGTGTCTTTTGAAGCCTTCGGCGGTGAGATGCTGGGCGTAGCCGGTATATCCGGCAGCGGTCAGAAGGAGCTGCTGGAATCCATTGCCGGCCTGCAGGAGCTGACGAACGGCAAGGTGATCTATCATGCGAGACGGGGAACGGATTTCGATCTGTCAGGTTATAATGCCGCCCAGATTAACGAGCTGGGAATCAAGCACTCCTTTATTCCTGAAGACCGGCTTGGCATGGGTCTGGTAGGGTCCATGGGTATGACCGGTAATATGCTGCTTAGAAGCTTCCGCCAGGGTAAGGGCTTCTTTACCAGGCAGAAGGAGCCGAGAGACCTGGCTGAGGAGATCAAGAAGAATCTGGATGTAGTGACACCCAGCGTGGATTATCCGGTCCGCCGCCTTTCCGGCGGTAATGTCCAGAAGATTCTTGTGGGCCGTGAGATCTCATCCTCACCTTCCGTCCTCCTGGTGGCCTATCCGGTCCGGGGACTGGATATTTCTTCTTCCTACCAGATCTACAACCTGCTCAATGAACAGAAAGAGCGGGGTGTGGCAGTGATCTGTGTGGCGGAGGACCTGGATATGCTCCTGGATTTCTGTGACAGGATCATGGTACTTTGCGGAGGTAAGCTTACGGGAATCGTGGATGCCCGCAAGGCCACAAAGGAGGAAGTCGGACTGCTCATGACAGCACATAAGGAGGACAAAGCATGAATTCTGCAGTAAAAGAGCCTTTGGTTCACATGACAAAAAGGGAGGATATGTCCCTGGTGATGAAGATGGCTGTCCGGATTATTGCCATTCTCCTGTCCCTGCTTGTATGTGCCATTTTTATATATGGAATCGTTAAAATGAATCCGGTCCAGGTTTATGAGGGAATCATAGACGGGGCTGTGGGGACAGAGCGGCGTATGTGGATTACCATCCGGGATGCCATGATCCTGCTCTGTGTCGCGGTGGCTGTCACACCGGCCTTCCGGATGCGCTTCTGGAACATCGGTGCCGAGGGCCAGATCCTTCTTGGCTGTATCGCCTCTGCCGCACTGATGATCTATGCGGGAGAGAGCCTGCCCCTGCCCCTGCTTTTGCTGCTCATGTTTGTCTGCAGTTTTCTGGCAGGTATGATCTGGGGTATTATTCCCGCTGTTTTTAAAGCCATATGGAATACCAACGAGACGCTCTTTACCCTGATGCTCAATTATGTAGCCATGCAGCTGGTAACCTTCTGTATCGTATTCTGGGAGAATCCCAAAGGATCCAATACGGTAGGTATCATTAACGCTGCCAGCAGGGCCGGCTGGCTGCCGCCTTTGTTTGGCCTGGATTATGGCTGGAACCTGGTCATCGTTCTGGGTCTCACCGCCTTTGTCTACATATATATGAAGAGGACCAAGCATGGTTATGAGCTGACTGTTGTGGGAGAGAGTGTCAACACGGCTAAGTATGTGGGCATTAATGTTCCCAAGGTTATCATCAGGACAGTGGGCCTGTCGGGAGGAATCGCCGGAATCGCCGGCTTCCTGCTGGTCAGCGGCTCATCCCACACGATCTCTACCAGCACAGCCGGTGGCCGGGGCTTCACGGCTATCATCGTGTCCTGGCTGGCTAAGTTCAATGTCTGGGTTATGGCAGTGATCGCTTTTCTCCTGGTCTTTATGGAGAAGGGATCCAGTCAGATTGCTACCCAGTTTGGCTTAAATGAAAATGCTTCTGATGTCATTGTGGGCATCATTTTGTTCTTTGTAATCGGCTGCGAGTTTTTCATCAATTACAAGCTTGAATTCCGCGGCAGGCACCAGGAAGAAAGATAGGGGGAAGAACAATGTCTGTAATCATTACTTTTATTCAGAAAGCGATTGTTCAGGGAATTTGTATGCTTTTCGGTGCAGACGGCGAGATTCTCACAGAGAAATCCGGCAACCTCAATCTTGGTGTTCCCGGCATGATGTACATGGGCGGAATCGGTGGCCTGATGGCGGCTTTCTTCTATGAGAAAAGCACAGACCATCCCAATGCCTTTGCCGGTATGGTTTTATCTTTCCTGGCGGCCTTCTTTCTGGCAGCCTTAGGAGCCCTGATCTACAGTGTCCTTACCATAACACTCAGGGCCAACCAGAATGTGGCAGGTCTTGCCCTCACCACCTTTGGTACCGGTCTGGGCAACTTCTTCGGAGGTTCCCTGTCGGCCCTTTCCGGAGGTGCCGGACAGATTTCTGTCAAGGTGGTAGGAAGCGCTTACCAGGCAAAAATTCCCGTTCTCTCAGAGATTCCGGTGATTGGGGACATCTTTTTCTCCTATGGATTTCTTACTTATTTTGCCATCATCATCAGTCTGGCCATGGCATTTTTCCTGAAGAGAACCCGCTGGGGGCTCAACCTGAACGCGGTGGGAGAAGACCCGGCCACGGCGGACGCGGCCGGTATCAATGTCACTCTTTATAAGTATCTGGCCACAGTGATCGGTGGAGGAATAGCCGGCCTGGGCGGCCTCTATTTTGTCATGGAGTACACCGGTGGAACCTGGTCCAACAATGGATTCGGAGACCGGGGCTGGCTTGCCGTAGCCCTTGTTATATTTGCTCTTTGGAATCCTATTAACGCCATATGGGGATCCATCCTTTTTGGCGGTCTCTACATAATCTACCTCTATATACCGGGTCTGGGCAGGAGTGCCCAGGAGATTTTCAAGATGCTGCCTTACCTGGTGACGATCGTTGTGCTGATCATTACCAGCCTGAGAAAGAAGAGGGAACATCAGCCGCCCCAGAGTCTGGGACTTGCCTATTTCCGGGAAGAGCGATAATATAGTAGAGAAAGGAATAAGTCTTTCTGACAGGAGGTTTTTATGAGAAAGAATATAACAGCGGTCATAGCCCTTGTCCTGGCTCTGCTTCTGGGTCTGTCAGGCTGTAGGTTCAGCCCTAAGATTATGCCTGCCAGCACAGAGCAGGGGAACCAAGTGACGAATGCTGCTGATGACGCGTCCTTTAAGGTTGGTTTCATCTTTGCCAACGACAGCGGTTCCACATCAACCATCGCCAGGGTAGCCGGCATCCGTAAGATGCAGGTCCAGACGGGGCTGACGGACAGCCAGGTAATAATGAAGTCTAACGTTAAAAAGGCTGAGATAGAAAATGTTGTGGCCAAGATGGTGGACAAAGGCTGCAAAATAATCTTTTCCTGTGACTACAGATATGAGGAGCCTATCTATGTCTGTGCCCAGAAATATACTGATGTCCAGTTTTGCCAGGAGGATGGCAGGTACGCAGTCGAGGCCAAACGGGATAATTTCCACAGCTACTACAGTAGGATTTATGAAGCCTACTATGTGGCAGGAGCGGTCCTGGGTATAAAGATAGTGGATATGATCAATAATGGCAGGGCATCCTCAGACAAGTGCAGGCTAGGTTTTGTGGCCAGTGAAAATACTCCAGAAGCTATCTCTGCCTATACAGCTTTTTACCAGGGTGTTCACAGTATCACTACTCTCCCATCTATGTATGTCCGTTATGTGGGAAAGACTGGGGTCTATGATAAAGACGGGGAAGCCGCAAAGCAGCTGGCTGCGGCCGGCGTTGTTGCCATGTCCCAGTTCACTTCAACCACAGCTGTCGCGGCTGTCTGTGCTGAGAGCGGTATATACTATGCCGGCAATGAAGTGAATATGATCGACCAGGCGCCTAAAGTGGCCCTTTGTTCTGCTATTACTGACTACAGTGTCTACTATAAATATGCGGTTGATGCCTGTCTCAATGACAAGGCTATTGACACAGATTGGGTGCAGGGCTACGCTGAGGGGGTCAACATGATCAGTCAGCTTAATGATGCCCATGTGGCTAATGATACCCAGGCCTATGTGCGGCAGCTTGAGAAGCAGATTCGCAGAGGTAAGGTCAAGATTTTTGATACCAAGGAAATGACTGTCGGTGGAGAAAGTCTCTATACTCTTATTGACGATAAGAAGGGTGACTATAAAAAGCTTAAGAAATATCTCAATAAAAATGGCAGCTATGAGGAATCTTCTGTGAATTCCAAACCCATTTTTGACGTCATGATTGACGGTATTGAGGAAAGCACCTATGATTATCTGGCTGACAAGGAAGCAGAGGAAGCCGCGGCTAAAGAGTCAGACTATGATTATTAAAAGTCCTTGTATTTTTAAATTAGTTATGATATAATTATCAGGATTTTGTGAGCGGCAGGAGGTGTAGGATTTGGCCAGGACAATTGTCACTGTATTATTTATTATTGTATGCATCGCAATTATTGTTACTGTACTTATGCAGGAAAGTAAGAATTCAGGATTCGGGTCCCTTAGCGGACAGGTTGACAATTATGTGCGTAAGAACCGTGGACGTACAAGGGAGGGCCAGCTTGAGAGAGCTACCGTGATACTTGGAGTATTATTCTTTGTATTGGCAATCGGTCTCAGTCTGAAGTTTTTACAATAGTAATATACAGTTCTATTTAGAATTCAAAGCCGTCTCATTTATGGGGCGGCTTTTTAAACATATATAAGCAGAACCGGTCATGGAAAGTCCTGGTTATAGACCAGCAGGCCGGTAAAAGACGACTGCCTGGTATTCAAGGAGGCTTCCTGTCTGTGACTGGATACAAAGGAGGATAATGACAGATAACATTTTATTTGAACAGCGAAAAAATGCCATAAGGCAGATCATATATGAAGATAATTACGTACCCTTGAAGCTGAAGGAGTTTGCCTTTTTCCTGGAGGTTCCCAAGGAGGACCGGGAGGACCTGAGGCAGGTTCTGCAGGCCCTGGTGGACGAGGGAACTGTGGAACTGACAGCCCGGGGCAAGTATGTCAAACCCTCTAACCGCAGGGCGGAAGGAATATTTACAAGGAACCAGCGGGGATTTGGTTTTGTGACAGTCAAGGGGGAACCCCAGGATATTTTTATCCCGGCAGAATATGTCAATGGAGCCTGCCATAAAGACCTGGTCCTGGTTAAGGTAACCAAGAGAGCTTCCGGGGGCAAACGGCCGGAAGGCCTGATAGAGAAGATTCTGGACCGGGGTTATAAGACCATAGTGGGGCTCTTTGATGAGAGCAGGAATTTCGGCTTTGTCATACCCGATGACAGCAAATTCGGAACAGATATCTTTATTCCTAAAAACCGCAGGCATGGCGCAAAGGCCAATGACAAGGTAGTGGTGAAGATCAAGGATTACGGGGATGAGAAGCATAAACCATCCGGTGAGATTACGGAAATATTGGGTCCTCTGGACGATCCGGCTACAGATGTTACCTCCATCCTGCGGTCCTATGGGCTTCCGGAAGATTTTCCAACCATAGTAAAAAAAGAGGTCCGTCGGATTCCCCAGACAGTGGATGCGGATATGACTGTGGGACGGACTGACTACCGGGATCTTTTGACAGTGACTATAGACGGGGAGGATGCCAGGGACTTAGACGATGCCATCACCTTGTCAAAGAATGAGGATGGCCAATTTAGATTGGGTGTCCATATCGCCGATGTATCAGAGTATGTAAAAGAGGGCAGTGCCCTCGATGATGAAGCTCTTCGCAGGGCCACCAGTGTCTATCTGACAGACCGGGTTATTCCCATGCTTCCCCGGGAACTCTCCAACGGGATCTGTTCCCTTAATGAGGGAGTTGACCGGCTTGCCATGAGCTGTGTTATGACCTTTGACAGTAAGGGAACAGTCCTGGATCATGAACTCACTGAGTCCGTGATCCAGGTAGACCGCCGTATGACTTATACCGGTGTCCAGGCGATTCTGGATGGTAAAGATCATCCGGAGGCAGAGAGGGAAGACCGGCGGGAGGAGATCCGGACCCTGTGCTTTCTGATGAAGGAGGCAGCGGCTGTTCTTAAGGAGAGAAGGAGAAAAAGAGGATCTATCGATTTTGACTTCCCTGAGTCCAAAGTAGTGGTAGATGGCAAGGGATATCCCATAGAGATTAAGCCCTACCAGCGTACCACAGCCACGGACCTGATTGAAGACTTTATGCTCCTGGCCAATGAGACGGTGGCGGAAGACTACTTCTGGCAGGAACTGCCCTTCCTCTACCGGGTCCATGAGACACCAGATCCGGAAAAAATCCGCAAGCTGGATACCTTCATCCATAATTTTGGCTATTACTTGAAGACAGGAAGGGACCAGTTCCATCCAAAGGAGATCCAGAAGCTGCTTTTCTCCCTGGAGGGAGAGCCGGAAGAGCCCCTGATCAGCCGGCTGGCTCTGCGGTCCATGCAGAGGGCAAAATACAGCAGCCTGAATATCGGTCATTTCGGTCTTTCAGCCCAGTATTACTGCCACTTTACTTCTCCCATCCGCCGCTATCCTGACCTGCAGATTCACCGGATTATCAAGGAAAGTCTGGGGGGTAAGCTGAATTCCAAGCGGGTCAGCCACTACGAAGCTATCCTGGATGAGGTTGCCGACCAGAGCTCCCGCATGGAGAGACTGGCCCAGGAGGCAGAACGGGAAGTGATAAAACTTAAGAAGGTAGAGTACATGGAACAGTTCCTGGGCAGAAGTTTTACCGGTGTCATTTCCGGAGTAACCTCCTGGGGTATCTATGTGGAACTGGAGAATACGGTGGAGGGTATGATTCCCATGAACGCTCTTCTTGACGATTATTATATTTTCGACGAAAATAATTATCAGATGGTGGGTCAGGACAGTGGCAGGATTTTTTCTCTGGGCCAGCCTATAGAGGTTACTGTCTCCCGCACTGACAAGATGACCAGGACCATCGATTTTATCCCTACCGAGTTCACAGATATCCCGGTTGAGGATTATATTACGGACCAGGATGATCTCGAGTCGGAACGACTGCTGGCCATGTACAGGAATAGCAGGAAGAATCCAGGCAGGATGGATGACCAGCAGTAAGTGATCAGCCAGGAAGTAAGCTATCTGTTGGGAAATAAGTGATCTGCTGGGAATCTGGGATTTTTGCAGGGACCAGGACCATTGCTAAAAGTGAACCCAGACCGGCAAAAAAAGGACTATTTGGAGGCCCGGCTATGGGGCCTGTTATATAAGGGAGGACAGCCATGGCAAAATCACAGGGTATCAAGCTGATTGCCAATAACAAAAAGGCTTATCATGACTATTTTATCGATGAAAAATTTGAGGCAGGACTTGCCCTTCACGGTACGGAGGTCAAGTCCCTGCGTATGGGAAAATGCAGTATCAAGGAGGCTTTTGTTACCATAAACAAAGGTGAGGTCTTTATCAACCACATGCATATCAGTCCCTATGAGAAGGGAAATATCTTTAACAGAGATCCCTTACGGATCCGTAAGCTGCTCCTTCATAAGTCGGAGATCAATAAGCTGGCAGGTCAGGTAAAGATGAAGGGATATACCATCATGCCCCTTAAGGTATATCTGAAAGGATCCCTGGTTAAGATTGAGATAGGCCTGGCCAGAGGAAAGAAGAGCTACGACAAGAGACAGGATATCGCCAAGAAAGATGCCCAGAGAGAGGCCAGGAGAGAGTTCAAAATCAGACAGTTAGATTAACAAGAACTGTTTCCGGCTGATAAATGTTGCTGGTATTACGGTGTAATCCTACATAAAAATTCCCCTTGACATCTAAAAGGAAAAGAATATAATGTTAATACCGTGTTAATCACGTCTTACGGGCTTGTACTGGTTTCGACGGGGATTTTGAACGCGGGGCAGCCATCCGTGGACTCCGGCACCACGTTAAAAGCTGGAACTAAATATAAACGCTGAAGATAATTTAGCATACGCTGCCTAGTTGCGGCTGTCGGCCTCAGTACACCCGCTGACTGAGAACCCGGCATCGATAAGGCGGGACCCTTGCCATCTTAAGCTTTGCAGGTGGTAAAGTATTATGAAGCTACTGAAGTGTGAAGTTTGTCTTTAGACGTCACATGGAGGGAATGTCAAAATAAAGACTGTGATGGGAGATACCGTGCGGAATAGATTTTCGGACAGGGGTTCGATTCCCCTCAGGTCCATTAAAAAAACCACACTTTTGTGTGGTTTTTTTTTGGACTTGAGAGGAATCGAACAAGGAGGGAGCAGACGGAAGTCTGCGGAAGCGGGAAGGTCCAGTGGACCTTTACGCGCCGACGTGGCCTGAAAGGCGGCAAGAGCCGCCGGCGGGATTCCCCTCAGGTCCATTAAAAAAACCACACTTTTGTGTGGTTTTTTTTTGGACTTGAGGGGAATCGAACAAGGAGGGAGCAGACGGAAGTCTGCGGAAGCGGGAAGGTCCAGTGGACCTTTACGCGCCGACGTGGCCTGAAAGGCGGCAAGAGCCGCCGGCGGGATTCCCCTCAGGTCCATTAAAAAAAACCACACTTTTGTGTGGTTTTTTTTGGACCTGAGAGGAATCGAACAAGGAGGGAGCAGGCAAATTTTTATATCTCTATCCCGTACTTGCATTGCTCGCAGAGTGATATGGCAGGCAGGTTCGGGTAATCATTGCATTTGACTGACCAAAGACAGAGGTCCTGCAGGATAGGCACGATCTCCCGGCCCCGGTCAGAAAGACGGTATTCCACATGGGGAGGCTTTTCGTTGAAGGATTTCCTCAGGACGATGTCATGCTTTATGAATTTCTTCAGGACATTGGACAGAGCTGTATCCGAAATACCTTCTAGGGAACTCTTGAACTGGCCGAAGCGCAAAGATTCATTGTGGGCCAGGAGGCAGAGAATCCGGGTATCCCATTTGCCGCCAAAGATAGACAGGGTGTATTCAAAAGGACACATTTTTTCAGGGGGTATTTTTTTCTGGTACACTTTTTTCAGCCTTTCCTTTTTACTAAAAAACTTTTGAGTATACTAATATACAAGGGCTTATTTTATAATGTAATTAATTATTATTTATCATTATAGCAGAGGCATTTTTTATGTTTGATGGAATAGAAAACATTTTATTGGACTATGTGAAGCCCTGGTTCCTGCCTTTTTATTTTGGAAATTTTCCAGGAAATATATTGCTATGACCATCAACGAAATATATTGCCATGGCCATCAACGAGATCTATTGCCATGACCATCACCATAAATCAAATGCCGGTAGTTATAGAAAAAAGGAGAGGGTAAAATGGGAAAAGTATTTAATAATCCGGTTCCCTGGCGTAAGTGTGAGAACCTGGATCAGTATGCCTGCGGGATCAATGTGCCGGTGACCCTGGACGGGAAGACAGTGATTGCTGACCGGGTGGTGAAGACCGCTTGTCCTCATAACTGCTATGATACCTGCGGTCTGCTGGTTTATGTCAAAGATGAGAAGGTTATAAAAATCGAGGGAGATCCCGACCATCCCATCACCCAGGGGACTCTTTGTTTAAAGGCCATGGCCAATGTCCAGAAGATCAATGCCGAGGACCGGGTCAGGTACCCCATGCTCCGGACCGGAGAGAGGGGAGAGGGCAAGTTTAAGAGGATTTCCTGGGAAGAAGCCATGGACTATATGGTGGAGAAGATTAAGAAGATCCAGGCAGACTATGGCAATGAGGCCATTATGGAATATGGCTACTCGGGCAACCGGGAATACATGGCCAAGACAGTCAGTGCCAGACTCTGGAATCTTATGGGGGCAACCAAGCTGGTGGGCAGCTTCTGTGTCCTTTCCGGTATCTCCGGATCCCAGTGCAGTGTGGGAAGCCAGAGTACCATGTCCCCGGAGATCTGGGCAGAAAATGCAGACCTGGTTATGATGGTCGGCCTCAATCCCACAGCGACCCATCCCCATGTCTTTCCCTATCTTTACAGGGCCAAGGAGAGGGGAGCCAAGCTGATCGTGGTGGATCCCTGTGTCACAGGGGTGGCTTCTAAGGCAGATATCCATCTGCGGCCAAGGCCGGGAACAGACGGGGCCATGGCTCTGGGCATGATTCACTGGATCATTAAAAATGATCTTCATGATAAGGAATATATCAGGGAACATACCGTGGGCTTTGAGGGGCTGAAGAAACTGGTGGAGCCCTGGACACCGGAATACACGGAGGAGATTACCACCATTCCAAAAGAACAGATTATCCAGGCTGCTGAGCTCTATGCCGGGAGCAAGTCCCACATGTCCTGCGGCTGCGGCCAGCAAAGATACAGCAACGGGCATCAGGTCCAGCGGGCCTTGGCCAGCCTGGCAGCGGTCTGCGGCCATATCGGTAAGGAATATGGTACTTATGAGTTTATGAATAACATGGGCTTTCCGGCTTTTGAGGGCTTTATGCAGACAGCAAATGTTGCCATGCCCCAGGGGGCCTCTATTGAAAAGACCCGGATGATCAATATTTCCACAGTGGCCAGAGGAATCCTGAGTGGTGACCCGCCGGTAAAAGGAATCATCTCCTGGCGGGGAGGCCTGATTTCCCAGCAGCCCTATGTGGATTATACTTTAGAGGCGGTAAAGCAGCTTGATATGTTTGTGGTCATCGAGCAGTTTATGACTGATGACACAGACTGGGCCGACCTGGTTCTGCCGGCCTGCCATTTCCTGGAGCAATATGGCCTCCACACTTCCTACTGGCACCACTATAACCAGATTCTGGTGCCGGTCTGCCAGCCGGCCTATGAGGCGGTGCCGGATGTGGAGATATTTGAGGAGCTGGGCAGGAGACTGGGCTTTGAGGAATATTTCCCGAGAGAGAGGAATGGCCTTGATTATATCCGTATGCTGGTGGGTATGCACACGGATGTGGACGGGGCTGTCTCCCCCCATGGACCTGTCAGGATTGATGAGAGTTGGTGCCCGGAGATTCCTTATAAGGATGGAAAGTTTAATACACCCTCGGGCAGGTTTGAGTTTTACTCTTCCATTATGGAGGAAAGAGGAAAGATATTCCCTGGAGACTACTATCCTCTGCCTCATTTTGTTGAACCGGAGGAAAGTATCCGGGCGACGCCGGAACTGGCGGAGAAATATCCTTTATGTATCGTGTCCCAGCATCCTTCCTTCCGCTGTCATTCCCAGTACTATAACCTGCCCTGGATCCAGGAGATCGAAGGCCCTGCCAAGGTCCATATCAATGCGGCGGACGCCCAGGCCCGGGGAATAAAAAATGGGGATAAGGTAAGGATCTTCAATGACCGGGGCGAACTTAAGGATATCCTGGCTGCGGTCAGCATCATCGTCAAGCCAGGTGTGGTGGAGCTTAACAGCGGCATGTGGGTGAAACTGGGGGGTAATGTGAATATACTCACTTCCCTGAGTCAGGGAGGTCCCCGGGATATCCTGAAAGAGAATGGCATCATGTATGACTATAATGCCCTCTATGACGGTAATACCACAGGTTACTTTAACACCCTGGTCCAGATTGAGAAAATGTAGGGAGGAGGGACTTGTATGGGCAAGCATTTGATCATTGACGAAGAACGCTGCATGGGCTGCTGTGCCTGTGAGATCGCCTGTAAAATGGAGCACCAATTGCCAAAAGGGATTCGTTTTATTGTGATGAATGAGAAAGAAGACCGGACTCCCGGGAAGGAGAAACTGTGTTTTTCCTTTTCCGTATGCCACCAGTGCAGCTACGCCGCATGTATGGAAAACTGTCCCACAGGAGCCTTGTGGAGAGATGGCGACGGGGTAATCCGGGTAGATGAGGACAGCTGTATCGGCTGCCGGAAATGCCAGGAGGCCTGCAGCTATGGGATCCCCCAGTTTGGACCAAAGGGTATCACGCAAAAATGCCAGCTCTGCCAGGACAGGAGGGAAAAGGGACTTGAGCCCGCCTGTGTCCAGGCCTGTCCGGCCAGGGCTATAAGCTTTTAGAAGCGGGCCCATATAAAAAAGGCAGAAGACAAAAAGAATATGGTCTAAAGAGATACAGGGCTAGAAAAATATAGGAATCAAATGGTAGAAAAGAACAAATGATAGAAAAGAAAAAGAGACAGGTATAAAGAATCGCAAAATTTAAAAGGCACACTCCTGGCCTGCTGTGGACGGCAGGCCAGGAGTGTGCTTTTTTAATGACTCTTATAGGCTGACAGACGGGATCTTGCTTCTATTGATTGCCGCTCCTTCTTTCTGTCTTTTTCTTGTTTTCAAAAACCATAATGAGGACAAACAGAAGGAGGCCGGCCAGGGATGTAAAGCAGCCGGCTTTCTGCAGGGGCCTAGTGTAGTTGAAACGGATATGATGATTTCCCGGAGTCAGCTCCAGTCCCAGGTAATGCTGGTTGGCCAGGAGGACTGGCACCTTTTTACCGTTCACATAAGCTTCCCATCCTTGAGAATAAGGGACTGTGACACAGAGGATACCTAGCTGGTCCAGCTGGATATCTCCCTGGAGGCTGTCACTTGCAAAACGGATATTCTCCAGGGTATGGTCCTTCAGTTTTGTAATCTTTTCCTCGAAATCATTCATGGGCCGGCAATAGATTTTGAGGGAATCAAAGCTATAGATTCCCCTTTCAGGCAGGGTCAGCCTCAGCTTGGTCAGGGGCTCTTCCGAGTAGCCCATATTCACAAGAAAGCTGTCCCGGCCTCCGTAGAAATTATAGTCCGGTGTATTGTAGGTGATGGTTTTCTGCCTTACAACTTTGGCTGCTTCCTTCTGTTTTTCCTTATCATCGGATGGGGCTGGCCATGCCTGGAAGCTGATATCGACCATCTGGGGCCGGATCCAGAGAAGATGCTCTTTTTTGATACGGGTTTTTTCACTGGATTCCAGCAGGTCCCAAGTCAGGTCATTATAGAGATCGTCAGGGTCAGCTTCACCCTCCCCGAAATAAAGGTCATACTCTGAAGTGGGGCTAAAGGAAAGCTTATCAAGTTCCACATAGGTCTCTGAATTGTTTAAGCCCTGGAAAGTCAGTGTGATCTGTTGGTCAGGATTCGTGGTAATGATTTTATTCTTTTTAAAATAGACGCTGTCTTTGTCGTCCTGGTCACTTTCATAAGATACGGATATGCCCTGGGGCAGGTCCGTCTTCTCAGGACAGGAGGCAGGGGCCTGGGACAGGCAGACCGCATCCAGCATGGCCTGCTGGCGGTCAAGGGCCGGCATCTCCTCCCAGGCTGACTGACTTATATAGTAGTCATAGACATAGCCCAGAGGGAGGGCGTAATCGTTTCTGTAAACATAGTAGCTTTCATCAGAGAGTTGTCGGATTCTTTCCTCCTGCCGGTCGCTTACTGCCCTGCCGGTTTTTTTGGAAAAGTTTTTTATATAACGGTTGCTTCGTCCCGCCTGCACGTTGATCTTGTCAAGCAGGGAAAAGCCATAGGGGACCGGGAGAAGGTCCCCTTCCTTGCTGGTGAAATATTCCATGGAGGAAAGGGAAAGCAGGTCGGCACGGTCGTCATAGCCACTTTGCTTTTGAGGTATGGCTTCCGGGATATGGAGATCTGTTTTGAAATTGTTGACATAAGTATTTGACAGGGACCAGAAATAATTACTGGAAGATAACTGCTTCCATATATTGGCATTAAAGGTCAGATCCCGGCCGGAATAACGGATATAATCTCCCTGCTTATCCCGGTCCTTCAGGAGGTAGCGGATGGCTTCGGTCTCATTGTTCTCACTTTCTTCCACAACCTGCCTGATATCTTTAATCTCAGCTGAATACTGGTAGGTTTTAGAGCTATAGGCATTTTTCCAGAAGCTGGTGATGACCACGCTCAGGATGACCATGGCTGCCAGAATATATTGCCGTTGCCCTATTTCACTGACCAGACTGGTCAATAAAAAGAGCAGGCACAAGGCCAGACCAATGCTGTAATAGGTCGCCAGCTTTCTGGACTCATCAAAAAACAGGCAAAGGGCAGCATAGGCAGCCAGGACCAGGAAAATTCTCCTGGCCTCTTCCTTTTTCAGCCGGATCAGCCGGGGCCACTGGCTGACCAGGAGATAGCTGCCAAGAAGAGACAGACCCCAGCACCAGCGGTTGCTCATATAGGACATACCGTTGATGAATTGTCCCAGACCAGGAATCAGGAGGATGATGAAACAAATAGTCAGGAGGACCTTAAAGAGCCGGTCTTCCTTTTCTTTTTCTGTTTTGACAAACAAAAAGATGATGGCAAAGTATACCGGGACGGCAAAAGCCAGACAGGTCCAGTAATAGTCTTCTCCTAAGGGAGTAGTCAGGAGGGATGGCAACAGGCTGTAGTATCTCAGAGGATAGAAAAGATGCCAGGGCCTGCTGACCTTGAGCCTGGAATCAATGAGAAAGGTATAGATTACAGGCAGCAGAATCAGACCGGCCATAAGGCTGCCACTTATAGAAGCCAGGAAAATCCTCGTAAGAGGCCTGACATAGGCGGTAACCTTTTTTCCGTATTTCAGTAAAAGTCTGACGGTCACATAGACAACAGTCTCGATGACGATGATATAGAAAAAATAGAAATTGCTGACGGCGGTCAGGCAAACGGCAATCGTCAGGAGCCAGGATCCTTTATGGGCCAGGATTTTCTCTATACCCGTGATGATCAGGGGAAAGAAAATCATGGGACTTAAAAAGTAAGGATGTCTTGCCGCGTTCAGCAGAGCCCAGTAACAGAAGGCATAGGAGAGTGAGCCGGCTAGAATAGCATAAGGATTTCTGCGGTCTGTCCCGAAACAGAGGACAGAGAAGCTGATCCCTGCCAGGTAGAGCCTGAGGATGATCAGAAAGGAATACATGTAGAACATGTAGGCTGTAGGAACGAAAACAGCAAGAAGGTTGACAGGCTCCCCAATCACATAGTAGTGGAGGGTGGAGAGGATATCGGAGCCTTCGCCTATGTTGGGGTCCCACTGGGTCAGGACCAGTCTGTGCTCCCGGAAAAGAGTGGAGATGACCTGCCTTAAATATTTGGCATAGTAGATCAGGGATTTATAGTGCTGGTCCCATCCGTCCAGTTCCCAGATCAGGGTCTTGCCGGAAAAAATATACCATGAGAAGACAGCCAGGGCTGTCAGGCAAAAAAAGACAGTGTAGAGGCAATAGTAACTTTTCCTGTCGGGAGACATTATTATCTTTTCTTTTATAAAATGAATATTCATAAGAAACCTCCGGACCAGGTAAAGTTTTAGGCAGCCAATATCTTTCAGTCTCATAATATATCCCTTTTGGATTTATTACAATAGTAACAATCCAGAAAGATATCTACTGAGTAGAAGAGGGGCCGCATAAAGAAAAACAGCCGGATCTCTTCCGGGATCCGGCTGCCTTCGTATTATATAAACAATAATGGAGAAGGTATTGTGCCTGAAGCACAATTATAAAGGGGTATGAAAAGTGTAATGAAATTGATCTCAAAAGCTTTAGGATTTCTCTTGATGTCTGTATTATATAGGGAGCAGGAAATAAAATCTCGCCATAACCATTGGAAAAGTAGCCAAATATTGCAAATTAACTGTCAGCCTCTAATCATGGACGTAAACAGTTGTACCGGATGAGATCATGTTAAAGAGCTCTTCCGCCTTGGGCGGCGGCATGTTGATGCAGCCGTGGGATCCGTCGTAACGGTAGATCTCACCGCCGAAGCTGCTGCGCCAGCTGGCGTCGTGGAAGCCGATACCAACAGCGGTGTTGTAGGGCATCCAGTAATGGACAAAGGAATGATACTTGACCATCATATGGTTTCTCTGCTTGTAGGCAATGTGGTAGATTCCTGTGGATGTGGCATGACCTGATGAGACATTACCCGTTACCACATCACTGTTAAAGGCGACCTTGCCATCCTCCACATACCACATCTGCTGCTGACTTAAGTTAACATCAATGTAGGTGCTTCCCAGGTTGTACTCATCCTCCTCCAGACCCTGGCTTGAATAAACCGGTGCCCGGGTAACCTTTTTTCCTTCCTTGATATCCTTGATTAAAGCCTTGGTTTCCTTCTTGACATCTACCTTCCAGGCAGTCAGCCCGTCGGGAATGTCCCCCTCCAGGGAGTTGAAGGTTTTGACCACCTTTTTCTTTACATATTTCTTTACCTTTTTTTTATCGATACTTACCTTATAATTATCAGCCAGCTTGATGAAGCTGCTGATTTCGTCCCGGCTGAGCTTTAATTCCAGGTCGCCGTCCTTATAGACGACGGTACCCTTCAGCCAGGTGTTCATCTTTTTTTTGGCAGCCTGTATGATCTCGCTGTCCTTCCTGATATCGGCCTGGATATAATAGGCCTGGTCCTGCATGGAGAAGGTCGGACTGCGGCTGATAAAGGCGTCACTAAGGCCCTGAAGCAGGGGTTCCTTGTTGACAAGGTTGCCATAGGTTTCACTTTTAATTTTGTATTTATGCTTTTCGGGATGATAATAAATCTGTGCGTTTTCCGGCTTTATTGGCTGGTCCGGATTCAGGCAGTGGAGCTTGTCTACGGAAGCAGACAGCTGGTCAGGGTTAACGGCCACATCAAGATTTCCGTAGTCCGTGTGACTTTTCAGCAGGAGAAACCAGTTGGCCGAGTCCTGCTGTGCCATTATGTCATTGATCTTGTCAAAGGAGACATAGTGGAGACCCACGTCTGCCCCGGTCAGATATTCATTTTCATCCGGTTCGATCAGCTCCAGAGTCTCAGCCTTAAGCCGCTTGTCCAGGATTTCCCGGGCCCTTGCCTGGGAATGGAGGCCCAGGTCGGTACCATCAACGTAGGTGTTGGGCAGGAAATGGGTCTGGAAGAAATATCGTCCTCCCAGATAGGCGGCTGCCAGCAGGACAAGGAGAGAGAAGACCAGCTTGCCGGTTACATTCTTTCGTCTGCCCTTTCTGGGATTGCGCCGGTAGATGACAGGGGCCTCCTCCTCTTCTTGGCTTTCTGCCGGGGACTCTGCCTGGCCTGCCTTAACTTCCAAACTTGTCTTAGTTGTCTGACCTGCCGGGGTAGCTTCAATTGTCTGACTTGCCGGAGATTCTTCAGTTGTCTGGCCTGCAGGACCGGCAGCGGCTTCCTGGTTCTGGTTATCCTGCGGGCCAGTTTCCGGACTCTTATTAGTCTGAGCCTTGTCCGCCTTTGGGCCTGTCTCCGCGTTCTTATTAGTCTGAGTCTTGTCCACCTTCGGGCCCGTCTTCGGGTCCTTATTAGTCTGAGCCTTGTCCACCTTCGGGCCTGTCTTCAAGTCCTTATCAGTCTGGTCCCGTTCTGCATGCCCGGGGCCGGTCAGGATAAGATCCTGGCTCAGGGGCCTATCCCCCTTGATGATGCTGGCGGCCTGGTCTGGTGATATCCAGACTGTGTCGGGAGAGTCATCGATCATGGGACTGGCGGTCTCGGGTTCCTTTTCAGAGCCAGCTGGGTCCGGCTGCTGTATCCCTTGCCGGTCTGGAGCCGGACCACTTGTTTTAAGGTCAGCCGACCCGGTATCCAAAGCCTGGTCTGCTGTAATCATTTCGTCTGTTTTCTTTCCTTTTTTAAATAGTTTTTCAAATAATTTCATAGGTTAATACCATCTTGAATTAGAAGAATACATGCTCCTAATCATGATAACAATTCCAGCCAGGAATTACAAGAAATAATAATATTTTTCTTGTAATTTCTTCAAATAGCTATTATTTTATATATAGGAACTATATAAAATAATATGCAATGAAAGTATAGACAGGTGGGGATATTTTGGCAAGGATATATATGAAAAAAATAATGGTAATGATGTTGGTTGCCGGGACACTGGCAGCCATGACGGCTTGCAGTAAATCAAAGGATGCCGGGGAGACAGCGACAGAGGCAGCTTTACAGAAGACCGAGGCCAGCAGCCAGACCACGGGGAAGACAGAGACCGCCGGCCAGGCTGAAGATAAGACAGAGAACCTGGCCCTGGACGCCGGGAAAGAACAGGCTAATGCAGGATTTGTGGTACTGCCGGCCTACAAATATTCTGGAGACGACATCTACATGAATGCCATGCTGGCTAAGTTCATGGAAGAGAAAGGCGGAGTCTTTACTCAGGCAGATGTCACCATACCGGATATCGTGGAAGTGAAAATCGACAACAACGATCCCCAGGACATCAAAGTGTGGAATTATGCCAGGGCCTTCAGTTTCAAGAAAGAAGGTACCGAGCTGGTAGCTGTCGACGGCGTGGAGGTTCTGGGTCTGATGCATATGAAGGAGACGATTAATGGCTATGAAGTAATCTCCTGGGAGAAGGCTGCCTATGGGGATAGGAACAAAGTGATGAAATCCTTGAAGAAAATATGTGATAATGACTGGAACCTGGTCTATGACCTGGTTGCCGCCTACAGGGATTCCAGCCTCTATCACACAGCCATTATGCGTATGTATGTAGAAGAGAATAAGCTGGATATCGACCGTTACACCATAAAGGGAAAAACCTGGTATCTGAATGATATTACAACCATAGAGGACGAGGCGGAAAGCGGTTTTGAGGGAACCTTTGTCCAGAAGAAAGACGATTCTTCCCTGGAGATCCACTCCCTGGGCAATGGAAGTTTCAGTGTGAAGATGTCCCTGTCCGGACTTGGTGATTTTGCCGGAACCGGAAGCCTGGAAGGTGAAGTGTTAAGTTTTAAGCTGCTTTCTGGAAAAAAAGAGAGTATTTCCTGCGCGGCCATAAGGGAAGGAGATATGGTCACAGTAAATGTGGTCCAGTCTGATCTGGACCAGCTGCCGGAGGGAAGCAGCTTTGGCTTCTATTCACAGACTGACACTTCGACGGATTCTGATGCACCCGCTGCGATAGAGGCCATAGAATAACCGGAATAGGCGGGAGTGTAGGACAGCTCCCATGGATAGACTGGTAAGAATACTGGTATAAAATAACCGGAAGAGGCAGGAGTGTTGGAATCAGGGAGACAGATATGAAGAAGCGGCTGCTGTTGCAAAGGATGCTGCTAGTCCTCCTTTTGGGAGGCTGTCTTTTTATGGCAGGAGCCATGGAAGGGCAGGCAGACTCAGAATCTGGCGTGAGGGCCCGGGGAGACGACCCGGACTTCGCGACAGAGGTCCTTTGCTGTTATAAGGATGGGCAGAAAATATATGGTGAGATTTACATGCCGGAAGGGGAGGGCCCTTTTCCCTTGGCAATCGTAGGGCATGGTCTGGGCGGCAGCCACCGGGATGTGGCCCGCTATGCCAGAGATCTCCATGATCTGGGGATCGCCGTTTATGTCTTCGATTTTTGCGGAGGCGGAAAAAATGTTAAAAGCGATGGGGATACCAGGGATATGTCTCTGTTTACGGAGATTGATGATATGGAGGCTGTTCTGGACCAGGCCCTGACCTGGTCTTTTGTGGACCGGAGCCAGATTATCCTGGCCGGAGGAAGTCAGGGAGGAGAGGTGGCGGCTATAGTGGCGGCCCGCCATCCGGATATGATTGCCGGCCTGGTCATGCTTTTTCCTGCCTTCGTCACAAGAGATTATGTAAAGCTGATTTTCGACAGCCCTGACCAGGCACCTGAGGAATTCAACCTCATGGGCTGGATCACCATCGGGAAGAGATTTGTCGAGGATATATGGGATTATAATTCATTAGAAGAGATCGGCAGCTATGAGGGGCCGGTCCTGCTCCTGCAGGGAGACAGTGATATTATGGTTCCCACAGCCAGTTCAGACCGGGTGGCCCGCTGTTATAAGAATATAGATTACAGGGTCATAGCCGGAGGAGGTCATGGATTTCTGGGCGACTCCTATGGGACAGCCCTGGAATATATGAAAGAATATTTTGCAAAAAAATATCATGGGATTTCAGATTAGATCTGGATCCCATGAATATTTTTTTAAAAATTTGTTTTTTGTGTCTCATACAGTTCACAGTAAATGTTGAGATAGCGTATTAGCCTGTCTATGTCTTTCTCATTGTCAGAATACAGGATTTCAAAGACCGCTTTAGGTACTTTTTCCAAAGCCTTATCATGGGGCTTACCCATGATAAGGTAGTCCAGGCTGCAGTTGTACATTTCACTGAGCCTGACAAGATGACGCAGAGACAGGGCGGCTTTACCACGTTCAACATGGCTGATATGTTTTGTTGTCACTCCGAGTATTTCTGCCAGATCCTCTTGGGTCATTGTGGAATTGCGCCGGAGTTTGGCTAAACGCATACCCATTTCTTTGTTCCTTTGTTCTGTCATTTTGCTCTACCTCTTGACATATTGTAAATATCATGAATTTATCTTTTAATAGAAGTATAATACAAAAACAAGAATTTAATAAGTCCTTAAAAGGTATATTATTATATTTAAATGAAACACATAAGTTTGTTTTGATATAAATGATTTAGATTGTGATTGGGAGATTGCCAAAACAGTCTTTTTTCCAGATTGTAAATATTCACATTGACTTTTTTTCTTCTGGCTGAGACAATAAAAATGAGAATCAGAGAAGCCCCTGCAGCTGTTATTTTACAAGGAGTTATCAGCCATGGCTTACATCAGCCAGGAGGAATTTCTGTATTAGGAGGGTTTATCACTATGAAGATCTTTGTTGTGGCCTGTTTTGGTACTTTTATACTGATTATGGGTTTGGAGCTGCTGGCAGGCCTTATTTCAGCCATAGCCGGCAGGGGAAAGGAAGACCAGGACCAGAAAGAAAAAGATCCTAAAAAATAATTGATAGAAGAATGAAATAAATTCTTTACATTTTGCCGACAATGTTGTACAATAGTTTTTGCGCAAAAGAATATGCGTTTTATCGGGGTATGGCTCAGTTTGGTTAGAGCGCACGGCTGGGGGCCGTGAGGTCGCAGGTTC
>DLBH01000073.1:28131-34218 GCA_002494165.1 Lachnospiraceae bacterium UBA7026 | reverse complement strand
TTCGAATCCTGTTACCCCGATTTTTTTTTATTATTATGATATATTATGATATTACTCCATGTACATGATTTGAACACTTTTATGGTTTATGGTAGGTATCAATAACTTTTAATGGGAGGTAAAATTAATGGGTAAGATTAAGACAATTACTGTAGATAATTTTGATAAAGAAGTACTTCAGGCTGACGGCAAGGTTCTTCTGGATTTCTGGGCAAGCTGGTGTGGGCCCTGCCGTATGCTTTCCCCGGTAATCGATGAGATTGCCAGTGAGAATCCTGACCTGATTGTCGGCAAGGTGAATGTGGATGAGCAGGGTGCTCTGTCCCGCAAGTTCAAAGTTATGAGCATCCCGACCCTTATTGTATTTGACAAGGGAGAGGTTGTGAACAAGAACGTCGGCTTTATCAATAAGCTTCAGGTTGAGGCTTTGCTCAAATAACTGTAAGAAAAAGCCGGGCCCTGCCCCGGCTTCTTTTGTGGAGATTCATGACTTACCAGGTATAAAAAGAGTTGGCGCCGGCTTTGAGCCGGAAACTGGTTAGACTAGAAGATAATTTTTAGCTGAAGATAATAGTTAACTGGGGGTGAAGAGATGGCAGTGGATCAGTCAAGAATCCTGTCGATGCTTGACGGCCGTACATTGGAGAAAGATAATATCGAGAAGATGGCCAGGATGGTGGAGAGTGCTTCGGATGTGGAAGATAAAAAAAGGGTGATGAAACACTCCGTATTTTTCCTGGGACAGCTACCCCTTACCGGGGGCACACAGGTGGATCTTAAGGCAGCCAGGAAGCTCCTTTATTGTGATGTGGCCTACGAGGAGGCCGATGACCTGCTCAGACAGCTGCTGGAGGCATTGACGACACAGACACTTCTGATCAAAAAGAGCGATGACCGCTATGAAGTGAATATGAAGTATGAAAAGTCTGTGGTTAAGGCAAGAAAGATTGCCAGGGCCTACCGGTTGGAGAGGGAGAAGAGTTTTGAAGCGAATCTTGCCACCGCCAAAAAGATGTACCAGGTCGGAACCCGTTATTATCACGCCGGCGATTACGAAGAAGCGGCGGCCAGTTTCATGAATGCCGTGAATCTGGCTGAGTACCGGATGGCTTACTACAGTCTGGCCACCATGTACCATGAGGGCAGGGGAGTGGAGAAGTCACTGCCCAAAGCCCTGAAGTATGCCTGTTGCTGCATCGCCAGGGACGGGCGGATTGCCGATGCCCTGGCCGATGAGATTATCGGTGAGCTGGAGACAGCCTGATTGAAGCGGGACATAGGAAAGTGGACTTAGATATAATAATAACATCAGGGATAAAGGAGGAAGATCCGAAATGAAGAAACTAGTTCTAATGGTTATGGCAGGAGTTATGGGTGCTGCCCTGCTTGCCGGCTGTGGAAGCAGCAAGAAAGATGAGACAGCAGCCGAGGCGACAACGGAGAGTGTTCCAGAGCAGATCACTGTCGATTACAGTACCGGTCTCAATGAAGATGGAACCCTTGCCAATGTCAATGCTGCAGACTATGTGACTGTTTGCCAATATACCAATCTTGAGATTCCCAGGGACCAGGTTGAAGTGACTAAGGATGAGGTCCAGGAGCAGATCGACAGCCTGCTGTCCAGTCATACCACAGAGAATGAGATCACCGACCGGAAGATCAAGGACGGAGACCTGGTAAATATTGATTATGAGGGAACTATCGACGGGACTGCCTTTGACGGAGGAACGGCCCAGGGACAGAGACTTACTATCGGATCCGGTACCTTTATCGATAATTTTGAGGAGCAGCTGGTGGGAAAGAAGCCCGGGGAAGAAGTAGATGTGACAGTTACATTTCCCGAGGATTACGCCCAGGCAGATTTAGCCGGCAAGGAAGCTGTATTCAAGGTTAAGATCAACAGTATTATTGAGACAGTTACTCCCGAGCTGACGGATGAGTTTGTCAAGGAGAATTACGAGACTTCCCAGGGTGTCGCGACAGTCAAGGAGCTGAAGAAGAAAACAAAGACCCAGCTCCAGGACAGCAAGTATACGAATTACCTCTGGAATTATCTCCTTGAGAACAGTACTTTTAAGGAGATTCCCGCTGACGTGGTTAATCCTTTTGTGGATGTCTATATCGATTCCATGAAGTCCCAGCTTGCCATGTACGGCTACAATTTCGAAGACTATCTTAAGTCCCAGAATATTGATGGTGAGGATGCTTTAAAGGAGAAATATTACAGTACTGCAGAAGAGAGTGTGAAGGTATACCTGATCGCTGACGCAATCGCCAAGGAGCAGGATCTCAAGGCGACTGACGAAGATATTAAGACCATGCTGCAGGTGGATAATATTGATGAGTATGTGGAGCAGTACACCAAGGCATATCTCAACCGTTATGCCTTGAATGAGCTGGTGATTAAGAAGATCAGAGAGACTTCCAGGGAAGTCGAGCCGGCGACCACAGAGGCCGCGCAGACAAGTGAGACGGAAGCCGCAACTGAAGAAGCTGACACTGAGGCAGAAGAGACCCAGTCTGAAGAAGAATAAGTGCTTTCTCCGGAAAGTTTCAGGACCCGCCTGCTGGCGGGTCCTTTTTTTGGATTTATATGTAAATCTGACAGGGGTAAAGTTTCTTTACAAGAATAGTGGGATGGGATATAATGATATCAGGATTATTCTGTCGTTTGACAGATTCGGGGGTAATGGTATGAAGGTGCTGCTGACAGGCGTATCACGCAGAGAAGCTTACAAAATAATAGAGGGCTTTTATGCTGCCATGTTATCGATGAACTATCCGGTGAAGGAATACAGGGAAGGATTGCTTCGCTTTGTAGATGTCGATGAAGGTTTTCGCATGTCAGAATTGCGTTTTGATGCCGTCGGGAGGAGGATTATCCTGAAATAATTCACGGAGGTTTACCATGAAGGAATTGAAGAATTTAAACCGCGTACTGCTGAAGCTTTCCGGCGAGGCGCTGGCAGGTGAGAATAAGACAGGCTTTGATGAGCATACTGTGCGCGGAGTTGCCAGGCAGATAAAGGAAGTCGTGGATATGGGTGTCCAGACTGCCATCGTCATCGGTGGAGGTAATTTCTGGCGGGGACGTACCAGCGAGGGTATGGAGCGGACCAAGGCAGACCAGATCGGTATGCTGGCCACGGTGATGAACTGTATTTATGTGTCTGACATGCTTCGGCAGGAAGGAATGAAGACCAGGATTTTTACTCCTTTTTCCTGTGGGACCTTTTCAGATCTCTTCTCCAAAGATAAGGCCCTGGAAGCTCTTGAGGCCGGCGAGGTTATTTTCTTTGCCGGGGGAACCGGCCATCCTTATTTTTCAACGGATACGGCCACGGCTCTCCGGGCTATTGAGATTGAAGCTGATGCCATCCTTCTGGCCAAGGCTATCGACGGAGTATATGACAGCGATCCCAAGCTGAATGACCAGGCTGTCAAGTTCGATGAGATTTCCCTGGAGGAAGTTCTGGACAAGAAGCTGCAGGTCATCGATCTGGCTGCTACGATTTTATGTCTGGAGAACCGTATGCCCCTTGTCATTTTTGGCCTGGAGGAAGAGAACAGCATCGTCAATACGATGAACGGGCGGTTCACCGGTACTTATGTGACTGTTTAGAAAGAATGAATCATGACGCCGTCAGGGCGGACATGTGATGTAAGAAAGAATGAACCATGACGCCGTCAGAGCGGTCATGTGACATAGGAGGTTATCGCGGCAGGAAGCAGGCTGCGATCTATAGGAACTGATCATCAGGAGGTAACATTTTATGATCGAGAAATATGAAGAGAAGATGCAGAAGACCCTGGAGAACCTTGACCGTGAGTTTAATTCCATTCGTGCCGGAAGGGCTAATCCTCACGTTCTTGACAGGCTTAAAGTAGACTATTACGGAACTCCTACCCCCATTCAGCAGGTGGGTAATGTCCAGGTTCCTGACGCCAGAACCATCGTGATCCAGCCTTGGGAGACTTCTATGCTCAAGGTGGTGGAGAGAGCCATCCAGTCTTCTGATATCGGCATCAATCCTAACAACGACGGCAAGGTGATCCGGCTGGTATTCCCGGAACTTACGGAAGAGCGCAGAAAGGAACTGGCTAAGGATGTAAAGAAAAAAGGAGAGGCAGCCAAGGTAGCCATCCGCAATATCCGCAGGGATGCCAATGACAGCTTTAAGAAGATGCTTAAGAAGAGTGAGATCACTGAGGACGACCAGAAGGATCAGCTTGAGAAGGTTCAGAAGATGACAGATAAGAACATCAAGAAGGTGGACGAGGCTGTCGACAAGAAGACCAAGGAGATCCTCACTGTTTAGTCGGGAGCGGGAAGGCGGCAAGAACCTTCCGGGTTACTCTTGTTTGGTATGAAGAACATGACAAGATTTGTTTTGAAATAAGGCAGTCGGCAGACCCCGGCTGCCTGTAGCTTTAGTCGGAGGATTATCATTGGAAAAGGAAATTAACGGACAGCTTCTAAAGGTCCCCCAGCATGTGGCCATCATATTGGACGGCAACGGCCGCTGGGCAAAGAAACATTTCATGCCCAGGAATATGGGGCACTCCCAGGGAGCCAAGGTGGTGGAACAGATCTGTGAGGATGCCTGGGATCTGGGGATAAAATATCTGACGGTTTACGCTTTTTCTACGGAGAACTGGAAACGGCCGGAAAAAGAGGTCAAGGCCCTGATGAGGCTGCTTCGCAAATATTTGAAAGACAGTATAGCCAGGACGACCAAAAATAATATGAAGGTCCGGGTAATCGGGGAGCGGTCCAGGCTGGATCCGGACATCCTTGAAGCCATCGAGGAGCTGGAGCGGGTGTCTTCGGTCAATACGGGGCTGAATTTTACCATAGCCCTGAATTATGGCAGCAGGGATGAGATGATCCGGGCTGTCAGAGCCCTTGCCCGGGACTGCACCGAGGGCAGACTGGCCCCTGAGTCAGTTACGGAGGAAGTCTTTTGTGGTTACCTGGATACCAGAGACCTGCCGGATCCGGACCTGATGATCCGGACCAGCGGCGAGCAGAGGCTTTCCAACTGGATGCTCTGGCAACTGGCCTACACGGAGTTTTATTTCACAGATGTCTTATGGCCGGATTTCAACAAGGAGGAGCTGGCTAAAGCAATAGAGTACTACAGCAGCAGAGACCGGCGTTTCGGCGGCGTCTGACGGAGGAGACAAGCATGTTTAAACAGAGACTGATCAGTGGTATCTTTTTGGTGATCGCGGCCGTGGCCATCCTTTATTTCGGAGGTATTGTCACCTTCCTCGCAACAGCGGTCATATCCCTGATAGGACTATATGAGCTGATCCGGGTGATCGGCCGGGAGAAATCAGGGCTGGCGGTCATCGCTTACACTGGTACCATTCTTTATTATCTGCTGCTGCTTCTTGTGCTGGACCAGTATATTATGCCCCTGATGCTGCTGATCCTTATGCTTATGGCAGCGGTATATGTATTTACTTTCCCCAAATATGTGATTTCGGATGTGGCGATCACCTATTTTGGAATATTTTATGTAGCGGTGATGTTGTCCTGTATCTACAGAATCCGTATTCTGGATAACGGGGCCTACATGATTGCCCTGGTATTCCTTAGCGCCTGGGGTAATGATACCCTGGCCTACTGTGCCGGCAGACTTTTTGGCAGACATAAGATGTCCCCGGTCCTCAGTCCTAAAAAGACGGTTGAGGGAGCTGTAGGAGGCATCCTGGGAGCCGGTTTGCTGGGTGCCCTTTATGGTTTGTGGGCTGGGAGAGTCCTGACGGTAAGCTATAATCCTGTCCTGGTTTTTGCCCTGGTCTGTGCCGTGGGAGGCGCGATCAGCATCATAGGTGACCTTACGGCGTCCGCCATAAAAAGGAATTACGATGTGAAGGATTACAGTAATCTGATTCCTGGTCACGGGGGTATCCTGGACCGGTTTGACAGCATTATTTTTACGGCACCTATCATTTACTATATCCTGGTGCTGGTTGTGGGGCTCAAGTGACAAGCGGGCTGTCAGACATTCCCTGTAGTGTTTGTGGGAAAAACGGACAGTGGTCCTGTGGTGGCTGACTCCGGGAAAAACGGACAGC
>DLBH01000073.1:0-28008 GCA_002494165.1 Lachnospiraceae bacterium UBA7026 | reverse complement strand
GACTCCGGGAAAAACGGACAGCGGTCCTGTGGTGGCTGACACCTGGAAAAGGGTTTGCCCGACTGGTCAGAAGCTGAAATGCGTATTCACCAAAATTTTACATTTTTTTGATTGATTTTTCAGGGGGATATGATATACTCCTGTCAGATTCGTAACTATCGATTAATTGGAAAGCCGGCAAGGCCGCAAGTCAACATGACCCTGTCTGGCTGGTTTTCACAGAAAGGAATATGAAGGATTATTATGGTAAAAATTATTCTGGCTCTGCTGCTGTTTAGTGCCGTCATCATTTTCCATGAGCTGGGACACTGCCTGGTAGCCAAGAAGAATGGTATCCTGGTTGAGGAGTTCGCCATAGGAATCGGACCGACCCTCATCGGCAAGCAGATTGGAGAGACCAAATATGGTATCAAGCTGCTGCCCTTCGGAGGCTGCTGTATGATGCTTGGCGAGGACGGGGATAGTACAGACCCGAGAGCTTTTGGCAGCAAGTCTGCCCTGGCCCGCTTTGCCGTGATTTTCGCAGGCCCTTTCTTTAATTTTATCCTTGCCTTTATCCTGGCCCTCTTTGTGGTGGGAATCGGTGGGGCCGACCCGGCAGTTTTAGGTACGGTGGACGAGACCAGTGGTGCCTATGAAGCCGGACTCAGGCCCGGGGACCGGATCATCAGTCTGGACGGGTCAAGAATTTATAATTTCAGGGAGATCACACTTTTTAATTTCCTCCACGATGACAAGGCGGAGGTGGATGTGGTCTATGAGAGAGACGGCAAGAGAGTGGAGACCCAGGTGGTCAGGAAGGTGGACCCGGACCAGGACCGCTATATTTTCGGTGTGACCATGACTGATGATGTCTCCCAGGGTCTGCTGGGCACGATCAAGTACAGCTTTCTGGAAGTCCGCTATCAGATTAAGTCTACTTTGATGAGTTTGAAGTATCTGATTCTGGGTAAGTTTTCCGTCAAGCAGGTATCTGGTCCGGTGGGTATCGTGGATGCCATCGGGGATACCTACGAGGAGTCTGCCCCCTACGGCAGCAAGGCTGTCATTTTGAGCATGCTGAGTTTTGCCATTCTGCTCAGTGCCAACCTGGGTGTGATGAACCTGCTTCCTCTTCCTGCCCTGGATGGAGGCCGGCTGGTTTTCATCATTGTGGAGATGATCCGCGGCAAGAAGATTGATCCTGAGAAAGAGGGTATGGTACATTTTGCCGGAATTGTTGTGCTGATGGCTTTGATGGTTCTGATTATGGCTAACGATATTCATAATATTTTTGTGGGATGACCTTTAGGTCCTGCCCTGTTACAATTTAAGACTATAGCTGGCTGTCTGCCTGCAGGGATAGATTTTCCCCCTGGTTCAGACGGGAGTACTATATTTGATGGCAGAAGGCTGCCGTACTTACGGAAAAGAGAACGAGTGCGGCAGCCTGTTTTTTCAAAAGGAAAGGGTGAAAATATGTATAGAGATCACACAAAGGAGATAAGAATCGGAGACCGCGTTATCGGAGCTGGTAATCCCATTCTGATCCAGTCCATGACCAATACAAAGACAGAGGATGTGGAGGCGACCGTGGCCCAGATTCTGGAGCTGGAGGCGGCAGGCTGTGAGATCATCCGGTCTACAGTCCCCACCCTGGAGGCGGCAGAAGCCCTGGGCAAGATTAAAAAGAGAATCCATATCCCTATTGTGGCGGATATTCATTTTGACTACCGCATGGCCATAGCTGCCATAGAGAACGGTGCGGATAAGATCAGAATTAACCCGGGTAACATAGGGTCGGAGGACCGGGTCCGGGCAGTGGTCGACAAGGCCAGGGAGTACGGGGTTCCCATCCGCGTGGGGGTCAACAGTGGTTCCCTGGAAAAGGACCTGGTGGAAAAGTACGGTAAGGTGACTGCGGAAGGACTGGTGGAGAGTGCCCTGGATAAGGTAGCCATGATTGAAGCCATGGATTATGACCAGATTGTGGTCAGCATCAAGTCTTCAGATGTGCTTATGTGTGCCAGAGCCCACGAACTGCTGGCACCCCAGTGTGCTTATCCTCTCCATGTGGGGATTACAGAGGCCGGGACCCTCTTTCGAGGAAATATTAAGTCCGCCATAGGTCTGGGTCTGATCCTCAATCAGGGCATAGGCGATACCATCAGGGTATCTCTGACCGGAGATCCAGTCAATGAGATCGCCTCAGCCAAGCAGATTCTGAGGACCCTTGGACTGAGACAGGGCGGAATAGAGGTCGTATCCTGCCCCACCTGTGGCAGGACCAGTATCGACCTGATCGGTCTGGCCAACCAGGTGGAGAAGATGGTCTCAGAATTTGATGACCTCAGCCTGAAAGTGGCAGTGATGGGCTGCGTGGTGAATGGACCCGGGGAAGCAAAGGAGGCAGACCTGGGTATAGCCGGAGGCAAGGGAGTCGGACTGTTGATCCGTAAAGGGGAGGTCATTCGCAAGGTTCCGGAGGCAGAACTCTTGGAGAGCCTCCGTCAGGAGCTGCTGGCCTTCCGGAGGCAGGGGCTTCAGGACAATAATGACTAATAGACAGAGATAGAGTGGGGTGGTTGCTATGGCACTGCGTTTGATTGCCGGAAAAAGCGGGCAGGGAAAGACGGAAAGTATGCTGAGGGAGATTGTGGACCAGTCCTGCCGGCATTCTGAAAAGAATTATTTTCTGGTCGTTCCGGAGCAGTTCAGTCTGGAGATGCAAAGAAGGATGGTTGAACTGCACCCGAAAAAAGGTTTTTTTAATATTGATGTGGTCAGCTTTCACAGGCTGGCCTACCGGATCTTCGATGAGGCAGGCTATGTGCCGGCTGAGATTCTGGAGGATCTTGGCGTGGCCATGATCCTGCGCCGGATCTTATCCAGGAAGGAAGACGAGCTGGCTTATTTTAAACGAAGTGTGAGGAAAGCAGGCTTTATCGATGAGATGAAGAGTGCCCTCATGGAGATGGTCAGCTATGGAGTGTCCTGGAAGGATCTGGAAGAGACGGCCGGAAAGCTGGGAGACAGGCCGGTCCTCCAGTCCAAATGCAGAGAGCTGGCTCTGGTATTTTCTGAATTTGAACAGGAGATTTCCGGAAGGTATATGGTGACCGAGCAGATCCTGACCCTGGCCTCAGATTATGTCAGCTCCTCAGGCCTGACCAGGGATAATGAGTTCTATTTTGACGGTTTTACCGGTTTTACCCCGGTTCAGCTTGAATTCCTGGGTGAGCTTTTGTCCGTGGCGGCAAATGTCCATGTCACGGTGACGATTCCTGCCCGGGACGGGGCCCAGGCGGAGGAACTTATGAGTGATGAGGAGGAACTTTTTTCCTTTAGCCGTAAGTTTATTGGTAGCCTGCTGGCCCTGTGCCGGGAGAGAAAGGCAGACCTGCTGCCGGTCACTGTCCTGAACCATCGGCCTGCCCCCAGGTTCAAGGATAATCCAGAGCTTTATTTCCTGGAAGAGTATGCCTTCCGGATCAGGAAAAAGGCCTGGGAAGATGTTCCCTCTCATCTCCATATTATGGCCTGCCACCGGCAGGATGATGAGGTGGATTTTGCCCTGAGGCAGGTGGAATACCTGGTCAGGAAGAAGGGAATCCGCTACCGGGACTGCGCCTTGCTCTGCGGAGATGTGGCCGAGTATGAGACGGCCTTTCGAAGAAAGGCAGATCTTTTGAAGCTTCCTGTCTTTGTGGACTCTAAAAAAAGATTATCTTATCATTCCGGCGTGGAGGCTCTCAGGGCTCTGCTGCATCTGGCAGAGAAGGATTACAGTTATGAGAGTGTCTTTCGCTACCTGAAAGCAGGTATGTCGGACTTCCTGGATGAGGAGACCGATTTTCTGGAGAATTATGTCCTGTCAGCAGGTGTCAGAGGCCGAAGTATGTGGTCTAAACCCTTTGAGAGACGGCTGGCAGGTAAGAGCCAGGAGACCCTGGCCCGGCTGGAGGCCCTCCGCCTCAGATTGATGGAAGAGACCGGGGACTTTGTGAAAGCCTGCAGCGGCAAAAGGGTGACTGTAAGGGCGAGAATGGAAGCCATCTTTATGGCTATGGACCGGCTTGATTTCCCAGGCAAGCTGGAGAGGATGGCCCGTCAGGCGGAAGAGACCGGAGATCATATCCGGGCCGGAGAGCACAGGAGATTATTCCAGCTGCTTCTGGACCTGCTGGATAAGATTGTCATGATTTTCGGGGAGGAGATTATGTCGCTTAAAGAGGTCTCTGAAATCCTGGATGCAGGACTCGAGAGCCTGGGCCTGGGCTTGGCGCCCCTGACCATGGACCAGCTGGTGCTGGGAGACCTGAAGAGAACCAGGCTGACAGATATTAAGGTTCTTTTTATCCTGGGTATGAATGACGGTAAGATTCCTCCTGTCCTGGAAGACGGGGGCCTGCTCAAGGATGAGGATAAGGAGCTTTTGCGGGAATACGGTCTCTCCTTGTCCGCCGGACTTTTGGAGCGGTCTATGGAGGATGAATTCTACATGTACATGGCTTTCTCCAGACCGTCGGAAGACCTCTACTTTTCTTATAGTGCCATAGGACGTGGCAATGACCAGCTGCGACCTTCACCTCTTATTGGGACCTGCAAAGGACTTTTTCCCAAATTGGAAGAGCAGGCCTACCCGGCTGATACAGGCAGCTGGTATTTTGGAATAGATGACAGCAGACAGCTGCTCATAGAAGGTCTGGGAAGGATCCGGAAAAAGAAACCGGCCTGGCTGGAGCAGGCAGAGGGTGAAGACATGGCTGAGCCGGACAGGAAAGACAGGGTCTTCCTTATGTTGGCCCGCTACTGGATGGAAGAGGCGGCTTGTCAGGAAGAATATGCCGCTTATCTGGATAAGCTTAACCTTAAAAAACGGACCAGATATGTAAGTCCGGCCTTGGTGGAAGAACTCTACGGGAAAGAACTGTACAGTTCCGTATCCCGCCTGGAAACTTTCTCGGCCTGTCCATTTTCTTACTTGTGTAATTATGGTCTGGAGCTTAGGGACAGGGAGGAGTTTGTCCTCCAGGATACGGATTTCGGCAACCTTTTCCACACTGCCCTCCGCTATTTCTCAGATCAGGTAAAAAGGTCCGGCTATCGCTGGAAGGAGCTGCCGGAAGAGGACAGAGCCCGTTTCCTTGAGGAGGCCATGAAGCTGGCCATGGAGGAGAACAAGGTGGAAGCCTTCGGGGGAAGTGCCAGAAATGAGTACCAGATCAGCCGAGTCCACAGGATTCTGGACAGGACGGTCCGGGCCATTCAGCTTCAGCTTAAAAACAGTGCCTTCGAGCCCGACCGCTTCGAATCTTCCTTCGGCTTCCGGGGCCAGGGAGGGTCCACCAGCTTTGTCCTTGAAGACGGGCGGCAGCTGACCCTCCATGGCATCATTGACCGGGTGGACCTGTGCCAGGAAGATAAGGAGGTTCTTCTTCGTATCGTTGATTATAAATCAGGGGACCGTAATGTGAACCTGGAGGATATCTATTTCGGCCTGCAGCTCCAGCTCATGCTCTACCTGGAGGCAGCGGTGGATATCTATGGCAGGGAGACGGGAAAAGAAGTGGTTCCGGCCGGAATCTTTTATTACCGTTTCCAGGACCCTCTTTACCGGGCGGACCGTTTTGATGAGGATAAGTACTGGCAGAGTTTCCGTATGAAGGGTTATGCCAACAGCAGCCAGGATATTCTCGACAAGTTGGAGGAGGGCTATAAGGGCCTCTATTCCATGGCCGTGGATAGGAAAAAGGGTGACGGAAGCCCCACCGCCAGGTCCCAGGTAATGACAACGGAAGATTTCCGTGATATGAGGCATCACGTTGTAGCTACTGCCAGAAAGCTGGCTGAGCGGATCTACTCCGGTGAGATGGCTCCGGAGCCCTACCAGAAAGCCAATAAGACGGATGGCTGTCGTTATTGCAGGTATTTGTCTGTCTGTGGTTTTGGGGAGGGCCTGTTCAAGGATTATTACCGCCGGTTGCAGTCATTTACTTCAGAGGAAGTTCTGGAGAAGATTCGGGAGGAGGAAGAGTGATGGACTTTACAAAAGAACAAGCCCTTGCCATATCCCTCAGGGGAAGAGATATCATGGTTTCTGCCGGTGCGGGAGCAGGCAAGACCCGAGTTCTGGTAAGCAGGATCGCGGACCTGGTTTCCGATCCTGAGACTGAGGTAAATATCGATGAGATCCTTGTTATGACTTTCACCAGTGCCGCTGCGGCAGAGATGAAGGAGCGGATAGGTCTGGAGCTTTCCCGCCGCCTGCAGGGAGACCCTGAAAACCAGAATCTCCGCAGGCAGAGCCGGCTGCTGCGCAAGGCTTCCATATCTACAGTCCACAGCTTCTGTAATTCGATCATACGGTCTAATTACCAGCTGCTGGGGCTGGATCCGGCCTACCGGCTGGGAGAGGCAGGGGAGATGAAACTGCTGCAGATGGAGGTAGTCAGCCAGGTTCTGGAAGAAAGCTACCTGGAAGGCAGCCGGGATTTCCTTGGTTTCGTGGAGGCCATGGCTCCTGGCAGGAGGGACGGAGGCCTGGAAGACTGTATCATCAACCTCTATCGCTTTTCCAGAAGCTTCCCGGATGTGGACCGCTGGTATAGCCAGGTTTTAGACCGGGCCAGCCTGCTTACAGATGGGGACGAAGAGGAATATAAGTCTCTTCTGGAAAGCTTTGTGAAAGAGGGACAGATTCCGTTCAGGGAGGCTCTTGACCGGTTGGAGAATCTGGCACAGGAAGAGGGATTTGCGGATGGACCCCAGGCCTTTTCGGGTCATTATCTTAAAGTCCGTTCCATGCTGGAGGGCCTGACCCGGAAAATGTCTTATGATGACTACTATAATAACTTGCACAGTCTTTCCTGGCCCAGGTTTCCTACGGTGAGAAAGGCTCCTGACAAGGACTGGCCTGGCAAGCAGGTCCTGAAGGATTTTTGTGATTTTGTAAAGAAGAAAATACTGGATAAACAAAGAGATGGTCTCTTCCGTTGTCCTGCTGAGGATATGGCCCGGGAGAACCGGGTTATCTATCCCCTGGTCAGGGAGTACATCCGTCTGGCCAGGCGGTTTGAAGAGTTATATTTTGCCAGGAAAAAGGACCAGAATGTCTACGATTTTGATGATCTGGAGCATATGTCCCTCAGTCTGCTTTTAGAAGGCTTTGACGGGGAAGGATATCCTTTGCCGACGGAGACTGCCCGGCAGATCGCCCGGCCCTACAAGGCTGTTTTTGTCGATGAATACCAGGATACCAGCCTGATTCAGGAGACTATGATTAACCTCCTGCTTGCCGCCGGTAAGGGCAGGCTGTTTACAGTGGGTGATGTCAAGCAGAGTATCTACCGTTTCCGTCAGGCCAGGCCTGATCTCTTTGTGGCCAGGAGAAACCGCTACGAGCCTTGGAACCCGGACCTGGATCAGGCCAGTGACAGTGGGGCAGCCCAGGAGGGAGTCCGTATAGAACTGAGAGATAATTTCCGGTCCAACCCCCAGGTGCTCTGGCTGGTCAACCAGATATTTTCCAGGTTGATGAGCGCAGATTTTGGTGGTGTGGATTACGATGAGGAGACGGAGCTGCGGCCTGGGGAAAATGGGCCCATGGCCGGGGAGACTACGCCTTCGGAGTGTCTCTTTTATATCAAGGATGATGACCTTCCTGACGGAGCAGACGTCCCAGATGATAAAGGGCTTGATGCCGCCATCATTGCCAAAAGAATCGATGAACTCGTAGGGGAGGGCTACCAGTACCGGGATATGGTGATCCTGCTGCGGTCGAAAAAGGAGATTGACGAATATGCCGGCTGGCTTGAGAGCTGGGGTATCCCTGTGTTTTCTGAAAACAAGACGGGTTATTTCGCCAGCAGGGAAATCAGTCTGATGATGAACGTCCTGGCAATCGTGGATAACGTCTACCAGGATATTCCCATGGCCTCGGTTCTCCTGTCCTCCATCGGTCATTTTACCGAGGAAGACCTGATTAAATTAAAATTACAGGTTGAGCTTTCTGTCCGCAGGGAGTATTCCATCTATGACCTCTTAAAGCTCTGTCTGGAGCGGGGGGAGGATAAGGCTCTGCTTGGGAAGTGCCAGGACTTTCTGGATATGCTGGGGGAATTCCGCCTCAGGAAAAAGGACCTGCCCCTGGGTCAGCTGCTATGGGAGATCTACACGAAGACCGGTTACTATGATATGGTCCAGCTCCTGCCCGACGGCCAGCAGAAGAAGCAGAATCTGCTTATGCTGCTGGAGAAGGCTGAGGAATATGAGAAAACCATGTACAAGGGTCTCTTTTATTTCAAGCGTTATATGGACCAGCTGCGGACCTATGAGCTGGAGCCTGAGATGGCTGGTGGAGCCGGGGACCGGGATAATGTGGTCCGGCTTATGACCATCCATAAGAGCAAGGGCCTGGAATTCCCTGTGGTCTTTGTCAGCGGCCTGTCCCATCAGTTCAATAAAAAAGAATGGAACCAGGATGCCATCGTCCACCACCCCGAGCTGGGAATTGGTATGGAGTGGATAGATCCTGTTCTCCGTTACAGGCATAGTTCCATGATGAAGGCTATCATTCAGAACCAGCTGAAAAAGGAAAGCCTGGAAGAAGAACTGAGGGTCCTCTATGTGGCCATGACCCGGGCAGAAAAGAAGCTGCTCTTAACCGGGGCAGTGACAAGGAAAAAGCTGGACGAAAGTGAAGAAGTCACCATAAACAGAAGTTTCAAGATGTCCGCAGTCTCCTATCTGGACTGGCTGCTGCCGGCAGTTCTTGACATTCCCCATGACCAGGACCAGATGCAGGTTCGCTGGTCAGGCTGGGAAGATGTGAAGGACCGCTTTGGCCAGGAGGATGGGGAGGAGACAGATATTTCCCTGGAAGAGGCCTTGAAGATGGCGGCCCAAAAAGTGGACGCCAGTCCGGTCCGTCAGGCATTTTCCAGAAGCTATCCCTACCAGGATGCCATAGGCCAAAAGAGAAAATATTCTGTGTCTGAACTGAAAAAGCTGAGCCAGATTCTTCTTCCCGGTGAGGATGGGGGTCCCGGCCAGGCAGAGTATGGCAATCCGGCAGACCTGGCTGGAGAAGTTTCTCCAGGCCCGGAGCGGGAAGAAAGGCTGCTGCCGGCCTTCCTTAAGGAAGAAAGGGAGGAGAAGCTGCTGGGGGCGGCCAGAGGAACTCTGGTCCATAAGATGATGGAATTGCTGCCCTTTGGTGATATTGACAGTCCTGACAGGCTGCATCGGGAAATCGGGATTCTCAAGGATGCTTATCCTGAACTTAAGGATATCGATGAAGCCTGGCTGCACAGAGGGGCTGAGCGTTTCCTTTTCTCCAGTCTGGGACAAGATCTGCGCCGGCTGGACAGGGAGGGAAGACTCCACAGGGAGCTGCCCTTTACCATAGGAATCAAAGGGTCAGACCTGGCCAGGCCCGGAGTGAAAGAAGACCGGGTTTCCCAGGATGAGGAGGAGACTATTGTAGTCCAGGGAGTGATTGACCTTTTCGCCGAGACTGATGAGGGACTCTGGCTCATTGATTATAAGACAGATTATCTCCTGGCAGGCCAGGAAAGGCTCCTTCTTGACCGCTATCGGACTCAGATGTTATATTATAAGCTGGCTCTTGAACAGGTCTGGGGCGGGAAGGTTGACCGGATCTACCTCTATTCCTATGTCCTGGGAGAATTTATCGCCTTGGAGGAGGATGATTATGAGCAAAGAGAGAAGCTATGAGAGCTTTGCCCGGGTCTATGATGAACTCATGGATAATGTGCCTTATGACCAGTGGGCCGGCCGGATCCTGGAGATTTTCAGGGATCATGGGATTCATGGAGGTCTGGCCCTGGAGCTTGGATGCGGCACCGGGAAGATGACCCGGCAGCTGGACCAGGCAGGCTACGATATGATCGGGGTGGATTCCTCGGTGGATATGCTGCAGATTGCAAGGGAGGAATCTCCGGCTGATTGTCTCTTTCTTCTTCAGGATATGAGAGCTTTTGAGCTTTATGGTACTGTGGCTGTCACCGTTTCAGTCTGTGACAGTATCAACTACATACTGGACCCCGGTGAATTGAAGCAGGTCTTTCGCCTGGTGAATAATTATCTTGATCCAGGAGGGCTGTTTCTCTTTGATTTTAATACGGAACACAAGTACCGGGATATGATCGGAGACTCTGTAATCGCTGAGGACAGGGAAGATGTCAGCTTTATCTGGTATAATGATTACGATGAGGCAAGTCACATCAATGAGATCAGTCTCAGGGTTTTTGTCCGGGAAGGGGATGACCTGTTTAGAAAGTTTGAAGAAGAGCATTTGCAGAGAGGCTACACCCTTGAAGAGATGAAAAGACTGGTCCGGGAGGGAGGCATGGACTTCCTCGCGGCCTGGGACGGTTATGACAAGCGGCCGGCCGGGCCCGGGAGTCAGAGGGTTCTCCTTCTGGCCCGGGAGAAGGGAAAGAGCCGGCAGGGACTATGACCCTGGTCAGGTCAAGAGGACCTAAGAATAATACAGAGGAAAAAGGATCAGGGTTTTTACAGGCCGGGTCTTTATATACAAGAGTAGTGAAAGAAGGAATAATTTGATGGAAGACTATATCATCCGCGGCATGGCCGCTGATAATCAGGTCCGCTTTTTTGCGGCGACAACAAAAAACCTGGTGGAGAAGGCCAGACAGCTCCACGGGACCAGCCCGGTTGTGACGGCGGCCCTGGGCCGGCTTCTCACCGGAGGAGCCATGATGGGGTCTATGTGTAAAAATGACAGTGATCTGGTTACGATCCAGATCAAATGCGATGGTCCCATCGGAGGTCTGATTGTGACGGCAGACGCAAAAGCCAGAGTGAAAGGCTATGTTTATAATCCTGTAGTTATGCTCCCGCCCAGCAAGGCGGGCAAGCTGGATGTGGGCGGAGCCCTGGGCAGGGGAGTGCTGACAGTAATCAAGGACCTGGGCCTCAGGGAGCCCTACTCGGGACAGACTAATCTGGTCACAGGGGAGATTGCCGAAGACCTGACCTATTATTTCGCTTCCTCAGAGCAGATTCCAACGTCTGTGGCTTTGGGAGTCCTTATGAACAGGGAGAATACGGTCCGCCGGGCCGGGGGCTTTATGATTCAGATGATGCCCTACGCCAGCGATGAGGTCATCACAGCCCTGGAGCAGAGGCTGGAGGCCTTTTCCTCAGTGACATCCCACCTGGATGCCGGCCAGACCCCGGAGGACATGATGGCAGAGATTTTTGAGGGGATGGATATGACCATAGAGGAAAAGATTCCCACGGAATTCTACTGCAACTGTTCTAAGGAAAGAGTGTCCCGGGCTGTAGTAAGTATCGGCAGGAAAGATATCCAGGAAATGATTGATGAGGGAAAGCCTATCGAGGTAAACTGTCATTTTTGCAACAGCCATTACCAGTTTGATGTGGATGAATTAAAGCAGCTTTTAAAGGAAGCCCGCTGATGGCGTATACCCCGGAAGGAGTCTGATTCCCAGACGATTCCCCGATTGACCGGGAATCAAAAAAAGCAGGCAGTCTGGTGACTGCCCGCTGGGGTTTCTTATGCCGGATCTGCAAGGGCCTCTTCTTCCCGGTGGAAGTGGATTTCTGTGTAGCCTCGGCGGATCTTATTTTTGGAAGACTTCTCTTCCTTGTCTCTGGTCTGGTCACCGGGCTCAAAGCCTTCTGCACTGAAATTGGCAGGAGCTTCTTCGCCTGAGGACTTGGCCATGGTTTCTTCGTACTCTCTGAGAATATCTTCCTCCGGATCCTCAATGTCGGAATCGCCGAGGAAACGGTTGAAGAAGGGCAGGCCCTTCAGTCGGTCCTTACAGAGATAGATGGCGGCTGCAGCCGCGCATAATGCTGCTAAAAATAAGAAAAGATATCTTTTTTTCATGAATATATATCCTCCTGCTCTGTGGGATTTATCTCCCTGATGCATTTATTCTAATACTTTTTTAAGGAAATATCAACCAGGGAAGGAGTATTCATTAGTTACTTTAGATCGTTTTACAGATGCCCAGGCAGCCGGCAGGGGTCTTAATAAGGCCCAGGCCAGGAGGTCCGCAGGGACCGGTTTGTGTCAGGCGGCTGTGCCGGCATAGAAGGGAGACGTTTATGAGTCTGGCTGATCAGATATTTATAGATATGTGTAATGATATTATCGATCACGGTTTCAGCACTGAGGGAGAGAAAGTGCGGCCTAAATGGCCGGATGGGACCAGTGCCTATACCATCAAGCGCTTCGGTGTGATTAACCGTTACGACCTTTCAGCAGAGTTCCCGGCCATCACCCTCAGAAAGACCTACATTAAGTCTGCCATTGATGAGATTCTCTGGATCTGGCAGAGAAAGTCCAACAATGTCCATGACCTGCACAGTCATATCTGGGATGAATGGGCCGATGAGGATGGGTCCATCGGCAAAGCCTACGGCTACCAGATGGGTAGAAAGCATATCTACCGGGAAGGTGAGATGGACCAGGTGGACAGGGTGCTATTTGACTTGAAAGAGAATCCCTTCAGCCGGAGGATCATGACAAATATGTATGTCCATGAGGACCTCCATGAGATGAATCTCTATCCCTGTGCCTACAGTATGACCTTCAATGTGACCGGCAATAGGCTCAATGCTATCTTAAACCAACGATCCCAGGATGTGCTGGCGGCCAACAACTGGAATGTGGTCCAGTATGCGGCCCTGCTGATGATGATCGCCCAGGTCAGTGGTTTTGAGGCGGGAGAGCTGGTCCATGTCATCGCTGACGCCCACATTTATGACCGCCATATCCCTATTATCAAGGAATTGATTAAACGGCCGGCCTACCCTGCACCCAGGGTGACCCTGAACCCGGAGATCAAAAACTTTTATGATTTTACTGTGGATGATTTCAAGATTGAGAACTATGTAACCGGTCCCCAGGTAAAAAATATACCCATAGCTATATAATGAGAGCAGGTGGAATGTTATGATTATTATTGCCGCTGTTGACAGAAACTGGGCCATAGGACATAAGGGCCGGCTGCTGGCCCACATTTCCAGGGATCTCAAGCATTTTGCCGCGACGACAACAGGCCATGTGATCGTTATGGGACGGAAGACTCTCGAAAGCTTCCCCGGAGGAAGACCTCTGCCCCACCGGATCAATATCGTCCTGACATCCCAGGAAGGCTACGACGGCAAAGGCGCCATCGTGGCCAGGGGTGTGGATGAACTTAATACCATCCTGGAAGGTTATGACAGTGAGGAGGTCTACGTTGTCGGTGGGGAATCTCTTTACCGGATGATGCTGCCCAGGTGTGACAAGGCCATCATCACAAAGATAGACCAGGAGTTTGAAGCGGACACCTGGATGCCGGACCTGGACCGTCACCCGGACTGGCTATTAAAGGAAGAGGGAGAATCCCTGGAGGAGAAAGGGCTGGCTTTTTGCTTCTGCAGCTATGAAAGGAAGAAATAGACGGCGGGTCTTTTGACTTTGCGGTGATATAATTTTACCAGGCTGGGCTGCCAGGTTAGACTAGCAGGCTGGACTGAAAGGTTAGACTAGCGGGCTGGGCTGCCAGGTTAGACTAGCAGGCTGGACTGAAAGGTTAGACTAGCGGGCTGGACTGACAGGTTAGACTAGCGGGCTGGACTGAAAGGTTAGACTAGCGGGCTGGACTGACAGGTTAGACTAGCGGGCTCGACTGTCAAGTTAAACTAGCAGTCTGAGCTGCCGGGTTGGATTGTGGGCTGGACTACGGACTGGATTGTCGCAAATGACCAGACCGGGATTCAACCGGGTCCAGAGAATGCAAAGGAGAGAATTATGAGTGGAAGAACGGGACAGGAGCTTAGCGGTGTAAGCCTGCTGGGAAACCAGCGTGCCAGCTATCCGGCAGATTATGCGCCGGAGCTTCTCGAAACTTTTGTCAATAAACACCAGGATCACGATTATTTTGTAAAGTTTAACTGTCCGGAATTCACCAGTTTATGCCCTATGACCGGCCAGCCGGATTTTGCCACGATCTATATTTCCTATGTGCCGGATGTCCGGATGGTCGAGAGTAAGTCTTTAAAGCTCTACCTATTCAGCTTCCGTAACCATGGGGATTTCCATGAAGATTGTGTTAATGTGATCATGAAAGATCTGGTGAAGCTGATGGATCCAAAATACATTGAAGTGTGGGGTAAATTTACTCCCCGGGGCGGGATCAGTATCGACCCCTACACCAATTACGGAAAGCCGGGAACCATGTGGGAGCAGGTGGCTGTAGACAGGCTGACCCACCACGATATGTACCCGGAAAAGATTGACAACCGATGATGAAAATTATTGAATCGAACACTTGTTTTTGTTTCTGACTTGTGATAGAATATCATCAGATTAGAACATTTGTTCTGTTATGCGTTTTTATAGGAGGATGTTAAAGATATGGCAAGGAAAGCAGATTCTGGTGATACCAGAGTAGAATATATCGGTGACAGAGAGGCTAAGCTGCAGGCTTTGAACAGTGCTGTCTCATCTATAGAGAGGAGTTTTGGCAAGGGCTCCATTATGAAGCTTGGCGATTCGGTGGCTAACATGAACGTCAGGTCCATCCCCACAGGCTCCATCAGCCTGGATGTGGCCCTGGGTGTGGGAGGAGTTCCCCGGGGCAGGATTATTGAGATCTACGGCCCTGAGTCCAGCGGTAAGACCACGGTCGCCCTCCATATGATCGCGGAGGCCCAGAAGCGGAACGGTATTGCCGGCTTTATTGATGCCGAGCATGCCCTGGATCCCCAGTACGCCCAGAAGATCGGCGTAGACATTGATAATCTCTACATTTCCCAGCCTGACAACGGTGAACAGGCTCTCGAGATCGCGGAGACCATGATCCGGTCCGGTGCCCTGGATATCGTGATTATCGATTCTGTTGCGGCCCTGGTTCCCAAGGCAGAGATTGACGGTGATATGGATGACCAGCAGGTAGGTCTTCACGCCAGGCTCATGTCCAAGGCCATGAGGAAGCTGACCGGCGTGATCTCCAGCTCCAGCTGTGTTGTAGTATTTATCAACCAGCTCCGTGAGAAGGTAGGCATCATGTTCGGTAATCCTGAGGTCACCACAGGTGGAAGAGCCCTCAAGTTCTACTCCTCGGTCCGTATGGATGTCAGACGGGTGGAGGCCATCAAACAGGCCGGTGAGATCATTGGCAACCACACCAGGGTAAAGATTGTAAAGAACAAGGTGGCTCCGCCTTTTAAGGAGGCTGAGTTTGATATTATGTTTGGTGAGGGTATCTCCCGGGAGGGAGACCTGGTAGATCTGGCTGTCAAGGTGGATGTCATTAAGAAGAGCGGGGCCTGGTACTCCTACCTGGGCGAGAAGATCGGTCAGGGCAGGGAGAATGCCAAAAAGTATCTCCGTGAGCATCCGGATGTTATGGCGGAAGTGGAGATGAAGGTCCGCGAGATCTTCCAGCTGCCGGTTGATGAAGCAGCCAGGAAGGCCATGGGAGTGCCGGCCGGGGATGAAACGGCCATGGACCCCTTTGCTGACGGAGAAAGAACAGAGTAATAATTATGCTATACCGGATTACATTGGAGAAGACCAGCGGTAAGAAGATCTATGTGAATCCCGGTACCAGGCAGGGTATATACCTGTATCCTTCTGAGATAACAAGATGCAGGTTGGAAGAAGGCGCATCTGTGACGGAGGAAGATCTGGAGCAGATGCGCCTCCGTTATGCTCTGCCCAGGGCCAAAAGAAGGGCCATTGGTATTCTGGCCAAGAGGGACCAGACAGAGCATGAACTGCGGCAGAAGCTGGAGAAGTCTTTCACAGACCCCCTTTCCCTGGACCAGGCCATGGACTATGTCAAGGGCTGCGGTTATGTGGACGACCTGCAGTATGCCAGGGATTATATGGAGACCAAGCGGAAGAGGAAGAGCTTCCGTATGATCAGAATGGAGCTCCTTAAGAAGGGGATTCCGGAAGACCTGCTGGCTCTGGTTTTTGAGGAGGCCGGCGGCCAGGAGGAGAAGGACCTGCTGCCACTGGTGGGTAAGTACCTGAGGAGATTTCCTGAATTTGACGATACTGCCAGGATGAAGACAGAGGCCCATTTTTACAGAAAGGGTTACCGGGCGGACCTGGTCAGGTCTGTGGTCAGGCGGCTGCAGGAAGAAGGAGATTAGGCCGCCTGAGGGGCTAAGGGAAGGGCAGATCTTAAGAAGCTGAACCTTACAAGTTCAGGACCGATTCTGAGATGGCCTTTTGTTACAGTGTCTAATTGAGAGGATTCCTCGTTTTATCTTGACTTTTGAACGAATTGAGTTTAATATTAGAGTGTTGTACTTTGGTGCAACCAATAATTTCATAAGGAGGTGCTCCTGTAGATATGACTCCAATCACTGTGATTGTTGTTCTGCTTGCGATTGTCGTCTCTGCACTGGTCGCTTTTTTTGCAGCTACATCTTATTATAAGAACGTTGCTGAGAAGAAAGTTGGCAGCGCGGAGGAGAAGGCCCGCTCGATTATTGACGGAGCCGTAACAGAGGCGGAAGCCATGAAACGCGAAGCCCTGTTAGAGGCAAAGGAAGAGGCATTAAAGGCCAAGAACGAATTCGAAAAGGAGAGCAGAGAGCGCAGGACAGAGCTGCAGAGATACGAGAAGAGGGTCCTCAACAAAGAGGAAGCCATCGACCGTAAATCTGATTCTCTCGAGAAGAAAGAACAGGCTCTTTCCCGCAAGGAAAGTTCTCTTGATAAGCAGAGAGCAAAGGTAGAAGAGTTACATGCAAAACGTCTGCAGGAACTGGAAAGAATTTCAGGATTAACCTCTGAACAGGCAAAAGAGTATCTTCTTAAAACGGTAGAAGATGACGTTAAGCGGGAAATGGCGGTTCTGGTTAAAGAACTTGAGACCAGAGCCAAGGAAGAAGCATCGAAGAAGGCCAAGGAATATGTTGTCACCGCAATCCAGAAGTGTGCGGCTGACCATGTAGCTGAGACCACGATTTCTTTAGTGCAGCTTCCCAATGACGAGATGAAAGGCCGTATTATTGGTCGTGAGGGCCGTAATATACGTACCATCGAGACATTGACAGGCGTGGATCTCATTATTGATGATACGCCGGAAGCAGTCATACTATCCAGTTTTGATCCGATTCGGAGAGAAGTCGCAAGAATTGCTCTTGAAAAGCTGATTGTCGATGGAAGAATCCATCCGGCAAGAATTGAAGAAATGGTTGAAAAGGCAAAGAACGAGGTAGAACAGACGATCCGTGAAGAAGGCGAGGCAGCGGTCCTCGAAGTTGGTATTCACGGTATCCGTCCGGAACTTGTCCGTCTCCTTGGTAAGATGAAGTATCGTACCAGTTACGGACAGAATGCTTTAAAGCATTCTATCGAGGTTGCACAGCTCTGCGGTTTACTGGCCGGAGAGATTGGCGAAGATGTACGTTTGGCAAAAAGAGCCGGCCTGCTCCATGATATCGGCAAGTCAGTCGATCACGAGATGGAGGGCTCTCATATTACAATAGGTGTGGATTTATGTAAGAAATATAAAGAATCTCCAGTCGTAATAAATGCTGTTGCATCACATCACGGCGATGTGGAACCTACTAGTTTGATTGCTTGCCTTGTTCAGGCCGCCGACACTATTTCAGCTGCAAGACCAGGAGCAAGACGCGAAACACTTGAGACGTACACGACGAGATTAAAACAGTTAGAAGACATTGCCGATTCCTTCAAGGGAGTTGAAAAGACTTTTGCTATTCAGGCAGGGCGAGAAATTCGAGTAATGGTAGTTCCTGACCAGGTAAGTGATTCAGAGATGATACTCCTTGCCCGGGATATCTCCAAGCAGATCGAGAATGAACTCGATTATCCCGGACAGATTAAGGTTAATGTCATTCGTGAATCAAGAGCTGTTGACTACGCGAAGTAAGATAATAGTTATCGCGGATTATGTTAATGCCGGACAAGGGAGCCCTTAGAGGCTGACTTTTGGGCATGTATAACTCACATTTTAAAAAGATTATGACGAGAAGGCTGCGGACCGCTCTGTAAAAACAGAGTGCCGCAGCCTTTTAAGTTTGGGAAAAGAGACCCTGATGATAGAAAATGGGCCGCATCCTTTGGGAAGACTCAGCAGAAAATAAAGTGAATGGACTATGTTTATCGGGAACTTATGGCAGAAAATAAAGAAAATGGACTATATCCTTTGGGAACTTATGGCAGAAAATAAAGAAAATGGACCTTATTCAAGGAGAAGTCATAGTAGAAATTAAAGAAAGATTCATGTATAATCGAATCATATATCATCCCGGTCATCGGGATAGTCCCGTATAATATATAGCATATCAAAGATAAAGGACACTGTTTTGTGGCCAGGCAGCATAAAGAGGGGAAAGAAAAGTGAAGTTACTATGTGATCGCATCAGGAAAGATGGAAAAGCGCTCAATGAATCGGTACTCAAAGTGGACAGTTTTATCAATCATCAGGTGGACCCCCAGCTTATGGAAGCGCTGGGTGAGGATTTTGCCCGGCATTTTCAGGATCGGGGGATCACCAAGGTTTTTACTATTGAGAGTTCAGGAATCGCACCCGCCTATGTGACGGCCAGATTTATGGGCCTGCCGTTAGTGATTTTGAAAAAGCAGACCTCCCGGATTTTGAATGGGAATGTATACCAGACCAAGGTTACTTCCTTTACCAAGGGAACTACCTATCAGCTGACTTTGGACAGGAAATATATAGATCCGGAAGACAAGATTCTTTTGATTGATGATTTTCTTGCCAATGGAGAGGCGGCAACAGGAGCCGCTACTGTCATCAGGGAGTCAGGCGCAGAACTTACCGCCATTGGTATCCTGATTGAGAAATCTTTCCAAAGAGGCAGGAGAAGACTGGAGGATGCCGGTTATGAGGTTTATTCCCAGGCCAGGATCAGCAGGCTCGACCAGGGCCTTATTGAGTTTCTGGAAGATTAGCCTGGGCTGGCAGCCGGGTCTGTGTCACCCGGCCGGTAAGAAGCTTTGTAGGTTTTAAATTGATTATGGGTTTTGTGCAGGGATACAAGAGAGGAGAAGCCATATGGATCTTCATGAATTTTACATTGGAAAGGCCTTTGACGCCTATAAATATTTTGGAGCTCATCTTCTGGAGGAGGGAGTCCTTTTCCGGGTTTATGCGCCCAATGCCTTGAAGATAGAATTGATTGGCCAGTTTAATGACTGGGATGGCAGTGACTCGGAGATGGTACAGGACGGTCTGTCCGGCATTTTTGAACTCACCGTGAAGAATGCCAGGCCCGGTATGATGTATAAATACCGCATTTATCAGCAGGATGGCCTGGTGATGGACCGGTTTGATCCCTACAGCTTTGGATCAGAACTGCGTCCGGGGACGGCATCTGTGATTGTTGACCTGGATGCCTACAGCTTCGATGACAAGGAATGGATGGACAAGCGCAATAAGAATTATGACAGGCCTATGAATATTTATGAGGTTCATGCCGGTTCCTGGAAGAATAATCCTGGGGATGAGGAAAATGGATGGTACAGCTATGATGAGCTGGGAAGACAGCTGGCTGATTACGCCAAAGAGATGGGCTATACCCACATTGAGCTGCTGCCTGTTTCAGAGCATCCTTCAGACCAGTCCTGGGGCTACCAGCAGAGTGGTTATTTCTGTCCTACCTCCCGCTATGGGAATGCCGTCCAGCTGATGGAACTGGTGGATACCCTTCACAAGAACGGAATTGGTGTGATCATGGATTTCGTACCGGTCCATTTCATCACTGACAATTACGCCCTGAGCCGGTTCGACGGCACAGCCATTTATGAGTACGCTGACCCTTCCAAGGGCTACAGCGAATGGGGAACCTGTAATTTCAACTATTACAGGGGAGAGGTCAGAAGCTTTCTCCAGTCCTCCGCTGCCTTTTGGATGGATCGATTCCATTTTGACGGAATCCGGATGGACGCCATCAGCAACGCCATATACTGGGGCGGGGATTCCTCCCGGGGCATCAATGAAGGCGCTCTTGATTTCATAAAGAATATGAATTCCGGCCTGCAGAAGATGTTTCCTACAGCCATGCTGATTGCCGAGGACTCCACCAGTTTTCCCAAGGTGACTGCGCCGGTGGAATATGACGGCCTTGGTTTTGACTATAAGTGGGATATGGGTTGGATGAATGATACCCTGGACTTTTTCAGGATCCATCCCAATGACCGCCGTTTCCATTACCATGCCCTGTCCTTTTCCATGATGTATTTCTACCAGGAGAATTACCTGCTGCCCTTCTCCCACGATGAGGTGGTTCACGGCAAGGCGACGATCCTGCAGAAAATGTGGGGAGATTATGATTATAAATTCCAGCAGGCAAAAACACTCTACACTTACATGTTCACCCATCCGGGTAAAAAACTTAACTTTATGGGAAATGAGCTGGGCCAGTTCCGGGAGTGGGATGAGAGAAAGGAATGCGACTGGATGCTGCTCCAGTATCCCAAGCATGACGCTTTCCGGAGGTTCCTGCAGAAGCTGCATAAGCTTTATCTCAGTGAGCCTGCTTTCTACTGCCAGGAATATAATCAGGATAGCTTCCGCTGGATTGAGGTTGAGGCAGTAGATAAGACCGTGTATATTTATGAGCGGTCCTACGGGGATGATAAGTTTATCGTGGTCATCAATGCCAGTGAGAACCAGTATGATGATTTCGAATTTGGCTATGATCATAATGCGGTACTCCACGAAGTCCTGTCCGGAGAGCGGCAGGAGTTTGATGGTTATTTCGCCGGATCAGACGAGCCCGTAAAGGCAGAGCTGAAGGGCTACAAGTGGTGGAGACGAAAGTTCCATATCACGATCCCTGCCCTGGGGGCCATCATTTACCGGGTAGAGATTCTTCCCGAGCCTAAGACAGTTCCCATCCCCATGCTGGACGAGGCTTCCCGTAAAATAGACAGCAGGCATTCCGCTTCTGTGATCAAAACCAAATAGTGACCGGAAGTGGTCGGGACGGATATCCTGACAGCAGACTGTAAATCTTTAGATTGTGACTAGTCCCCAGCCTGGGGACAGGTTTCTGAGTTGGAAAGATGAAAATAGATGTAAAGCTAGATGCATTTGAAGGTCCCCTGGATCTTCTTTTGCATTTAATTGAAAAGAATAAGGTAAATATTTATGACATTCCCATCGTGGAAATCACAGACCAGTACATGGAATATCTTCATAGCATGGAAGAGGGGGAATCTATGGATTCCCTCAGTGAGTTTCTGGTTATGGCGGCAACTCTTCTCCAGATCAAATCCAAAATGCTTCTGCCCAAGGAAGAGAAGGAGGAAGAGGAGGATCCCAGAGAGGAGCTGGTAAGGCGGCTTATGGAATATAAAATGTTCAAATATGCGGCCATGGAGCTCAAGGATCTGAGTGTGGATGCCCAGAAGGTTTTCTACAGGGAAGAGAGTGTACCCAGGGAGATCCGCCAGTACCAGGAGCCGGTAGTGCCTGAGGAGATTGTCGGAGACCTGTCCCTGACCAAACTAAATGAAGTGTTCCAGATGGTAATCCGCCGTAAAAAGGACATGGAAGACCCGGTCCGCAGCCGTTTTGGCAAAATCCAGAAGGAGAAGTACCGGGTGGAGGACCGGATGAAAGATATCAGGAAGACGATCCGGGGTTTTAAAAGGATTAATTTCCGGACGCTTCTGGATATTCAGCCTTCCCGGGAGAAGGTGATTGTGACTTTTCTTGCGGTGCTCGAGCTTATGAAAATGGGTGAGCTGCAGGTGAGCCAGGAAGGAAATTTCGCCGAAATATATCTGGACGGCCCGGAATAGGGGTATCGGCTATGGCTTTTGAAAGCCTTTTTTGTGATAATCCGGCAGCTTATAGGGCTGTCTCAAAAAAAGTCATGCTATACCTGCGGATTTTCCTGCGCTGGGGACTTGCGGTGGTTTTGGACCAGGTATTTTTGCTGGAAGTTTTGAATTGTTGTTTTAATTTTTTTAGTAGATTTGGTTGGAAGTGAGTGCTTATGGAAGAGAAGAAAGTGGATGTGGTAAAAGAGGGAGAGGGCCTGTCGGAGGGTTTAGTTCTTGACAGGTTGTCGGAGGATGCTTCCGGCCAGGCGTATTTTGATGTAGAGGGTATGTCTGCCTCCTTGTCTGTGGAAGAGAAGGACAGGATCAAGGGTATTATTGAGGCGGTTCTTTTTACCATGGGTGATTCTGTGGAGCCGGCCCGGCTGGCGGAGGTGCTGGAGCTGGAGGCTGGTCAGGTGGAAGATCTGCTCCGGGAGATGCAGGTGGAGTATGGTGACCGGAAGCGGGGGATTACCTTGAAGGAGCTGGAAGGCTCCTGGCAGATTTGTACTAAGATTGAGACTTACGACTATATCAGAAAGTTGGTTTCCAGGCCTAAGAAGCGGTCTCTTACGGATGTTCTTCTGGAGACCCTGTCCATTATTGCCTATAAGCAGCCGGTGACCAGGCAGGAGATTGAAGCCATCCGTGGGGTAAAATGTGATTTTGCCGTTAATAAGCTTATGGAATATGGTCTGATTAAGGAGCTGGGCAGGCTGGATACCATTGGTCATCCTATCGTTTTTGGGACGACGGAGGAGTTTCTGCGTTGTTTTGGGGTTTCTTCCATGGAGGAGTTGCCGGATATTGATGAGGTGAGGAAGCAGGGCTTTCTTGAGGAGGCTATTAATGAGGTGTCCTCGGCCATAGATGTTACCGTCTGAGGAGTTTCGGCCATAGATGTTACCGTCTAAGGAGTCTCCGGTCATAAATGGTTATCTCTGGGAACTTTTGACAGCCTGTAAGGCCGGCTGGCCTTTTAGAATCTATTAATATATCTGTTAATATGGAAAAAAAAGAGGCAACCATGCAGGGATCTGGTCTTCCGGACAGGAAGAACCCGGACCACAGCTGGGTTGCCTCTATTTATATATAGTTTTCTTCTTTACTTGAGTTCGGAATATCCGTAGCCATTAACCAGGGCCTCGATCCGCTGGCCATCCTTACAGTAGGGGCACTCGGACTTTTTGTAGGTGTGGTAGTTGGGGATGTCAGAGGTGGTAAAGAGGCTGTTGACAGGCATGTGGCCATACTCAGAGATCGCGCTGAATATGGAGGAGATGCCGGCCAGCTTGCCACCGTAGAACTCGATACATTCCCAGCCTCGGTTGATGGTGATGCCGGTGGTGACAGAAGCCATTAGGATGATTACATTACGGTCTTTGATCATGGGTTGGATGTTCTTACGGAAGAACATCTGGCCGTCACTGTCGATCTCAGGGGTAACGATGTAGATGGATTTGTGCTGGTTGTGGGAAAAGAAGCCCTTCTCGGTAAGCTTCTCTGCCAGGAAAGCACCGATGACTTCCGTTCCGTCAAGGCATACGATCGTATCAACGATGGTGTTGTGCTTGTAAAGCTGGACCAGGGCGTTGGCGGCTTCCTCAGCATTGGACTGACGGACCTTGATGGTAGTAAGATCGATAAAATAATTGACATGGGAATGTCTGGTTGCAAAATGGCCTGGATATACGCCAAGCTTCAAATTGCAGGTTCTGGAATGAAATGTAATCTTGCGATTCTCCATGTAACCCCTCCTCTTTGAAATAATATTACTGTTTAAAAACAAAAATTACAGTCTATAAACAGTAAGAGATCTTTTACTTATTATAGCCCAATTATGATAAAAAATAAAGACTTAAGTAGGGTATACTTTTGTTCGAAAGGATTAGTTCCCTCGTTACGAAAACATTATGGCAGAGAATCGAAACAATTTTGTGTGGGAAAAGGAAGGGATTATATAGTTAATAATTTAACAAAAAATACTTTAAGTGGGAATTAATCTTACGAATCTCTTAAAAATAAAGGGCCAAATGATTATGTTCAATTTCACAAAGAAAACATAGGTTTGACCAGTGTTTTCCCTCTTATAATTGCGGTGAGATTAATTCCCCGGGGAGATGTTTGTATTTTTCAGGAAAATGTTAACTGTAAAGTTGGCAAAAATGACATAAAAACCGCAAGAAGTTCCAGTGATTTTCTGTTAAAAACCTAACAGAAAATTATTGATTATGGTTTAAAATTTTGATATGATTAATGGGATTACTCTAAGGGGTTATAGGGCCCTGGGAATAATGGGGCAGGCTGTTGCCGGGACCCCAGCCTGCAGCTGCCGGCAGAAGCCGGGGCCGGGCATGAGATGACGGGGAGTTTTTCCGGGTTTTAAAAGAGATAACAGGTCCATTGTTTATGAGGATGCTCCACAGTTCATTTGCGATAGGCTCAAGGAGGGTCTTCATACCTGAATTTATGAAATATATGGAGGGATTAAGATGGGTAATACAAGAATGGGTGCCAGAGAGAGGATCGACTATCTTCTCGACGACCACAGCTTTGTGGAACTGGCCGGTTATGTATCAGCCAGAAATACGGATTATAATCTGGGTGCCAAAAAAGTAAAGGGTGATGGCGTTATCACCGGCTATGGCGTTCTTAATGACCGGATGGTCTATGTCTATAGCCAGGATGCTTCTGCTCTTGGTGGATCAGTGGGGGAAATGCATGCGAAAAAGATTGCGTCTCTCTATGATCTGGCTATGAAAACGGGGGCTCCGGTGATCGGCCTTTTGGACTGTGCCGGGCTGAGGCTGCAGGAGGCGACAGACGCTCTTCATGCCTTTGGAACTATATTTAATAAGCAGGCCCAGGCCTCAGGAAAGATTCCCCAGATCGCAGCGATTTTCGGTATGTGTGGCGGAGGAAGTTCTGTCATGAGCTCCCTGGCTGATTTCACCCTGATGGAGAGGGACCATGGTTGTCTCTTTATCAACAGTCCCAATACCTTTGCCGGGAATACAGAAGAGAAATTAAATACAGCCTCAGCTGACTACCAGGCTGCAAAAACAGAAAATGTAGACATGGTATGCGATTCTGAAGAGGAACTTCTGGAGGCGGTAAAGCAGCTGGTTGATTTCCTGCCTTCCGATTACCAGGAAGAAGATGCTGCTCCTGGTTATGATGATGACCTTAACAGGATTATTCCCGAACTGAACGATTGTGAATACGATGCAAAATATCTGCTTTCTTCTATTTCAGATGAAAGAGTTTTTCTGGAACTGAAAAAGGAATATGCTCCTGATATGGTGACAGGCTTTATCTGTCTTGATGGTGAGTCCGTGGGCGTGGTTGCCAACCAGCCTGTAGATGGAGAGAGTAGACTATCCTATAAAGGCCTGAGAAAGGCTACAAGATTTATCAGATTCTGTGATGCATTTTCCATCCCTCTTCTGACGGTGACCAACGTGGAAGGCCTCAGGGCAAATGTCCATGAGGAAAGAAGGCAGGCGGAGGCTCTGGCGGCCTTCACGGCTACCCTGGCCCAGTGCACTGTGGCCAGAATCAATCTGATCGCCGGTGCCGCCTATGGTACAGGTGCGGTTGTGATGAATTCCAAGGCCATAGGCGCCGATTTTGTTCTTGCCTGGCCGGATGCCAGGATCGGTATGATGGATGCGGCCCAGGCAGTCAGGATCATGTATGGAGATGACCTGGATGGTCAGGAGGACCAGGCAGCCTTTCTTGCTGAGAAGACCGCAGAGTATGAGGACCTGCAGAGCAGTGCCCTTGCGGCTGCCCGCAGAGGCTATGTGGATGATATCATTGAGCCTGACGCTACAAGGAAGCGTCTGATTGCCGCCTATGATATGCTTTACGGCAAGACGGAACAGAAGGTGGCAAAGAAGCATTCTGCCATATAAATAGAGAGGTGAGACCATGAGTAGTAATATGATGACAGCGATGCTCAATACATTGATGGGCATGGGGACCGTCTTTCTGGTCTTGATTTTCATATCTCTGATTATCTCCCTGTTCGTCTATATACCTGGGTTGGAGCGTCGCCTGAAAAGACTGGGAAGAAGACTGGGGAGAATGTTCTCCAGAAAAGAAGCAGCCCAGGCGGACAATAACCGTGTAGTTCCCCAGAGGCCTAAGCTTAGCAGGGAAGAACTGTATGGAGACAGTGAGGACAGTGACGAGGAAGAGCCGGATGAAGGTGCTTTGATCGCTGTAATTATGGCGGCCATCGTGGCCTCTGAAGGAGGGGCTGTCAGTGCTGATCAGCTGCGTGTCCGGTCCATAAGACGGGTCGGCAGGAAGTCCGGAAGAGCCAGGAGACGCTAGTCTGAGGGTCCATGAACAGATGTCGGCCGGGAGTCCGGAAGGACCAGGAGACGCTAGTCTGAGGGCCCATGAACAGATGTCAGCAGGAAGGCCAGGAGACGCTAGTCTGAGGGCCCATGACCGGAAGTGGCAGGTGTATTTTGACCGGCATATAAGCAAGAAACCAGTTGAGTGAAAGATCAGTTGAATGATAGATTTAAGCATTAAGGAATAAGAGACATAGGACGGGCTTCCCCCAAAAATGGATTGGAGGAATTCGGAGAGACCTTCCGAAAGAATCCTTTGAGACGTCAGCATTAGATAAACGGGGAAATGTGGTGACCAGGCCTGTCTGTGCAGGGAGGATATCTTATGAAAAATTATAGAATTACCGTAAATGGCGTAGAGTATGAAGTTTCTGTGGAAGAGCTGGGCGAGGGAGCGGCTTTAAGTTCTGCTCCGGCGGCAGCTCCGGCACCGGTGGCCAGCAAGGCGCCTGCAGCTAAAAAGCCTGCGGCTAAAAAGAGCAGCGGCAGTGAGGGAGCCATCAAGGTGAGCGCCCCCATGCCCGGCAAGATCCTTTCCGTCAAGGTTTCCGAAGGCCAGTCCATCAACAAGGGTGATGTGGTCGTAGTGCTTGAAGCCATGAAGATGGAAAATGAGATTTATGCCAGCGAGGGCGGCGTGGTTGCCAGTGTCAATGTTTCTTCCGGAGATATGGTAGAAGGCGGAGATGTACTGGTTACCATTAATTAGCAGGAGATAAGACAAGAAGAAAAAAATGGAGGAAATCCTATGACTTATGTTGCAGAGACGTTAACTAACCTCGCAGCGCAGACCGGATTTGCATTTTTGAAACCGGGCAATTTTATCATGATTCTGGTTGCCTTTGTCTTTCTTTATCTTGCGATCGCAAAGGGATATGAGCCATTGCTTTTAGTGCCGATCTCCTTTGGTATGCTGCTGGTGAATCTTTACCCCGCCATCATGGAAGAGGGCGGATTATTACATTATTTTTATTTGCTGGATGAATGGTCTATCCTCCCGTCCCTCATATTCCTGGGAGTGGGAGCCATGACCGACTTTGGTCCTTTGATTGCCAATCCGGCCAGCTTCCTTCTGGGAGCGGCGGCCCAGTTCGGTATTTACGGTGCCTATTTTATTGCTATTTTCATGGGCTTTACAGGAAAAGAGGCAGCGGCCATCTCCATTATCGGTGGCGCTGACGGTCCTACATCCATCTTCCTGGCCGGCAAGCTGGGACAGACGGCTATCATGGGCCCCATCGCTGTGGCGGCCTACTCCTATATGTCCCTGGTGCCCATCATCCAGCCTCCGATCATGAAGTTTTTCACCACGGAGGAGGAGAGAAAGATTAAGATGGAGCAGCTCCGCCCCGTATCCAAGACCGAGAGAATCCTTTTCCCGATCGTGGTTACGACAGTAGTTTGTCTGGTGCTGCCCACCACAGCTCCCCTTGTTGGTATGCTGATGCTGGGTAACCTTTTCCGTGAGAGCGGTGTGGTTAAGCAGCTGACAGAGACAGCTTCCAATGCCTTGATGTATATCGTTGTCATCATTTTGGGAACTTCCGTAGGAGCCACAACCAGCGCGGAGGCCTTCCTCAATGTGGCAACTATTAAGATTGTTGTCCTGGGTCTGATCGCCTTTTGTGTAGGAACAGCGGCAGGAGTAATCTTCGGTAAGATTATGTGCAAGGTTACCCACGGCAAAGTGAATCCGCTGATCGGCTCTGCCGGCGTATCCGCGGTACCTATGGCTGCCCGCGTATCCCAGAAGGTGGGAGCGGAGGCAGATCCCAGCAATTTCCTGCTCATGCATGCCATGGGTCCCAA
>DLBH01000027.1 GCA_002494165.1 Lachnospiraceae bacterium UBA7026 | reverse complement strand
GCTTCCAAGGCTTCCAATATCGGTGAGGTATGTCAGTTCGCGGCAGCTGGTAAAGAGATTGGCAAGAAGAGCCTTGCTGAGATCGCTATGAGCTATGGATATGTATACGTAGCACAGATCGCCCTGGGCGCTAACCCGGCTCAGACTGTTAAGTGTCTGACAGAGGCTGAGGCCTATGACGGACCGTCCCTGATCATCGGTTATGCACCTTGCGAGCTTCACGGTATCGCTAAGGGTGGTATGAACCATTGTCAGGATGAGATGAAGAAGGCTGTAGCATCCGGCTACTGGAACCTCTTCTCCTTCGATCCGGCCAAGAAGGCAGCCGGCAAGAATCCATTTACCCTGACCTCCAAGCCAGGCGATGGAACTTACCAGGCCTTCCTTAACAATGAGGCTCGTTACACCCGTCTTGTTAAGCCGTTCCCGGAGAGAGCAGAGAGACTCTTTGCCAAGTCCGAGGAAGTGGCTATGGAGCGCTACGAGCATCTGAAGAAGCTGGTTGAGCTGTATAAATAATCACATAAGGACCACTGATGTCATTGAGACTGGAGAGGGCTTTTCCCAGTTGAAGGTCAATGATGCATCTATGATGGTCTGAAGCATATAATACAGGCCTCTGGTCCGGGAGTCATCCTGGGGTGGAGGTCTGTTTATTTCTAGTGGGTATTTTTGCTTTATTAGAATTATTTTTTGGGAACAGAAAGGGAGCTTGAAAGCAGGACCGTTTTTTTAAAGAGAGGCTTAATTTACGAGAAAGGCTTTTAGAAAGGTCTTATATCTTATAATAGAAAAAATGGATCCTATCCAAGAAGAAATGAGGAGAACATGTTTTATTTAAATGAGAGTGAGAAAGAGCACAGGCACGGGGACCATGGTCCCAAATACCTGGAGCAGGGTCCCAGAATGAATTTCGGCATCGTCCAGCTGCAGCCGGGCAATGTGGTGTCCCCCCATGTCCACCGGGTCATGCAGGAGAGTTTTTTTATCCTGGAAGGCTGTGTGACCATGGAGGTGGAAGGCCAGCTTGTGAGACTGGAAAAGGGGGATTACATTCATTTAGAGCCAGGTGAGGCCCACAAGATTTATAATGAGGGGACTGAGGTTTTAAGAATGGTTGTGACAGCAGCACCCTATGTAGAAGGTGACAAGGAGGCTGTGGAATAGAGGTCCGCAAATCTATATCAGCAGATATGGCAGGAGTCCGGATTGGAGACATGCCGGTGCCGGAACCATAATATTGAAACAGAGACAAAGAATAGTTGAGGAAAGAGAGGCTGCCCTATGAGTTACGAAGTGATTGCGCTGGATCTGGACGGAACCCTGACCAACAATAAAAAAGAAATACCGGAAAGAACCAAGGAGGCCTTGTTTGACATCATGAAGCAGGGAAAGAAGGTAATTCTTGTATCCGGCCGTCCTGTCTATGGGGTCCTGCCGGTGGCTAAAGAGTTGAAGCTTGACCAGCTGGGAGGCTATGTCATGGGCTTTAATGCAGGCCAGGTAGTGGACTGCCGGACCATGGAGGTCATCCAGAATTATCTGCTGCCGGACCAGGTGATCGAGCCGGCCCTGCGGATTGCTGAAGACTACCCCGGGGTCTGTCTGACTTCCTACAAAAAAGATAAGATTATCGTCAACCGGGAAGCCAACCGCTACGTCATGGTGGAAGCTTATTCCAACAAGATGCCCGTGCTGGTCTGTGAGGATTTTCTTGACCAGCTGGACCGGCCCTTGAATAAGCTGCTGGTCTGTGGGGAACCGGAATATGTGGCAGAGATTCTTAAAAAGCTGGGAGACCAGTTTGGGGATATTTTAAATCTTTTTCCCTCGGAACCCTTTTTCGGGGAAGTCATGCCAAAGGGAATTGACAAGGGTTACTCCCTGGGCCTCTTGATGGAAGAGCTGGGTTACCGGCCGGACCAGGTCATCGCCTGCGGGGATTCGGGCAATGACATACCCATGATCCGCTATGCGGGTCTGGGAGTGGCCATGGAAAATGCCATGGAAGAGGTCAAGGAAGCGGCCGACTATATTACAGGGACCAACGAAGAAGAAGGGGTTCTTGACGTGATCCGCAAATTTATGCAGTAATGCCGGTCTGGAGGGAAAAGCAATGAAGAAACTGACTGATTACTTGAGAAATAAAAAAGATTTCTCTGACATTCTGCTGGTTTCGGACCTGGATGGAACCTTGATGAACCGGAAAAATGAAATCAGCGAGGAAAACAGGGCTGCCCTTGGGGAATTCATGGACCTGGGCGGTCGCTTTTCCATATGCACCGGCCGGGTGATTGATACCACGGAATGGCTCAGAGTGCCGTCCAACAGCCTGGCAATCCTCCATAATGGTGGGTCCATATATGATTTTGAAAAGAAAGAAATTGCCTGGACCATGCCCATGCCCGATGAGACGGCGGCTTTGATCCGGGAATTACAGCGGCAGTTCCCTAAGATGGCCTGGGTGGTATACACGGCTAAAGATCATTACATCTTATATGAGAATGAATGGTCGGACTGGCTGACCGACTTAGAAGGCGGCAGGGGAGGCAGGACGGGTTTTACTTTTGATCAGATCACAGAACCCATTCTCAAATTTGTTGTCCCTGCTTCCCCGGAGCAAATCCAGGAGGTAAAAGGCTTCATGGATGAAAAATACCGGCAGGAGGTCAACCCGGGAATCAATTATACGGTCTCCCTCCCAACCTTGTTTGAGTTTACCGGTAGCCGGTCTGACAAGGGGGAAGCCTTAAAAATGCTTTCCCGGATGACTGGGGTCGCCATGGATGACATTATATATTTGGGGGATAATATGAATGATTACAATGCCCTCAAATATGCCGGTCTGGCAGTGGCTCCGGAGAATGCCCTGAAACCGGTCCGGGAGATTGCGGACTATGTATCCGTCGACCAGGATGAGCATGTCATGGCAGACCTGCTGGCCATCATGAAAAAGGAATTCTTTAATAACAGGTAGCTGTTTTGAAGAATCAAAAAACTTCTCCCTGGAGAGGCAGGGAAACTATGAAAGAAAGGACCGCCATCCCTGGTGCTATAAAAAAAGAACTGCTATCCCAGGTGGCACAAAATGGAAATGCTATTTCAATTAGTACCAAAAAGGACCGCCATCCCTCTTAAGAGATAGCGGTCCTTTCTTGCTTGAAGCAGAGTATCTAACTACTATATATTTACCCTAAGCCAAAGCCTGGCTTAAAGCATATTTTCGTCATAAAAGAGCATGTTTTCCCTGACCAGTTCCGTCTTTCCCTGTTTGCAATCGACCATGATGGCAGAACAGTTTTTCCCAAAGGGAGTCTCCCAAAGCTTGTCGAGGGGCCGGCCGGTCAGGCTGAGGATCAGGCAGTGCAGAATGGTTGAGTGGGAGGATACCAGGATGGTATTGTAGCTGCCCTCTAAAGGCAGGATGACCTCCCGGTAAAAAGAAACGATCCGGTCTGTGATCCCGGGAAAAGATTCGGCACCGTCGATAGGCTGGTAAGAGGCCGGCTCATAGAAAAAGTCCCGGTAGCGGGCTAAAAGACGATCATGGAGGGCATCTGCGAAACATTTTCCATTATCCCTGCCAAAGTCAATTTCTTTCAGCCGGTCATCGGTCAGGATCTCCAGGGGCCTGTCCCTGCGCAGAATCTCTGCCGTGATGTAGGACCGGTCTAAGGGACTGGAGAAGATACAGTCAATGGGAAGGTCCTTCATCCCCTCAGAAGTCAGCCGGGCCTGCGCCAGTCCTTTCTCATTCAGGGGAATATTTAACTGACCCTGTAATTTTTTTTCGATATTCCAATCTGTCTGGCCATGTCGGATAAAATAGATAATCATAAACTCTCCTTTTTGCCTGCTGCCGCTAGTTCAGGACCATTATAACTGATTTCCCCGGTAAGGGAAAGGCTGAATTGCCGGAGGAGGAGTTACAGCTGAGAAGAAGGGATGGATTATAGCCGGGAACAGACCTTTGCGGGTCAGGGATATTTACAGGTAAAAAGTACATCAGGAAATAGGGACATAGACTATTTAATTCCTTGCAGGATTGTCCGATTTGGGTTATAATTTCTTCGTTTTGACATCAAAGGGACAGGGCCGGTCTGACTGCCGGTTCTGCGAGTGCTTAAGAAGGAGAAAAGTATGAAAAGAGAAGGATTTGGAACGAGACTGGGATTTATCCTGGTCAGTGCGGGCTGTGCCATAGGCCTGGGAAATGTATGGCGGTTTCCCTTTATCACCGGCCAGTATGGCGGTGGATGGTTTGTTTTATTTTATCTGGTTTTTCTTTTAATTATGGGCGTCCCCATTCTCTCCATGGAGCTGGCGGTTGGAAGGGCCAGCCGGCAGAGTGCCACCATGGCTTTTAAGAAGCTGGAGAAGCCGGGGACCAAATGGCATCTTCACGGCTGGGCCTGTCTTCTGGGCAATTACCTGCTGATGATGTACTATACGACAGTGGCCGGCTGGCTGGTGGCATATTTTTTCAAATTTGCCACAGGCAGCTTTCAGCCAGGGATGACCACGGACCAGGTAGGTCAGGTCTTTAACAGCCTTCTTGCCTCTCCTCTGGAGATGACTTTCTGGATGGGGCTGACTGTTCTTCTGGGCTTTTTTGTCTGTTCCAAAGGCCTGGAAAATGGTATTGAAAAGATTACTACCGTTATGATGTCTGCCCTGCTGGTCCTGATTCTTGTTCTGGCAGTCCACAGCATCCTGCTTCCCGGCGGTGGGGATGGACTAAAGTTCTTCCTGGTCCCCAGCCTGGAAAGGGTTCAGGCATCCGGCCTGGCCAACGCCATTACCGCAGCCATGAACCAGGCCTTTTTCACCCTGAGTGTGGGCATCGGCTCCATGGCCATCTTCGGAAGCTATATGAGTAAGGAGAATACCCTGGCCAAGGAGGCGGCAGTTATCTGCGGCCTGGATACCTTTGTAGCCATCATGGCCGGCCTGATCATATTCCCGGCCTGCTTTGCCTACGGGGTAACGCCCGACCAGGGACCCTCCCTGATCTTCTTAACCCTGCCCAATGTATTTATCAATATGGGAGCGGGCAGGGTCTGGGGAAGCCTCTTCTTCCTCTTTATGACCTTTGCCAGCTTTTCCACGGTAATCGCTGTCTTTGAGAACCTGATATCTATGCTCATGGATTATTTCGGCATCAGCCGGGGCCGGTCGGTCCTCATTAATCTGATTCTGGTTTTCTTCGGCAGCCTGCCCTGTGTTCTGGGCCACAATCTCTGGAAGGACCTCCACCTGATCAGAGGCATGGATGTGCTGGGTTCCGAGGATTTCCTGGTCAGCAATCTTCTGCTGCCGGGCGGGTCCCTGATCTACCTCCTCTTCTGCGTCAGCAGGTACGGCTGGGGTTTCGACAATTATCTGGAAGAATGTAACCAGGGGGAAGGCCTCTGCATTTCCCCGCGCCTGCGGCCCTACTTTACCTATGTACTGCCCCTGCTGATTCTGCTTATCCTGGCTAATGGACTGATTTAGTCCCAGACTGAGGATCAAGGGATGAATCCTCAGGATTTCTGGCCAGTTAAGGCAGATATTTAAAAAGATGATGAAAGGACATGAAGGTGGCCGGTCGGCTTGCTTTCATGTCCTTTTGTTATGACTGGGACGGAGTGGTAGTCTGGCTCTCCTGCAGTCCGGTTCTCCTGCAGTCTGGCTCTCCTGCGGTCCGGCCAGCCGGAAGTCTGCTTAACCGGAAATCTGCTTAACCGGCATTCTGCTTCACCGACAGTTTTTTCAGGTAAGCATTTTCTGCTAAATATATTATATATTCTTTCCAAATAAGTTATAATAATAAAATAAAATTTGACTAAAGATTAAGACCGGAGTCTGCCGTCGGAGAAGGGACGGCTTTTGGAACGGAAGAGATCGGGAAGGAAGGCCTATGCTGTATAATGAGATTGCGGAAAAATTTATTACCAGGCTGACAGCCTATACAAAATACAACATTAACATCATGGACGACAAGGGGATTATCATTGCCAGCCGCAATCCCGAGAGGGTGGGTACCTTCCATGAGGCGGCCTTTGATATCATCAGCAACAATAAGGAGATTATCCATGTGTCTCCTGATGACAGAATGCTGGGGACCAAACCGGGTGTCAACCTGCCCCTCCACCACCAGAACCGGGTGATCGGAGTCATTGGTGTCACCGGGGACCCGGAGGAGGTCCATCCCATTGCCCTGATTGTCAAAATGTCCATGGAAACCATGCTGGATTATGAGTACCAGAGAGAGCAGACCAGCAAAAGGCAGAGCCAGAAGGAACACTTCGTCTACCGACTGACCAGCGGAGCCGTCAGGGATCCGGGAGAACTGAAAAAAGAGGCGGCTGGCCTGGGCTATTCAGAGGGGCCTATGCGGATTCCCATTCTGATCCGTCTGGAGGGCGAGGGGGCAGAGCCCCAGGAGGTCCTGGACCGGATCAAGGGGGAGGTCCTCCACACCTCCCAGGACATATCCCTGGTTACCAGGGAGGGGGAGATCCTCATCTATAAATGTCTCCCGGAGGAGAAAAACATTTTCTCGGACTACAAGTATCTGATTGGTGAATACCTCCATCCTTTCATGATGCGGGCGGCCCAGGACAAGCTTGTTTACCGCTTTTTTGTGGGCAGTATACAGGACCAGTTCCATTATTACGCTGCCGCCTATGACCATTGCCGCTGGCTGGAAAAGGAACTGCCCGGCAAGGGGAGAGGAATCTTTTTCTATGATTATGTGGATGCCTATGTCAAGGGTCTGGTCCCTGACATTGAATACCACAGGATGTTTAACTGCGTGAAAAAAAGATTTGCCGGCAAGGAGCGGGACCGCTATCTGGAGACGGTGGGCAGCCTGAAGCGGAATAATTATAATATGACGGCAGCCAGCAGGGAATTGTTTGTCCACAAAAATACCCTGACCTTCCGCTTTGACAAGATCAGAAATCTTTTCGACATGAATCCGGTCCGCAATGCCGGGGACCGGGAATTTATGGAATACCTGCTCTATTATCTGTCCGGCGGTGATTGACGGGCGGACGGAGCCTGGAAGCTTGAAAGGCTTGAAACAGGGAGACCTGGAAACTTGTAGACAGGGAAACCTGGAACTTGAAAACCGGATTGGTCTGTTGTCCCAGCCTATATTATTCCTGAATGGGGAAGAAAAATTCTGGTTTTTTTGTGCTGGGACCACAAAAAAACCAGGTCTTTTTATACTGCTGATAAATTGTTCCCTTCACCTCCTTTTGCTATCATAAAGGTGAATAGAAAACTATGACAGGATTCCGGGGGAGTCCTGGTTCAGCAAAAGAGAGGAGGATATTATGGCTACTTTTAAGACCAATGACAATGTGGAGATTTATTATGAGGTGCACGGTGAGGGAAGACCCCTTTTCATGCTTCCGGGCTGGACCTGTACCACTAATTTCTGGAGAAACAATGTGCCCGAGCTGTCTAAGACCTGCAAGGTGATCTGCATGGATATGAGAGGCCACGGCCAGTCGGAAAAGGTGATGCACAGCCACCGGATCTCCCGCTACGCCATGGATGTGAAGAATCTACTGGATTATCTGGATGTGGAGGATGTAACAGTGCTGGGCTGGTCCATGGGTGTCTCCATTCTCTGGAGTTATATTGAACTTTTCGGAAACCACAGGATCAGCGGCCTGGTATGTGTTGACCAGTCCCCGGCCCAGTATATCGGACCTGACTGGAAGTGGGGCCAGAACTCCTGCTACGATGTGGAGACCTTTATCCGGACCTGCTGCGAGTCCCAGTTTAACCCGGACGGCCAGGCAGAGGGTCTGGTAGGGGCCTGCATTTATAACACACCGTCTGCAGAGGATGCCAAGTTCCTGTCAGATGATATTAAGAAATGTCCGCCTTATGTACGGATTGAAATTATGAGAGACCATACCAATCTTGACTGGAGAGATTTCATACCTACTATCAAGCTGCCTACCCTGGTTTGTGTGGCAAGACACAGTCTGATCTTTGACTGGCAGGGCAGTGCCTGGGTAGGGGAAAATATCCCCGGTGCCAGGACAGAGTTCTTCGAGAACTCCGGCCACATGCTTTTCTGGGACGAGCCGGATAAGTTTAACAAGCTGGTCGGGGAATTTGTCGCAAACCATTAGGAGACCATAAACCGGCTTAGGTCCAGTCAGTATCTCCCCAGGTGGGTTTGCCACAGACCGGGGAGAACAGACAGGAGGAAGCTATGACTTTGAGACAAGATGCAGATAGAATTATTAAGGACTCCATTCAAAGCGTACTGCCGGATGCGGCAGTTGCCAGGGCCTTAAAAGGGAAGAACTTTGGCCCGGGCAGGCTTCTGGTGGTGGCAGCGGGCAAGGCAGCCTGGCAGATGGCAAAGGCCGCTTCAGAGGTGCTGGGTGACGCCATTGACGCAGGGGTAGTTTGTACCAAGTACCAGCATGTCAAGGGAGAGATTTCCCGCTTTTGCTGTATGGAGGGAGGACATCCGGTACCGGATGCCAATTCCTACAAGGCTACCCAGGCAGCCCTGGACCTGACCCGGGACCTGACAGACCAGGACTGGGTAATCTTTCTCTTGTCCGGCGGTGGCTCGGCCCTCTTTGAAAAACCTTTGGTTTCAGAAAAGGAAATGGCAGAGCTGACGGAAGAATTACTGGCCTGCGGGGCGGACATCATTGAGATGAATACCATACGCAAAAGATTGTCAGCCGTAAAAGGGGGCAGGTTCGCAGAACATTGTCAGCCGGCCCGTATTTACAGCATCGTACTCAGTGATATCCTGGGAGACCCCTTGGATATGATTGCCTCCGGTCCTGCCTATCCGGACAGCAGCAGCTGCCAGGATGCCATGAGAATCGCGGACAAGTACCAGCTGCATCTGACTAAGGCCTGCAGACAACTTCTGGCCAGGGAAACGCCAAAGTCTCTGACCAATGTGGAGACAGTCATCACGGGAAGTGTGCGGGAGCTTTGCCGGGCAGCCTCAGATAGCTGCCGTGAGCTGGGCTACCGGCCTGTGATCCTGACAGACCAGCTCTGCTGCCAGGCCAGGGAGGCCGGGTCCTTCCTTTCTTCCATCGCCAGGACCTACCAGACGACAGAAGAAAGCCTGGCCTTTATCGCTGGTGGGGAGACGGTGGTCCGTTTGACTGGCTCCGGCAAGGGCGGCCGCAACCAGGAGATTGCCCTGGCAGCTGCGGCGGGAATTGCCGGTCTTAAGGATACGGCGGTTTTCAGTATAGGTAGTGATGGGACCGACGGTCCCACCGACGCGGCAGGAGGCTACTGTGACGGCAATAGCAAAAATGACCTGGCAGACAGAGGGATCGATATTTACGAAACCCTGGAGGATAATAATGCCTATCCGGCCCTGAAGGCTTGTGGAGGGCTGATTATTACTGGGCCGACAGGAACCAATGTCAATGATGTGGCCCTGGTGCTGATCAGGAGATGACCGGCCGGGAAGAAGGCCGGGATTGATTACAGCTATAATCCTACTAAATAAAAGATAAAACATACAAAGATAAAAAAATATAGACGAGTAAGACCCTTGTCCGGATTTATGGTCCGGCAGGGGTCTTTTGTCTGCTTGGGAGTCTGGATGGTCTGACCTCTTACTGGGAGTTTGGCAGGATATTTCAATACTGAACATATTTTAGCCCGTCAGCTTATTTGGCATTATGGAAAGAGTGTGATATGATGGGATGAAACCCTGATGAGAACAAGAGGAAGGGACTGGCCGGGCCAGACCGGGCCGGTCTTCTGTAAACAGGGTCTTGTAAAAAAGACATATAAACAAAGTTTTGTAAATCAAGCTTTGCAGACAAAAGTTTTGTAAACAGAGCATTGTAAGCAGAACAGGAGAATGAAAGTATGAAGCCGGAGATTTCAGTGATTGTTCCGGTCTATAATATAGAGAACTATCTCTGGCCCTGTCTGGAGAGCCTTAAAAGACAGACCTTTTCCAATATAGAGGTTCTTCTGGTGGATGACGGGTCAGTGGACGGGAGTGGCCGGATCTGTGATCAGGCTGCCCGGAAGGATAACCGCTTTCGGGTGATCCACCAGGACAACCAGGGGCTCAGTAAGGCCCGGGAGGCAGGAGTCCGCCAGGCCCGGGGCGAATGGATCATGTTTGTTGACGGAGACGACTGGGTGACAGAGGATTTCTGCCTGAGGGCCCTTTTGGGGGTCCGGAAAAGCAATGCGGATATCTGCATTTTTGAATTCTTTGAGGTATGGCAGACCCGGCCCTATTGCCAGGACCACCAGGCTATGACCCTGAGTGGGATGGTGGACAGGGACCAGGCTATGGCCCTGCTGGCCGGGAGTCAGATTCTTGATTACCTGTGGAATAAGATCTATAAGCGGTCTCTGCTGGCGGATCTGGATTTTCCCGACTGCAGGCTTCTGGAAGACATGAGAAGCAGCTGCAGGATCTTTAACCGGGCCTCCCGTTTTTACCTGCTTCCGGACCGGCTTTATTACTACCGTCGGCGGAAGGGGAGTCTGACAAATAACCTGTCAGGGCCTCGGGAGTCTAAAGAAGTCCTCCTGGCCAGCTATGACAAATACCGCTATATAAGCAGGGCCTGCCCGGGGGCGGAGGAGGCTATGGACCAACTTCTTTTAAGCAGGGAGTTGAACTATTATGCCTTTAATTATTTTGTTCCCTGGGAGAGAAGGAGCCTGGAACAGGTCCGGCGACGCATACTGGCCAGACAAAAGCTGCCGGAGACCACGACAGGGCTTAGGAAGCGGGCTCTGGGGATTCTCAGAAGGTCCGGCCTGGCCTTTGCCCTCTCATGGCGGATCAGGACCAGGATCAAGGAAAAGAAACAAGTCCCGCCGGTCGGAATCGAATTTTATCCCCAGCCTGCTGAGAGAGGAAGAAACAAATAATAATCTGGAAGAAAAAAGGTGTAAGGAATGAGTGGCATACTTGAAAAAATGAAAAACATAAGACGGGGAGAAGGGGGATCAGGCATGGACATGCTGAATGGGTCCCTGCTGGATAAGATTATCCTTTTTGCCATTCCCCTGGCCCTGGGCAGTATTCTTCAGCAGCTGTTCAATGCGGTGGATATTGCCGTGGTCGGCCGATTTGCCAGCAGCGAGGCCCTGGCGGCAGTAGGGGCCAATTCCTCCCTGGTTATGCTGATTCTGGGCCTTTTTTTAGGTCTGTCTGTGGGCAGTAATGTAGTAATCGCCCGCTATCTGGGTGAGGGAAGGGAGGACAGGATCTCTGACGCGGTCCACACCTCTATGACCTTGTCCCTGATCAGTGGTATATTGCTCTTGATTATTGGCCAGCTGGTGGCCAGGCCCATGTTGACCCTCATGTCCACACCGGACAATATTATGGAGCTGGCAGTGCTCTACCTGAGGATCTATTCCATTGGCATGCCTTTTATCATGGTCTATAATTTCGGGGCTGCGGTTCTCAGAAGTTTCGGGGATACCAGGCGGCCTCTGATCTGTCTGATTATCTCAGGCGTCTTAAATGCCATACTGAATGTAATATTTGTGGTGGTCTTCCACATGAGTGTGTCGGGAGTTGCCATAGCCACCGTCATGGCCAACGGAGTGTCAGCGGCCATGGTAGTGTATTTTCTGATGAAGGAAAAGGGACCGGTCAGACTGGATCTGACCAGGCTGGGTATCCACAGTGAGGATTTGAGAAAGATCATCATGATCGGTGTCCCGGCAGGCCTGCAGAGTATGCTCTTCTCCTTTTCCAACGTCTTCATCCAGTCAGCCATCAATGGCTTTGGCGCCTACGCCGTAGCCGGCAATTCGGTAGCGGCCAATTTTGAGTTTATCGCTTATTTTATGATCAACGGCTTCAATCAGGCGGCGGTGACCTTCACCAGCCAGAACTATGGGGCCGGCAAAAAGAAGCGGTGTCTTAAGGTGCTTGGGATCTGCCTGGCCTGTGCTGTGGTGGCTAACCTGAGTCTGACCAGCCTCTTTTATCTGGGGAGGGGTTCTCTGCTGCCCCTCTTTACCAGGGACCAGGAGGTTATCGACTATGCGGTGACCAGGATGAAGTGTATTCTTATATTCCAGTGGATCGCTGCCAGCTATGAGGTGGGAGGGTCCGCCCTGAGGGGCTACGGTTATTCCATGGTTCCGGCAGTCCTGACTGTCTTCGGGACCTGCCTTTTGAGGATCGTCTGGATTCATACAGTGGCGGTCCGGATCCCGACCATGGCCGGCCTTTTAGTCTGCTATCCTTTTTCCTGGGTTGTGACGGGAAGCCTGGTCCTGGCGGCCTATGGGCTGGTCTGGAAATATCGGATCAAGACGGCCTGACTGCTTGCCCGGCCTATGGGCTGGTCTGGAAATACCGGATCAAGACGGCCTGACTGCTTGCCCGGCTTATGGGCTGGTCTGGAAATGCCGGATCAAGTCGGCTTAACCGCCGGGACACTGGAAAAGAAGATTGGAAGAAATGATAGTGAAGAAAATGACATGTCATTATAATAAGGTTTCACATAAAAACTGAGGAAAGGGATAGGAAAAATGCAGAAAGCGAAAGCAGGCAAAGAAGAGATCATACTGGAAAATAAGATGGGCTATATGCCCATACCCAGGCTCCTTTATTCCATGGCCCTGCCCATGATGATTTCCATGTTTGTCCAGGCCCTCTATAATATTGTGGACAGCATATTCGTAGCCAGGCTTTCAGAACAGGCTCTCACCAGTGTGTCCCTGGCCTTCCCCATGCAGAATCTCATGATCGGAGTGGGAACCGGAATCGGAATTGGTACCAATGCCCTCCTGTCCCGGAAGCTGGGAGAGAAAGACTTTGAGACAGCCGACAGGTCCGCCATGCAGGGAATCTTTCTTTCTGCCTGCGCCTTTGCCCTTTTTGCCCTCGTGGGTCTTACCTTAGTGGGTCCCTTCTTCCGGGGCCAGACCCAGGCCCCGGAGATCATCGATGGTGGGATCAGCTATCTTCGCATCATCTGTATCTGTTCCGCGGGCCTCTTTGGCCAAATGATCATGGAGAGACTGCTCCAGTCCACGGGTATGACTTTTTATTCCATGATTACCCAGACTACAGGAGCGGTTATCAACATTATCCTGGATCCCATTATGATTTTTGGCCTCCTGGGCTTTCCCAGGATGGGGATAGCAGGTGCCGCTGCGGCCACTGTCATCGGCCAGGTATCGGCTGCCCTGCTGGCCGTCTATTTTAACCTGACTAAAAATAAAGAGCTGCATTTCCGGCTGCAGAACCTGAGACCGGACCCTGCCATGATCCGGCAGATCCTCCTCATAGGAGTTCCCTCCCTGATTATGGTGGCCATAGGGTCGGTCATGACCTTTTTCATGAACCGGATTCTGGGTCAGTTCACCTCCACAGCTGTGGCTGTTTTCGGCATTTTTTTCCGTATGCAGAGCTTTATCATGATGCCGGTCTTTGGCCTCAACGGAGGGATGATTCCTATTATTGCCTATAATTATGGGGCAAAAAACCGGGAGCGGATTATAGAGACCATCCGTCTGGGTATCATTACGGCTATGGGAATCATGTTGGCCGGTCTCCTGCTGTTACAGCTCTTCCCACAGAAAATGCTGCTCCTTTTTGATGCCTCGGAAAGTATGATGTCCATAGGGGTTCCTGCCTTCCGGATCATCAGTCTGTCCTTTATCATGGCTGGATACAGTATCGTGGCATCCTCAGTCTTCCAGGCCTTTGGGGAAAGTATTCTCAGTATGATCATGTCCCTGGTACGGCAACTGTTTGTCCTCCTTCCGGCCGCCTGGCTGCTGGCAAGAATGGGGGATGTCAATCTGGTCTGGTGGGCCTGGCCCCTGGCAGAGCTGGCTGCCGTTGCCATCAGCAGCATTTTCCTGCGCCGGGTCAACAGGGATATCATCAGCGGGCTGGAATCGGGAAAAACCGGAAGATCGGAAGTTTAATATTAGGGAAGTGAGAAAAATGATCAGAATATATGTCTCTGACTTAGCATATAAAGAGAAAGCCCTGGCCCTAAAGGCTTCCTTTGATGAAGGAGGGTTCCTGGAAGGAGTAGGGGCTTGTCAGCTGCTTTTCAGCCAGGAAGACCTGCTGGAAAATGAGAGATACCTGCGTCTGGATGCCGGGGGCCTGACCCTGGTGGAGGGCAGGCTGGAACTTAGAGGAGATTTCCGCCAGCTGCTTCCCCGGGTCCGGGGAGGCCACCTGCAGCACGAGAAGCTTCTGCGGGCCGCAAGAATGAAGGACCTTCCTGAACACCCACTGGCTGTGGACGCCACGGCAGGCCTTGGTGAGGATGCCTTTATCCTTGCCTGTGGAGGATATTCTGTAGTATTATGTGAATATAACCCTGTCATCGCTGCTCTTCTTGAGGATGCCCTTTGCAGGGCCAGGAAGGACCCTGACCTGACAGAGGCAGCCACAAGGATGAGCCTGGTCAGGGGTGACGGTATAGAGAATCTGAAAAGGCTGGCAGGAAAACCGGACCTGGTTTATCTGGATCCCATGTTTCCAGTCAAGCAGAAGTCGGGTATCAGCAAGAAGAAGCTGCAGCTGTTGCAGAAGCTGGAGCTGCCCTGCTCCAGGGAAGATGAGTTGATGGCAGCCGCTCTGGCTGCCGGCCCGGCCAGGATTGTTGTGAAGCGTCCTGTCAAGGGTCAACCCCTGGCAGGTAAGAAGGCCAGCCATTCCATCGTCTGTAAAAATGTCAGGTTTGACTGTTATGTTCTGCCTGGCCGGCAGACCAGAGGACAGGAGGGATGACCGGACAGCTTATAGTTGGAGATTATGTCAGACAGAAGAGAATCAGATCAGGAGGTTGGAAATATGTTGAAAAAGTTTTGTTGCGGCCTGTTAATGCTTGTTTTTGCGGCGGCCTTTTCCTGTCTGCCGGTCCAGGCTGGAGAGGTGAAGTCTGTGGCCGGAGGCTCCGGGGCTAAGTCAGACTACAAGGCCATCAAAAAGGAACTGGAAGATACAGGCTATGTCAAGTTGGTGGCCGGAGAGACTTATGACCTTGGCAACAAGGTCCTGCACGTAAAAAGTAACTGGACCATAGAAGCTACCGGGGCCACCATCATGGGCAGGAACTGTATTTTGCTCAATGTCCCTGAGTGCACCGGTTACGGGGCGATTCAGAATTTCAGAATCAATGGCGGGACCTGGGTCAGCAGCAACCCTCAGGGAGTCGAAAAGAGCGCCATAAAGATCAGCCACGGCCAAAATATCTCATTTACCAACATGACTATGCGCTGGTCCAACCTGAATAACCATAGCATCGAACTGGTGGGATGCAGGGATGTGACCATCAGTAATTGTAATATAGACGGCCTGGGAAGCGGCAGCAGCAACAGTGTGGAGGAGGCTATCCAGATTGATCTGGCCGCTCCCCTGACGGCTCTTTTTCTTGCAGATTATAATGCCTGGGCCCTGAATCTCTGGAACGGGGCTCCCTGTGAGAATATTCTGATCAAGAATTGCTATGTCAGAGGCTGCAGGGGTATCTGCGCTAATTTTGCTGCCAAGGATGCCAAGGCCGGCAGGAAAGGCTATCTCAAAAAATTCCACAGAAACATAGTCATCACCGGGAATACGATTATCGGTGAGACAAGTGAAGGTCTGGCCATGTTTAATGTGCTTGGGTCTACTGTGAGCAATAACACCATAATCTCAAGAAAAAAGCAGATATTTTCTACCTATTCCATAGGCTGCCATTTTTGCCTCATGGGGAAAATACCCCGTCTCTACAGGAAGTTCACTGTAAAAATTACCGGCAACTTAATAGGCGGCGGCCGTAATGCCCTGTCTTTTAACAGCCAGTCTAAGAGTAGTTATGATCGTATAAATATCAAATATAACAAGCTCTATTGTAAGCGGGGTGCCAAAAGGGCCTTCTCGGCGACTAAGGTGGGTACCATCAGGACCAGGGGTAATTATACCCGCAAGTGGTAAAGGTCAGCAGGCTGACCGGTCCGGTATATTGTGACAAATCATAAAATGGAATTCTTTCGTCTTTCGTGGCGGAAGGGTTCCTTTTTTATTTTCCAGGAAAGTCCCCGGTTAATTGTGAATCCGGTTATTTATGAATAAAAATTAAGTATGGATGAAAATCCCTGGGGAACATGCTGCTATTTTGCAAGGGATTGACAGACAGACCGGACCATGTTAAGATGATTGGAAAATATTTACAAATACATGAGGAAAGGGATAGACAAAGGGTAAAAAGAAAAGATGAGAAGACCAGTCTTTATCGCATGGACAGGACTTGTGCTTGGAGAGGCCGCTGCCCTTGTCCTGGGAAAACCAGGTCTCTTTTTACCGGTTTTATTGTTCTGCCTCCATGCCCTGCTATGGCTCGGGGAAAGGAGGCAGGACCGGGGGCCTGCAGCCAGCCTAAAGCTAGCCTGGATAAGGTCGTCTCTTGGGACAGGCAGACTGGCAGCGACCTTCAGGGCAATGAGACTACGGACCGCGGACCTGACTGGGGTCAGGAGGAAGGCCGGGAAGGAGATAAAGACCGGTCTTATTTTATTGTGCCTATTCATGTTCCTGGGAGCCCTGTCCTTCCTGGCCCAGGGCCAGCCAGACCAGGCGGAACTCCTGCTGGACAGAGCCAGCAGGCTGGGGGACCCAGCCCCGACAGGCTCGCTGCAGGGTCAGGTAGAGGAAGTGAAGACGACAGCTGCAGGAAACAGCCTGCTCTTAAAAAAGAATGCGGTTTTCCGTTACAGGAACCACTTTTACCGGTGTTCTTTCCGCTGCCGGGTGACCGGGGAAGAGGAGGGCGGGATCTGTCCTGGCGACCGGCTGGTCCTCACCGGCCGGCTGCAGGCCTTTGACCCGGTAGAAAACCCGGGTGAGTTTCCGGCCAGGGATTACTACTATGCCAACGGAATCCGCTACAGCTTCCGGATGGAAAGGCTGCTGTCCCTGGACAGACCGGCATTTTCTGCCGCCAGACTGGTCTATCTTTTTGGAAGAAGGATGGCAGCTGTCTACATGGATTGCGTGGCGGAGAGGGAGAGAGGGGTCTTCAAGGCCATGGTATTAGGGGATAAGTCAGAACTTTCCGAGGAAGTCAGAGAGCTTTATGAAGAGAACGGGGTGGCCCACCTGCTGGCCATCAGCGGCCTTCATGTATCTGTGGTGGGAGGCTGGATCTTTAAGAGACTACGGAAAAGAGGTCTGGGCTATGGCCCGGCCTGTCTGGCAGGAGGGCTGGTCCTGGCTGGCTACGGGACCATGGTTGGCTTTGGCAGTTCTGTCACCCGGGCCACAGTCATGTATCTGGCCTTTCTGTTCTCCCAGTATTATGGGGCGGATTATGATGTTCCCTCCTCCCTGGCCCTGGCGGGAAGCGTTCTTTTACTGTCTTCTCCCCTCAGGATCAAGGAGAGTGGCAGTATCCTTTCTTTTGCTTCCGTCTTTGCCGTGGGTATGGTCTGGCCCTGGGTCAGGGACAAGTTAGCCGACCGGAGAAAATATACAAAAAAGACTGGAGAACTGAGACCCGGGGACTGGGAACGCCTGATCAGGAGCAAGACCGGCCTGAGGTTAAAAAAAGGACAGCCCTTGCTGGTGGACCGGGTCCGGGATAGTCTGGCAGCCAGCCTGGTCATCAGCATGGTGACCATGCCACTGGTGGTCCGCTTTTTTTATGGCTGGTCGCCCTACAGTATTTTTCTCAATCTTCTGGTGCTCCCGGCCATGATGCCGGTGCTCCTGTCTGCCCTGGCAGGAGGGCTGGCCGGCAGTCTGGTCTCTTTTTTCTCCCGGCCTGCCGCTATTCGCCTTGCTTTTTTGATTTGTCTGCCGGCAGAACTTATCCTGCGCTGCTTCAGCCTGGTCTTTGAGGCCTGCAGGAGTCTGCCCTTTTCTTATCTGCTTACCGGATGTCCCAGCCTGGCCGCCATCTTTTTCCTTTATGGCTTGGAGGCGGGGGCAGTCTGGCTTTGGTACCGGAGAAGCTGGCGGGGGCTTTCTGCCCTGGCGGCCGGCCTCTGTCTGGCCCTGGTTTTCAAACCATCAGATCAGCTTAGGATGACCATGCTTTCCGTAGGCCAGGGAGAATGCATTCTACTGGCCTTGCCCGATGGCCGCCATATGATGATTGACGGTGGCAGCAGCAGCCGGCAGGAAATAGGCAGCTATGTTATCAGACCGGCCCTGAAATATTATGGTATAAGTCGTCTTGACTACCTGGTCATCACCCATACGGATGACGATCATATCTCCGGGGTGAAAGAATTGCTGCAAAAAGACTATCCGGTCACCAATCTCCTGCTTCCTGAGATGGGAGAGGCAGAGAAGACTGATGATCATTTCCAGGAAATACTGGACCTGGCCCGGGCCAGGGGAGTCCGGGTCCACAGGATAGAGCGGGGGAGACAACTTAAGGCTGGCCGGGCAGGCTTTTACTGCCTGAGTCCCTGGCGGGGCCTGGCCGCCGATGACCGCAATGCCTATTCGGTGGTCCTTTATCTACAATATGGGGACTTTGACGCCCTCTTTACCGGGGACATGGAGGAGGACCAGGAGGAGACCCTGGTCCGCTGGATGCAAGATTATGAGAGAGATACAGGCCATAGGCTTCTTACCGGCCTTGCTGACGGCCTGTCCCTTCTCAAGGTGGCCCATCATGGCAGCGGCCATTCCAGCTGCCAGGCCTTTCTGGCCTGGTTTGGGCCGAAGAAGGCAGTCATTTCCGCCGGCAAGGATAACCGTTATGGCCATCCTCACAGAGAGACGATCTGGCGGCTGGAGGCCGCCGGTGTGAAGGAGAATCAGATCTTCGCTACCCTTTGGGGCGGAGCCATCGAACTGGAGACAGACGGTCTTGACAGCCGGCTCCAGTACTGGAAGGAATGATTTCCCTAAAAGCCCCAGGAATAAATGTGGATATATAGTTCTTTCTGTGACTGTTTTTTTATGATATAATTGCAGAGATTTGCTATATGAGAAAATGACGACCCCGCAGCGAAGCTTCATTCGTGCCTGGTCATTGATCCGGACATCCATCGGGATATCCGTTGAGTATCTATTAAGATTGAGTATCTGTTGAGATTGAGCATCTGTTGAGATTGAGCATCTATTGAGATTGAGTATCTATTGAGATAAGGAAGGAAAAATACTATGCTAAAGCAGTTATCTATTTTCGCGGAAAATAAAAGAGGAACCATGACAAAGCTGACCGGGATCCTTGCCAGAGAGGGGATTAATATTCTGGGCTCGGTAACCAATGACAGTGCCGAGTACGGTATCGTCCGTATGATTGTGACAGAGCCGGAGAAGGCCTATGAGGCCCTCAAGGAGGATGGATGGATCTGCAGGCTTACGGATGTGATCGGCGTGGAGATCACCGATGAGGTGGGTCAGCTTAACAAGCTGCTCCAGGCCATCGAGTTCAGCTGCATCAGTGTGGATTACATCTACCTGTCCTTTGACCGGGAGACGGCCCGGCCGGTGATCATTTTCCATACGGAGGATGTCCAGGAGCTGGAGTCTTCCCTCAGTTTCCAGGGCTACCAGGTCCGTTGACCACTCATTCAGGAAGAGAACAAACCTGAAAAGATTAAATAGAAGCGGAAAGCTATGTTTTTATGTTTTTTGTCACTATTGTTGGCAGGAGACATTATATTCACCTTTTATTTAGGGAAAATGTAAAAAAAACACAGGAAAATAGCACATATTTGCCAAGCAGTTCCTTGTTTTTACCTACCTGTAATGGTATATTATTGAAAGGGAAAGACTTTACCCAAATAAATTAATGAGGAGGAACTGAAATGAAAAAGAAGATTTTAGCAGTGGCTTTGGCCGCAGCTATGGTAGTTGGCATGGCTGGCTGTGGAGGAGGAAGTTCTGCACCAGAGACATCTACCGGCGCTGAAGGAGAAGCAACTGCCGAGGTAAGTGGCAGTGACTTGAATGTCATGCTGGAAACACCTGTACAGTCTCTTGACCCCCAGCAGGCTACAGACGGTACATCTTTCGAGGTAATCGCAGACTATACAGATGGTCTTATGCAGATGGCAGAAGATGGTACGCCTGTTGAAGCGATCGCTGAGTCCTATGAAGTATCTGAGGATGGTCTTACCTATACCTTCCATCTCAGAGACGCAAAGTGGAGTAACGGAACACCTGTCACAGCAGCGGACTTCGTATTCGCATGGCAGAGAGCCGTTGACCCGGCAGTAGCATCTGAGTATTCCTACATGATGAGCGATATCGGCCAGATTAAGAACGCCGAAGCAATCATCGCAGGAGAGAAGGATAAGAGCGAGCTTGGTGCCACAGCAGTGGACGACAAGACCTTAAAGGTTGAGTTGAACGTACCGGTCAGCTATTTCCTCAGCCTGATGTACTTCCCGACCTTCTATCCCGTTAACGAAGAGTTCTTCAACAGCGTAGGTGATTCCTTCGGAACCAGCCCTGACACTGTTCTTTCCAACGGAGCTTTCGTAATGGATGACTATCAGCCGGCCGCAACAGCCTTCCATCTCACCAAGAACGCTGACTACTGGGATGCTGACAGGGTTCAGCTTGCCGGATTAAACTACCAGGTAATCCAGGATTCCCAGCAGGCTCTGATGAACTACCAGACAGGCGCCCTTGATACAACCCTCATCAATGGTGACCAGGTAGACCAGGTTGAAGGCGACGAGGCCTTCAGGGCAATCGGTGCAGGTTACCTCTGGTATGTAAGCCCCAACATCGCAAAGGTGAAAGAGTTTGACAACCTGAATATCCGTATGGCTATGACCATGGCCATCAACCGTGACGCTATCACACAGGACGTTCTCAAGGACGGTTCCGCTCCTACTTACACGGCAGTTCCTATGGACTTCGCTACAGGTCCCGACGGATCTGACTTCTCCGCAGACCAGACCAAGTTCTCTGACGTATGTGCTTTTGACGCAGACAAGGCTGTTGAGTTCTGGAACGCTGGTCTTAAAGAGTTAGGCACAGACAAGCTGGAGATTGAGATGATCGTAGACGATGATGACGCTCCTAAGAAGGTTGCCCAGGTTCTGAAAGAGCAGTGGGAGACCACTCTTCCCGGCCTTACAGTTAATCTGAAGACAGAGCCCAAGAAGCAGAGAGTTAAGGATATGGAAGACGGTAACTACCAGCTTGGTCTTACCCGCTGGGGACCGGACTACGCAGATCCTATGACCTATCTTGGTATGTGGGTAACTGACAATAATAACAACTACGGTCTCTGGACCAATGCAGACTACGATAAGATCATCGCAGACTGTACCACAGGCGAGCTGGCTCTCGATGCTGAGAAGAGATGGACAAGTCTCTATGACGCAGAGCAGATTGTCATGAATGAAGCAGTGATCTTCCCGCTTTACACCCAGTGTAACGCAGAGATGATTTCCCCGAAGGTAACCGGAATCGAATTCCATCCTGTTGCCCTTAACCGTGTATTTAAGAACGCAGTTAAGTCTGAGTAATTTCAGCTGACGGTTTTTAAGGAAGGCCGGACCGGTTCTATGACCGGACAGGGCCGGAGCTGACCATAGCTCCCGCTTTTAAAATTAGACAGAAGCTTAACGTGAGCCGTACGATGGTTTATGCTGCCTTGTGCGGCTCACATTTTCCCTGGATGATCCCAGGGAGTCCGGATTTTACAGGGCAGGCTGCCGGGCGGCCCCGGCTCCCTGCAGACTAGATGAACACTTATACTTTTAAGGAGTAATACCCGTGAAAAAATATGTTGCAAAGCGTGTGATCACAGCCATATTTACCCTGCTGGTCATATTGCTTGTCCTCTTTATTCTGATGCAGCTCATGCCTGGATCCCCCTTCAATGACGAGAAGCTGAATGCGGACCAGAAAGCTGCCCTCTATGCCAAGTACGGACTGGACCAGCCAGTATTTATCCAGTTTTTCCGCTATGTTGGCAATATGCTCCGCGGAGACTTTGGCGTGAGCTACAATATTTCGAAAAATACACCGATTTCTCAGCTTATTGCGACGAGACTTCCTGTTTCCATAGCCATCGGTGGCTTCGCTGTGGCCATCGGTGCGGTGATCGGTCTGATTCTGGGCCTGATCGCGGCCTTCAGGCATGATACCATCCTGGATACCATATGTACGATCATATCGGTTATTGGCGTGTCGGTGCCTTCCTACGTGTTCGCTCTGGCCTTAAGTTACCAGTTTGGCTATGTATGGCAGGTCTTCCCCATGCTTTATAATTCGGCGGAGGCATTGAATTCCAGTGTCTTGCCCAGTGTATCCCTGTCCATGTTTACCATGGCTTCCATCGCCCGTTTTACCAGGACGGAGATGCTGGAGGTTCTGGGCAGTGAGTATATGCTTCTGGCAGAGAGTAAAGGAATCTCGGGAGCGTCCCTGATTTTCCGACATGCCCTGAGGAATGCCTTGATCCCTATTATCACCGTCCTGGCCCCCCTGATTGTCGACCTGATGACCGGGTCCCTGGTGGTAGAGAAGATTTTTGCCATTCCCGGCGTGGGATCCCTGCTGGTAAATGCGATCCAGTCCAATGACTACAATGTGGTCATATCCCTGAGTTTCATTTACTCTGCCCTCTACATAGCAATTATGCTGGTTGTGGATATCCTCTACGGTATCATTGATCCGAGAATCCGCCTGGCCAAGGACAACGGATAGGAAGGTGGTGTGAGTATGTTTCATAAAAAAGAAAATACTGCCGCCGCCCTGGCAGTGACAAAGAATAATTATGTTCCTGTGGATACAGACTTTGTCTTTAAGGACAATGCCGGAGAGATTGAGATTGATACCAACTTCGCCTCCCAGAGTTTCTGGAAGGAAGTAGTAATCCGTTTCGTCCACAAAAAAAGTGCGGTTTTCGGAATTGTCATGATTCTCTTCATTACCTTCATGGCTATTCTGGGCCCCAATATGAATTCCTACAGCTACTCCGGACAGATTCTGGAACAGAAGAGCCTGGCTCCCCGTGTCCAGGGTCTGGAGAATATGGGCATTTTCAACGGAGATGAGAAGATGCACACCTCCACCGGAATAAAGGTGGTTAATAACTACAAAGAAAAAGGCTTTGACGATGTCTACTACTGGTTTGGTTCCGACAACTTCGGCCGTGATATCTGGACCAGGACCTGGCATGGTGCCCGTGTCTCCCTGATTATCGCCGTTGTGGCAGCCATCATTGACATGATCATCGGTATGAGCTACGGTCTGATCTCCGGTTATTTCGGAGGCAAGGTCGATATGCTTATGCAGCGGTTTCTGGAGGTGGCCAACTCCATACCCAGGCTGGTTATTGTAACCCTGCTGCTCCTGGTGTTGAAACCGGGTATGGTGACTATCATCATCGCACTGATGTTGACCGAGTGGGTCGGCATGAGCCGGATTGCCCGGGCTGAGATGCTGAAGCTGAAGGAGCAGGAATTCGTTCTGGCTTCCCGGACTTTGGGCGCCGGCAGCTTCTTCATCATTTTCAAGGAAGTCCTGCCCAATATCATCGGACCTATCATTACCCAGGTAATGTTCTCCATTCCTACAGCCATCTTTACAGAGGCCTTCCTGTCCTTTGTAGGTCTGGGTATCCCTGTACCGGAGTGTTCTCTGGGTTCCCTGATTTCCGATGGCTTTAACAGCTTCACTACCCATCCTTACCAGATTGTGTCGCCGATTATCGTCATGGCACTGCTGATGCTCAGTTTCAACCTGGTGGCAGATGGTCTCAGGGAAGCACTTGATCCCAAGATGAAGGAAATGTGAGGTGGCTGATATGACAGATTATAACGAAAAGATTCTTGATATCAAAAATCTCGACATTACTTTCAAGACGACGGCCGGACCGGTCCACGCCATCCGTGGTATAAACTTTGATGTCATGAAGGGTGAGACCGTGGCTGTTGTGGGAGAGTCCGGTTCCGGTAAGTCCGTAACCATGAAGGCGGCCATGGGTATCCTGGCCAACAATGCCATCGTCAACAGCGGCTCTATAGAGTTTACCTACACCGGAGACAGCGGCCAGAAGGAGACTGTAGATATTCTTACCAAGGATAAAAAGTGGATCCGGAAGAATATCAACGGACGGAGAATCTCCATGGTTTTCCAGGATCCCATGACCTCTCTGGATCCCACCATGAATATCGGCAAGCAGATCATGGAAGGCATGATCTGGCATTATAAGACGCCTAAGGATGAAGCCTATAAAAAGGCAGTCCAGCTCTTAAAAGAAGTAGGTATAGAGGATGCGGAAAAGAGGATGAAGAATTATCCCCACCAGCTGTCCGGTGGTATGCGCCAGCGTGTGGTCATCGCCATAGCCCTGGCCTGTGACCCGGATCTTCTGATCTGTGATGAGCCTACCACGGCCCTGGATGTTACCATCCAGGCTAAGATTCTGGAGCTGATCAAAAAGGTACAGAAGGAGAGAGGAATCTCTGTTATCTATATTACCCATGACCTGGGCGTAGTGGCCAAGGTGGCCGACTATGTCAATGTCATGTATGCCGGCAAGATTGTGGAGACCGGCAAGATTAACGAGGTCTACTATGATCCCAAGCATCCCTATACCTGGGGTCTGCTCTCAGCCATGCCTGACCTGGATACCGATGATGAGCGTCTTTACACCATACCGGGTTCACCGCCCAACCTGCTCCATGAGCCGGAGGGAGATGCCTTCGCGGCCAGAAACCGTTATGCCCTGCTGGTGGATGACAAGGCAGATCCGCCTATGTTTAAGATTACAGACACCCACTATGCGGCAACCTGGCTTCTTGATCCCAGGGCACCTAAGATGGACATGCCCGAGGAGCTTAAGAACAGGATTGCAAGAATGAAGAAGGAGGCAGAGGATTATGGCAGCGAATTATAATCAGGAGCCCCTTCTTACCGTGGAGGGACTGAAACAGTATTTTCCGGTCAGCCGGACCTTTACCGTCAAGGCTGTCGATGACGTTAGCTTTAAAATCTATCCCGGAGAGACCTACGGCCTGGTAGGGGAATCCGGTTCCGGCAAGTCCACCATAGGCCGGTCAGTAATCCGCCTCTATAACCCGACCGCCGGAAAGATTATATTTGACGGCCAGGATATCAGTGGAAAGATGTCCCGGCAGACCGAGTCTGACCTGAGAGTCAAGATGCAGATGATCTTCCAGGACCCCATGGCTTCCCTGAATCCCAGGAAAACCATCGGTAATATCATCGGCGAGGGCTTGGACATCCATCATATGTACAAGACCAGTGCCGAGAGAGAGGATAAGATTGAGAAGATCCTCAAGAAGGTTGGTCTTGCTCCCGAGCACCACAGCAGGTATCCTCACCAGTTCTCCGGCGGGCAGCGCCAGCGTGTCGGTATCGCCAGAGCCCTGATCATGGATCCCAAACTGATCATCGCCGACGAGTGTATCTCGGCCCTGGATGTTTCTATCCAGGCCCAGGTGGTGAATCTGATGAAGGATATCCAGGAGGAGACCGGGTCGGCCTATCTCTTTATCGCCCATGACCTGTCCATGGTAAAATATATTTCCGACAGGATCGGTGTTCTCCACCTGGGTCACATGCTGGAGACGGGAACCACGGAGGAGATATTTACCAGGCCCATGCACCCCTATACCAGAAGCCTGCTTTCGGCCATTCCTACGCCTAATCCTATTCTGGAGAAACAGCGCAAGTCCTTAAGCTATGACTACAAGACTTCAGGTCTGGATTATACCAAGGGCTGGGACCACCATGTGGATGGAACCCATTATGTCAAGTGTACTGACGAGGAATTCGACCGCTGGAGCAGGGAAGAGTACTGACAGGCTCAGATGCTGACAGGGAAGAGTACTGACAGGACCATATCCTGACAGGAAATCCTACCCTGAAAATATAATGATAAACCGCAATGCGGTGAAGAATAAGGTCCCTTCCGGGCCGGCCTCATGAAAGGCCTGGCTCCGGAAGGGACCTTTTAATTGGAAAGTCTGTAAAAATCCTTTAATTTGCATGATAAATCATAGAAATAGAGCTAATTGTATAGTATAATTTAAACACATATGCACTCTATAACCGATGGGTTTTAGGTATATTGATGGAGAAGTATGTAGTTTTTTGAGTGAACGTTGAATTTTTTTGTTGGGAGGGATATGTGATGAAAAGTTCAATATGGCTTACAGGAAGTGAAGGAAGAGTTGGTACCGCCTTGCTGAATATATTGAGACGGAATACGGACTATAAGATTGTGGATACAGACAAGGATGTTGATATCACTGACATTGATGCGGTAGAACATGCCATTGATACCTACAGGCCGTTCACTGTCATAAACTGTGCCAGTGTTTCCAGCAGGGATTTCTGTGAAGAGAACCGGGTGGAGGCCTTCAAGGTTAATGCCCTCGGTGCCCGCAATCTTGCCATAGCGACCCGCAGCAAGAATGCCAAGCTGATTCATTTTTCTACGGATGATGTCTTTTCAGGGATCAGTTACCGGGCTAAGAATGAATTTGACCTGCCTACACCGAATACGGTGTATGGCCAGTCCAAACTTGCCGGAGAGAATTTTGTCAGGGAATTAAATCCCAAACATCTGATCATCCGCAGTTCCTGGTTGTATGGCCTGTCAAAGAGTGAGGATGAGAACCGGACGGATTTTTATTATGAAGTCCTTGAACATGGCAAAAAGGGAGAAGTCTTTGAGGTTCCCATCAATGTCATAGGAACCCCAACCAGCGCTATTGAGCTGGCTCGCTTTTTCTTCCGGGTTTTAGATTCCAATGAATACGGTCTTTTCCATGCAGCCTGCGAGGGAGCCTGCACCAGAAGAGAGTTTGCCAGGGCAATCCTGGAGCTCCATGGATATGATCCCAATCTGGCCGTCGGTGTCTGTATCGGGGATGAGAAATCCGTGGTTTCCACGATTCTTGAGAATCTGATGATAAAAATGACAGGGGTCTATGAGATGAAGCCTTGGAATGACGCCCTTAAAGAGTTTGTAGATAGAGAGAAAGGAGGGGGAAATTGATGGGTAACAGTAATATGGATCCCATGGATACCGGCGTTAAAAAGAAAAAAAAGATGGGCCTGACCACCAAAATATTCATCGGCCTGATCGGCGGTCTGATTCTTGGTGTGGTCTTTAATCTCTTTATTCCTCATGGTTATGTGCGTGACACGATTTTTGTGGAAGGTATTTTCTATGTTGTCGGTAATGGCTTTATCCGGCTGATGAAGATGCTGGTTGTTCCCCTGGTATTCTGCTCCCTGGTCTGTGGTGCCGCCTCTATCGGTGATACCAAGGCTCTGGGTAAGGTGGGTGGAAAAACAATTATGTTCTACCTCTTCACTACAGCAGTGGCTGTAACCATCGCCATTTGTGTGGCGACCCTGATCCGGCCTGGTATAGGACTGGATATGTCCTCTATTCAGACCCAGGAGGTTATGACGGCAGAAAGCACCTCCGTAGTGGACACCATCCTGGATATTATCCCTGAGAACCCTATTCACTCCCTGGCAGAGGGCACCATGCTCCAGATTATCCTCTTCGCCCTGGTTGTGGGTGTTCTCCTGGCCAAGATGGGAGAGCGGGCTGAGCTGATCAACAACCTTTTCCAGCAGCTCAATGAGCTGATGATGGAGATGACCAACCTGATCATGAACCTGGCTCCGATCGGCGTATTCTGCATGATTGCCAGAACCTTTGCCAACTTGGGCTTCGATGCCTTCGTGCCTCTGCTCAAATACATGTTCAGTGTAGTACTGGGCCTTGCTATCCAGTGTTTCATCATCTACATGATCCTGCTCTTTGTATTTACCAGACTGAATCCGGTCAAGTTCCTTAAAAAGTTCTTCCCGGTTATGGCCTTTGCCTTCTCCACATCGACATCCAATGCGACCATACCGTTGAATATCGAGACTTTGGAGGAGAAGATTGGTGTGTCCAGAAAGATCGCGTCCTTTACTATACCTCTTGGAGCCACCATCAACATGGATGGTACCTCCATCATGCAGGGTGTTGCCGTTGTATTCGCGGCCCAGGCCTATGGCATGAATCTGGGACTGCAGGGCTATCTTACTGTAATCGCCACAGCAACCCTGGCCTCCATTGGTACGGCCGGTATTCCGTCGGTTGGCCTGGTAACCTTGTCCATGGTATTTACGGCAGTCGGGCTTCCTGTGGAAGGAATCATGTTGATTATGGGTATTGACCGTATCCTTGATATGCTGAGAACGGCAGTCAATATCACCGGTGACGCGGTATGTACTACTATCGTAGCCTACCAGAACAAGGACCTGGATGTGGATGTATTCAATAAGATGGACTAATTCGGATGTATATGATCAGGCATCCGGTGGGAGGTGTTTATGAAAAGAAAGAGATATAGCAGACTTGTATCTATCCTTCTGGCCCTTCTTGCGGTGCTTTGGCTGGCCGGCTGCAGCAAGACTAAGACAGAACCCGCCGCGGAGGAGTCCACCGGGACCACAGAGCAGGAAGTCACCCTCAATGAAAATATCCTCCAGGAGATCCGTGACCGGGGATATCTGATTGCGGGCTGTAAGGCAGATACTCCCAGAATGGGTTTCTACGATGAAAAGACAGACAGCTGGACCGGACTGGAAGTTGAGCTGGCCTGGAAGACGGCGGCAGCCCTCTTTGAAGTGACTGAGGAAGAGGCCCGGGAAAAACAGCTTCTTCAAATTGTTCCGGTGACGGTCGCTGACCGTGAGGAAAAGCTGGAGGCCGGAGAGGTGGATTGTCTGTTCTCGACCTATACGATTACGGATGAAAGAGCAAAGCGTTTTGACCTGTCCGACAGTTATTACACAGATTATATCAGCTTTCTGGTACGATATACAAAAGAGGATGCCGATACCATGGGCGGAAATAATATCAATTCTATTGCAGACCTGAACGGAAAGAATATTGGTGTTGCTTCCAAATCCACTACCAGGGAGGCCATCTTACATTTCTTCAACACCATGAATGACCAGACGATCAACTGTAAGTTTTTTGAGTACCCCTCCTATGACAGCCTCTACAAGGCCTTGAAGTCAGGAGCAATTGACGCGGTTGCGGTGGATGTGACCATTCTTGAGGGTTACGTGGATTCCACAACTAAGATTCTGGGAGATCGTTTTGGTGCCCAGAGATATGGTGCCGTTGTCAAAAAGGAGAACCACGCCCTGGTTGAGCTGATCAATCAGACGTTGGAAGAAGATTGATCCTGGGAGTGGACTGATCCTGGAAGAGGACGGGAAAAAGAATAAAAAAGATTAGGAGGTGAGCTGGCTTATGAGCACAGTCAAGGATAAAATGAAACTGGTCAAAGGGGATATCACCCAGAGCGACTGCCAATGCATCGTTAATGCTGCCAACAAGTCCCTGCTTGGAGGCGGAGGCGTGGACGGTGCCATTCACAGGGCAGCCGGGCCTCAGCTACTGGAGGAATGCAAGACCCTCAATGGCTGCAGGACCGGTGAGGCAAAGATTACCAAAGGCTATGACCTGAAGGCCGAGTATGTGATCCATACGGTCGGTCCGGTTTTCAGTGGTAAGGGTCAGGACAGGGTAGACCTGGCCAACTGTTACTGGAACAGTCTGGAACTGGCGAAAGAACATGAGATTCACAGTATTGCCTTCCCATGCATTTCCACAGGAGTTTATCGTTTCCCACCGAGACCAGCATCTCTCATTGCAGTGACCACGGTGAAAAAGTGGCTGGAGGAAAATGAGGACTACGACATGGAAGTCGTATTCTATTGTTTTGATAACAGAAACATGCGCTGCTACAAGATGGAGATGGAGAATCTTTAGGAAAGACAGGGTAAAAATCCGGATTTGCAGAAAAAATCTGTAGAAAAATCTGCGGAAATTAATTAAGTCTGAAGGAAGTAAGAGCCTGAAAAGATTAAGAATCTGGAAAAATTATATATAATTAAAAGTGACGGGACTCCATGATAAGGAATTCCCGTCGCTTTTTTATCTCATTTAAAATATCCAAAAATGCTGCTCTATTATCTGGTCCGGAGAAAAACCGGTTTCATTGATCTTCAGTTCTGGCAGCTGTTGATCTACCGTGTCCTGGTCTGGCTAATCAAGTTTGTAGGGGTCGCTGCACAGCTCCGGGTCATAGTAGATCTGGTCTTCAACCAGGAAGCTGGCCTTGCCGTCCCGGATGTCCAGGACATTTATGGCACAGTTGGGCGGTACCTTGCCGTGCCAGAAATCAACCTTGTCAGAATTATCCCTGTAGGCTGTCTGCAGGAAGGCCCGCAGGGCACAGCCGTGGGTGGAAATCAGAATGGTCTTATCCTGGTAATCGGGATTGGAGATCAGCTCCTTATAAAAATCCCCGGTTCTCAGGCAGACATCATCGATGGATTCGCCGTTCTCCCCTCCCTGGAAGTTAAAAGGGTCAGTGAAAAAGAGCTTGTAGGATTCATCAGGAATCTCATAGTTGGCCGGCGTACAGCCCAGACAATCCCAGAGTCCCCAGGATATTTCCATAAGTCTGGGTTCAAAAATCATGGGCGTGTCCTGGTTGCCGCTGGTCTTGAGAAAGAGGTCGGCTGTCTCCCTGGCCCGGCTTAAGGGGCTGGAGATGGCCAGGTCAAAGTGTACCTGGGAAAAGGCTTCCCCGGTAATCTCCGCCAGCTGGCGGCCCTTTTCATTAAGAGGCATGTCCACGTGACCCTGAAGCCGCCCCTCTTCATTTAAAAGGGTTTCTCCGTGACGGATAATGTATAGCAGCATTGAATCATTTCCTTTCCTCCCGGATCTTGTTGAGCCGTTTCATGACATCATTGGCACCCTTGCCGAAGTAGTCATGAAGAGTCTTATACTCTGCATAGAGCTTATCGTAGGCTGCAACCTGGTCTGGATTGGGCTTATAAACCTTATCCTGCAGTTTAGCCAGCTTGCCGGCAATCTCATTGGCATCCTTGTATCCGGTGATTGCTTCCGGTGCGGCAGCGATACCCAGGACGGCTGCACCAAGGGCACAAGCCTGGTCGCTGGCGCAAACTTTGATGTCTCTATTCAGTATATCAGTATAAATCTGGACAATCAATGGGTTTTTGGAAGGAATGCCACCGCTTAAAACGATGCTGTTCACGGGAACACCGGCAGCTTCGTAGTTCTCCACGATGGCCTTGGTTCCGAAGGCAGTAGCCTCGATCAGGGCCAGATAAATATCCTCAGGCTTGGTTAAAAGGTTCATACCGATGATCAAACCATTGAGGTCGAAATCCATAAGAGGAGACCGGACACCGTTAAACCAGTCTAAGGCAACCAGGCCGCTGGCACCAGCCTTATAGCCGGCCAGCTTCTCAGACAGGTACTGGTGGACACTGATGCCCTTGGCCCTTGCTGCGGCAGTGTAGGTCTCCGGCACACAATTGTCCACAAACCAGGCAAAATGGTCACCTACACAGGACTGGCCGGCCTCGATGCCGAAATATCCCGGCATGATACCATCTTTTACGATACCCTGGATACCGGTGATGGCGGCTTCCTTTTCTGCCAGCATCAGGTGGCAGGAGGAGGTTCCCATGATGATCATCATCTCACCGGGCTTGCCTACGCCGCCGCCGGGAACGGAGCAGTGGGCGTCAATGATGGGGGTACCAACGGGAGTTCCGGGCAGGAGGCCCAGTTCCCTTGCCATGCTGTCACAAAGGCCGCCGGCCTTGCCGCCGATGGGAAGGATAGGCATGTTGAGCTTGTCCTCTACCAGGTTTTCCATGCGGGGATCTAATGCCTTGAAGAAATCTTTGGATGGGAAGCCCTTCTCATGATGATAGAAGGCCTTGTAGCCCATGGCACAGGCAGAGGCTGTCAGGGTGTCGGTCATCTCCCAGACGATCCAGTCCATGGCTTCCAGGAAATAGTCAGCCTTTTCATAGACTGCGGGAGCCTTGTGGAGGGTCTCTAAAATCTTGGGAATGGTCCATTCACTGGAAACCTTGCCGCCGTAGAGGGGCAGCCACCACTCTCCCCGGTCCCTGGCAACCTTATCGATGAAAATGGCTTCTTCCTCACCGCCGTGATGCTTCCATAATTTTACGTAAGCGTGGGGCTCATGGGCAAATTCTTCTGTCTGGCACAGGGGCATCTTATCCTTGGTTACAGGCAGGATGGTAGCGGAGGTAAAGTCAACGCCGATACCGATCACTTCTTCCGGGAGCACCTTGCTCTGGGACATGACGCTGCGGACAGTGATGAGAAGGCCGTTGAGATAGTCCTGGGGATCCTGCAGGGCCCAGTTGGGAGGCAGGGTTTCTCCGGTGGGGATGTGGGTCTCCATCACGGCGTGGGGATATTCATATACACTCTGGGCGATCTCGTCGCCGTTTTCAATGTTTACCAGAAGAGCTCTTACGGATAATGTTCCAAAATCAAGTCCAATTGCATATTTTGCCATATCATTACTCCTTTTCTTTTTTGTCTATTGCGGACAGACCGGATCTTTTTCCGGCTGGGGCTTCCCCGGCCTTTCAAAGCAGGTCCGTCCATAGTTTCTTTGTTGTGTTTGTATACCTTCTTTTTTATATTTAACCATATGGGACATTTTCATCTTGTGGATTAAAGTGTCCCGGGTGGTTGTTCACATATGATGTTCTCTTATTTTCTGTATTCCCAGGAAATGTATGCCCAGGAAAAACCTTCCGGAGATCCGGCCAGAGGGCAGGTCATAAGGTCATACTTATTTTCCCTGCTCTTCTGAGAAATATACAGCCAGTCTGTGACCGTAGTCCTCGGACAGGCCCAGATCCCAGAGAATCTGCAGCAGGGTGAAACGGTCGCGGACCTCTTTGGCCAGGACAACACCGTCCTCTACCATCTCGGAGGAGACACCGATCTGGGCCGGGTTGATGGGGCCGCCCAGCATCTGGAGCAGGTTCTCCATATCCTTGACCTGGGGCAGGTTGTCTTCGATCATGGCCTGCATCTGGCTCCAGTGGTCCTTGTAGAAGGCCAGCCGCTGGTTTCTGGCTGAGATATCATTCTTTTTACATTTTTCCTCCAGGGCAATGATGCCGGGAGCCGCATCCTCATAGCAGCGTTCTACCCGGGCCTTCCAAGCCTCATAGTCGAAGGGCCTTGCCATGGCTGCGTCGAAGTCTATGTCTTCTTTGGCCAGCATCCGGTACATGTAGGTGGCGGCGATCATGTTGATACCCACCTTGGTGCCATGGAGAACCGGTTTCTTTCCTTCCATCTGGAATTTCATTTCCCAGTAGTGGGACATATGGTGCTCACAGCCTGAGGCCGGTCTGGAGTTGCCGATGAAGAACATACCCATACCTGTCAGGACCAGGGCTTCCATGACGGCCTTGGCAGCCTCAGGATTCCGGTCTTTGATGGTGGGACCCTGCTCTGTCACGATCTCGAGAGCATTCTCCACCATGGCGACAACCTCTTCGCAGTAATATTCATCATTGATCAGGTGGGCCATCTTCCAGTCCAGGAGGCAGGTGTACTTGCCCAGGATATCTGCCAGTCCTGCAGAGATCATGTCCATGGGGGCCTGGACCAGGACATCCGGGTCACCGAAGACGGCGATGGGACAGTGGGCGTCGTAGGTGGTTTTTACATGGTCAACAATCAGGGCGGCACCCACAGAGACGAAGCCGTCCATTGAAGGTGCAGAAGCCAGAATGATATAGTCAAGCTTCATCTGGGCACTGATGAACTTACACATATCGTTGATGGTTCCTGATCCTACGGCCAGGATGATGTCGGCGTCTTTGGGGCAGTGGATGAAGACTTCGCCCACAGGCTTCTCATCGGGCACCAGCTCCCTGTAGGGCAGAATATATTTTTCAAAAGCTATGCCAGCTTTTTCCAGTTTGTCGGCCGCATCCTTTCCGGCGGCCTCCCAGGTGTTGATATCGGCTACCATATAGACCTTTTTCCAGCCCTTTTTCCGGATGTATTCCGGCAGACGGTCTGCCGCTCCCCGGTCAATATCGAGGGCATCCAGTGTTGTGGAATGGTTTCTGCCGCAGCTGCAGGGGATCTCTCTTCCAAGATACTGTTGAAGATTAATATTTTTTGACATGGTCCGGTCCTCCCTTATGAAATGTAAAGATAGCGTAATCGGTGGTTAAATATTCCAGCTTGAATTATCAGAATATTTTTCAAAAGGCCTTTTAACATCTGATAGTTTCTTTATATTTTCTTATTTAACATATTTTTTTTTCATGGTCAATGGGGGCAAATTCCATTGTCAACTAATCAAAATTATTGTAAAATTAATCAAAGTATTTGATTAATAACTTACTCCCAAGGGATAAGGGCCTTTTGTAAAATTTGATTAGTAATCAAGGAATCCCTTGGAAATTTCCTCGGATCTGATTAATATAATATAAAATTTTTATAAACTTTCATGGCCTGTTCCGGGATATGGGACAGGGGAAAACCAGCCTGCCCGCCGGAGAAACCGGGACCGGGGCAGGCTGTAATATGGAGGTCTGCTGACTGTGATAAATGAGAAGAATGAGAAAAAGAGAGCAGGAGAAAAAAAGGTGACGACCAGGGATATCGCCAGGGAGTGCGGACTTTCCCAGACCACGGTGTCCATGATCCTGAGCGGGAAGGGCAATGTCAGCTTTTCCGGGGAGACCATAAGCCTGGTCAGGGAGACAGCCTCCCGGCTGGGTTATGTCTACAGGCCCCGGCAGGTTAAAAAGGAGGTCAGGCTGAAAAGGACCATCATGATTCTCTGTCCGTCCCTGGCAACCCAGTACTATACGACCCTGATCCAGTCAATTACCGAGTATGCCCAGGAGAGGGACATATGTACCCTGACAGCCTATACAAGCAGATCGGAAAAGATAGAAGAGTATTATCTGGCCATGGCTGCGGACCAGGACTTCCTGGGTCTGATTTATACTTTCCCGCCCAAGGCCGGGAAGCTGCTCAATGAGGTGGCCCTGAAAATACCGGTGGTGATGATCAGTGATTATAATCCGGACCTGAAGGCAGGCTTTCTGGAACTGGACAGCAAGAAGTCCGGCATTCTGGTGGCCAGGCACCTGCTGGGCCTGGGTCACCGCAGGATTGCCTATGTCACTACCCCTCTGCTGGCAGCGGAGCTGCCCAGGCTGAGACGGCTTCAGGGAATCCAGGAGGAGTACGAGCGGAAGGGCCTGGGCCGGGATGCCGTTGTCGTCCTGGCGGATACAGAGGAAATGTGGAAGACCTACCGGTCAGGTAACCGCCACTATGAGTCGGGTTACCGGATGACCCTCCAGTATTTCTATAAGCCCAGTGGGGTTACGGCCTTCATTGGAACCAATGACATGGTTGCTATCGGCATCATGGATGCCCTTGATAAACTGGGTTACCGGGTGCCGGAGGATTATTCCGTCTGTGGCTTTGACAATACTTTAAACTCTTCCTTCGCCGGCATATCCCTGACCACAGTAGACCACTGTATTGAGGAAAAGGGCAGAAGTGCCGTGGATATGATTGTGGACCAGAGGAAAAGGAGCGGGGAAAAGGCCAGGCAGTCTGGCGGCCAGAAGGAGGACAGGACCATTCCCCGGACCAGGATAGAATACCAGCCTCTGCTGGTGGCCAGGAGGTCAACGGGCCCGCCGGCCCAGTGGGGAGAAGACCAGAATAGAAACAGGAGATGAAAGCATGGAACCATATACTTTAATACTAGCGTCAGGATCACCGAGAAGGAAGGAACTCTTAAAGGAGGCAGGCTATTCTTTCCGGGTGGAGGTCAGTGACGCTTGCGAGGAGGCCGGGGACCAGGATCCTGCCAGGCTGGTAGAGAGACTGGCGGAAATAAAGGCCCTGGCAGTGGCGGAAAAATATCTGGATCATCCGGACCAGAGGAAGATTATCATCGGGGCCGACACTATCGTGGTACACCGGGGGCAGATTCTTGGTAAGCCGGAGGACAAGGCCCATGCCGTAGAGATGATCAGGGCCCTGGCCGGGGATGTCCACCAGGTCTATACGGGGGTCAGCCTTCTGGTTCTGGAAGGGGGCAGGCTGGAGGAAAAAAGACATTTCCACGAGAGGACAGACGTCCATGTGAGAGCTATGGAAGAGAGGGAGATTCTCTCCTACGTGGAGGCCAGGGAGCCGGTCAGCCCCGGCCAACCGGAAAAGGGGGACCGTTATCTGTGGCAGGACAAGGCAGGAGGCTATGGGATCCAGACAGGCTGGGGAGCCAGGATGATTTCCGGAATCAGAGGTGACTACTATAATGTAGTCGGTCTGCCGGTCTGCCGGCTTAGCCGGGAACTGGACATGCTGCTGCAGGGGAAACCGGATAGGTCTTAAGAGGGGCAGGACTCTAAAGAAGGGGCAGTCTGGTAAGGTTGGCAGCCGAGGAGACCTGCAAAGAAATCCGGCAGCCAGGGGGGCGCTGTCAGGAGAAGCATGGAAAAAAGAAGCTGTAAGAATATGCCTGTCAAAATAAGGTTGACTTTACTTAGAGTAAAAACTATTATAAAGAGTGATATTTTTTTTAGATAATCCGTCGGATTCTGGCGGATTACTTATAGAGTAAGAAAGGATTTTTAATTATGGTAAAGACGCCGTTTGTAACGAAAGAACAGCTCGACGAGATCGTGAAGACTTACCCGACACCTTTCCATTTGTACGACGAGAAAGGAATCCGGCAGACCGCCAGGGACCTGAAAGAGGCATTTTCATGGAATGAGGGCTTCAGAGAGTATTTCGCTGTGAAGGCGACGCCCACACCGGCCATCCTGAAGATTCTCAAGGAAGAGGGCTGCGGTGTTGACTGTTCCTCCCTGACAGAGCTGATTATGAGTGAGCGCTGCGGCTTTGCGGACGGCGATTCCATCATGTTTTCTTCCAATGAGACACCGGAGGAGGAGTTTATTTTAGCCGACAAGCTGGGAGCCTATATCAATCTGGATGACATTACTCATATCGATTTCCTCAAGGAAGCCTGCGGGATTCCGGAGAGAATCTGCTGCCGTTACAATCCTGGCGGTTTCTTCAATCTGGGAACGGACATCATGGATAATCCCGGCGACGCCAAGTATGGCATGACCAAGGCCCAGATGTTTGAGGCTTTTAAAAGACTGAAAAAGGAAGGCGTCAAGGAGTTCGGTATCCACTCCTTCCTGGCCAGCAATACCGTGTCCAATGAGTACTATCCGGTCCTGGCCTCCATCCTCTTTAATCTGGCGGTGGAACTCCACGAGAACCTGGATGTCCACATTGATTTCATTAATCTTTCCGGCGGCGTCGGCATCCCCTACAGACCGGACCAGGAGCCCAATGATATCTTTGCCATCGGCAAGGGCGTCCAGGAGGCCTACGAGAAGATTCTTGTGCCGGCTGGTATGGGTGATGTGAAGCTGAAGACAGAGCTGGGCCGCTTTATGACAGGTCCCCATGGACATCTGGTAGTAAAGGCAATTCATGAGAAGCATATTTATAAGGAATATATCGGTGTGGACGCCTGCGCTGTCAACCTGATGAGACCGGCCATGTACGGGGCCTACCATCATATCACTGTCATGGGCAAGGAGAATGCTCCCTGTGACCATGTCTACGACGTGGTGGGATCTCTCTGCGAGAACAATGATAAGTTTGCCATCGACAGAAAGCTGCCCAAGATTGACATCGGAGACCTGCTGGTCATCCATGATACCGGAGCCCACGGTTTTGCCATGGGTTACAATTACAACGGTAAGCTCAAGAGTGCGGAGCTTCTTTTACAGGAGGATGGCGGCTGCAGAATGATCCGCAGGCCGGAAACCGTTGAAGACTATTTCGCCACTGTGGAAGGCTTTGATTTCTAGACCCGGGCTGTAAGGACAAAGAGCCGGGAGAAAAAGGAGATAGCAGGAATGAAAATATTACTTGCCGGCGGTGCCGGTTTTATAGGATCCCACACGGCGGTAGAGCTTCTTGAGGCAGGCCATGACGTGGTAGTGGTTGACAATTACTGTAATTCCAGTCCCAGATCCTTAGAGAGAGTCCGGGAGATTACAGGAAAAGATATGGCTGTCTATGAGGCAGATGTGAGGGATAAAGAGGCAGTGAAGAATATATTTGACCGGGAGGCTGTCGACTGTGTCATCCATTTCGCAGGCCTTAAGGCTGTGGGCGAATCCGTGGAAAAACCGGTGGAATACTACAGAAATAATATTGATACCACCCTCACCCTCCTCGAGTGCATGAAGGAGGCCGGAGTAAAGAGAATCGTATTCTCATCTTCCGCCACAGTCTACGGGGAAGAAAATGAGTCTCCCTACGTGGAGACCATGCCGCGGGGCAGCTGTTCCAATCCCTATGGCTGGACCAAGGCCATGATGGAGCAGATTCTCACGGATACGGCCCATGCGGATCCGGATATGTCTGTGATTTTGCTGCGGTATTTCAATCCCATCGGCGCCCATGAATCCGGTAAGATTGGTGAGGATCCCCAGGGTATCCCCAACAACCTGATGCCCTTTGTCTCCCAGACAGCCGTGGGCCGCAGGGACAAGCTGACCATTTTCGGAGGCGACTATGACACGCCGGACGGAACCTGTCTGAGAGATTATATCCATGTCATGGACCTGGCCAACGGTCATCTGAAAGCGGTAGAGTATGCCGCTGACCACAAGGGCGTAGAGATTTTCAATCTGGGAACAGGCAAGCCTTACAGTGTCCTTGACATCGTCAATACCTTTGAGAAGGCCAACGGCGTGCCGGTGCCCTATGTGATCGGAGCAAGAAGAGCCGGTGATCTGCCTTCAGTCTACGCGGATGCCTCCAAGGCGGAGCGGATCCTGGGCTGGAAGACCAAAAGGGATCTCAGGGATATGTGTGTGGATTCCTGGAACTGGCAGAAAAATAATCCCAATGGCTTCAGGGACCAGGACCAGTCTTGACATAGAGCATAGAATATACTAGCTGGATTAGATTTATAGAGAATTAAAGAAGAAAGGATAGAGGACCATGTTTGAAAAGCTGGAAAGAAAAATGGTCAATGTACTGCTTTTCTTTGACTTATTTAAAATGAAAACAAAGATTCCGGATGATTTCGGCCCGGTGATGAAGACCCAGGACAGAAGGGTCCGCAAGCTGGTGAAAAAAGCCTATAAGATCCCCTTCTACAGGGAGAGGTTTGACCGGGCCGGTGTAAAGCCCGGGGATATCCGCTGCGGCGATGACCTTTCCAAGCTTCCCCTGCTCACCAAGGATGAGCTGAGGGCCTGGATGAATGAGGAGGCCAAAGACCCTAAATATGAGGACTGGTTTCACGATACCACCAGCGGGTCATCGGGAGTTCCCCTGATGCTGCTGGTATCTCCCAGGGAGAAGGCTTTCAATATGGCCAACTGGTTCCGGGTAATGATGGTGGCCGGCTACAATCCCTTCATCGGGAAAACTATGAGCCGCAAGAGTGCCCACAGCATCACCGGCGGCAGCGATACCTTCCTGCAGCACTTCGGTATCCTACGCAGGGGTTTCGTGTCCCAGTATGATCCGGAGCCGGAGATGGTAAAGCAGATTAATGCCTACAAACCGGACTTTCTTTATATGAATAAAAGCGAGTTCATGAGACTCTGCCTCTATTGCAAGCAGAATAATGTGGCCCTGGCCAAGCCAAAATATTACTGCCCTACAGGAGAAAAGATTGATGATACGGCAAGGAAGCTTTTCCATGAGATCCTGGGACCCGGCATCATAGACTCCTACGGGACGGCGGAGACCGGGGCGGCCATGGTCCGTCTTTTCGACAGTGATGAATACGTAGTCCACAATGACTCCTTCGTGGTTAATATTTACGATGAGCAGGGTCATCCGGCTAAGGAGGGTAATATCGTGGTAACTCCCCTCTACAAGACTGACCTGCCCCTGATTAACTATGCCATCGGCGACCGGGGAACCTGCGTCATGAGAAACGGTGTCCGTTTTATCACCAGTGTCCAGGGCAGGATGAATGATTTCTTCCGCTATGAGAGTGGCGAGGTGACTACCTTCTTTGAGATCGCCCCCATCATCGCCCACTGCGAGGATGTCTTCCAGATCCGCTTTATCCAGGAGGACTGGCACAGGATCCATATCCAGTGTGTCCAGAACAAGGAGATTTCCGACAAGTCCACGGCCCAGGTGGAGCGGGAGCTGACAGAGAAACTCAACGCCAAGTTTAAGCACCCATTTGAGATAGAATACGAGTGGATGGATTCCATCCCGCCCGACAAAAACGGCAAGCTCCGTATGATTGTCTGTAAGGTACAATAGGTGGCTCAAAGAACGATGACAGAAAGTGAGGACATATCCATGTCCGATGTAAAAGAATACAAGCCAGCGGAGAAGACTGCCAAGGCTTCCCTGAACAAGAGGGCGCTTACCTCAGGTTTTTTCTTCGTCCTGGCCCAGCTGATGGTCCGGGGACTTACCTTTGCCGTGACGCCGGTCTACACCCGGCTTTTGTCCCAGGCCCAGTACGGGCAGATCAGAGTCTACGAATCATGGCTCCTGATCGCCTATCCGACCATGTCCCTCTGCCTTTGGAAGAGTGCGGATGTGGCCAAATATGATTACAAAGAAAAATATAATTCCTATATTTCCAGTGTTCATACTCTTTCCTATCTGGCCATCGGGGTCATCTTTGGAATCTGTATGATCTTTAAGGAACCGGTCCAGCGGTTCTGCCGTATGGATGACCTGATGTTCTACACCTGCTTCCTCTATGTGTTTACTTACACCAGCATGCTTTATCTGCAGAGAAGGGACAAGCAGATGCTGCGCTACAAGTTTTCCACCATGGCGACCCTGCTGACCATAGTTCCCGGCACGATCCTGTCCATTTACCTGATATACCAGGGAAGAATTCAGGGTCTCTATGACCAGCTGGTCCATCGCAGGATTATCGGTTACTACACTCCCCAGATTATCGGCGGGGCTATGATCGCCATCCTTCTCTGGACCCAGGGACGGACCTTTTTCAACAAAGGTTATTGGAAATACGGTCTGGCCTACAGCCTGCCCTTGATTCCAGAGGCCCTGTCCATCCAGATCATGAACCAGTCGGATAAAATCATGATCCAGTCTATGATCGGTGATGCTCAGACCGGTATTTTTGCCCTGGCCACCACCGTATCCTTTATCATCTGGATCCTGGAGGACTCTGTCTGGAATGCCTGGATTCCCTGGTTATATGAAAAGATATCCAGGGATGAGACGGCGGATATCGAGAAGCCCTGGACGGCGGTTATGCATGCTTTTGGAATCCTGTCCTGGCTGCTGGTTATTCTGGCCCCGGAGGAAATTGCCATCCTGGGATCCAAGGAGTACCGTATGGCGGTATACCTGATCGCCCCCATGGTGACGGGAACCCTGTTCCGTTTCTACAGCTACAGTTATTCCGCGATTCAGAACTATTACAAGAAGACCCGCTATGTGGCTGCGGGAACCATCGTGACCATGTTTCTTAACGTGATCCTGAATTATATCTGTATCCTGCTCTTTGGCTATATGGCGGCAGCCTACACCACAGCCTTCAGCTACCTGATCCTGCTGTTGGTTCAGGGCTTCCTGGAGTACAGGATTACCGGCAAGGTTATCGTACCTCTCCACAAGACCGTGATTATCGCCCTGGTTTATGCGGTAGTCAATATCGCTACTATGGGACTTTTCGGCCTGCCCTGGTTTGTCCGCTACCTGGTTATGCTTGTGGTTATGGCAGCGGCCCTCTTTATTCTGAGGCCCCAGCTGGAGATGGCTCTGAAGCTGATCCGGAAAAAGAAGAAATAAAACTGAATCAGACACAGACACGAAAAAAGCCTCCTGCCTGCAGGGGACCCTGGACCAGGGTCTCCCGGGCGGGAGGCTTTTTTTGGTTATGGTTATACTGTTTGTGTGGACATGTTCTAACTTACTTTTTCCCTGGCCGCCCTTTGCTTTTTGCGGATGTAGTTAAAGATTATGATGGCGGCGAAGACCAGGAGACCTGCCCCGGTCACCAGGAAGGCCAGCCTGAGGCCGGGCATCTGGTAATGGAGCCGGATCTGGTGATTTCCCGCAGGGACATGAAGGCCCATATACTGGTAGTTAACCTGGTAGAGGTCGGTCTTCTTTCCGTCAACAGTGGCTGTCCAGCCCTTCTGGTAGGGGGTGGATAAGAGCAGCAGTTTATCCTGGTCGAGCCGGATATCCCCGGTCACCGTGTTGTTGCTGACGGAAACATTTTCCAAAGCATTTTCCCTGAGGGCAAGGGCCTTCTGGGTGTAGTCTTCCATGGTCTGGGAATAGACTGCCAGGTCTGAATAGCTGATCTGGCCGGGAGCCAGGAAGGTCAGGGTACAGGAATCGATGGCGTCATCGTGGTAACCCAGATTGAAAAGGAATTCATCCTGACCTGTGGAGTAAGAGTCTATACGGAACTTATACTGGTAGCTCATATCTTCGGCTTCGATATCGGTCTTTATAAAGTGTTCTTTGGAGTCAGGCTCCGCGTAAATATCACCTTTGAGACTGACATAGGTTTCCGCATGGCGAGTACCGTCGAAATGGAGTGTCAGCTGGGCCATAGGTTCCTCTATGGTAATCATGCCTTCTGACAGGACAAGGCCGGGTCCGGCCTCCATGCTGCTTATTTCCTTTCTTTCACAACTGAGAGGAAGGTCGGATACATTCTTTGTCTGGATATTAAGGAAGGCATCCTCCTTAATTTTCTCATCATCGATGATGGCCCCTGCCATGGTAAGTTCCTGGCGCTGGGCAGCGGAAAGCTCAGCCGCCTGGCTTTCCGGGATAACCTTGTCGTAGGTATAACCCAGGGGAAGGGCGTATTTGTTTTCATAAATCTTATAATCCCTGGATTTGCCGGAGAAGCTGTAGACTTCCTCATAGCCATAAGGCATGGCAACGGTATCCTTGGAGGAAGCGCCTATATAGCGGACACTGGCCAGTTCATTCATATAGGTCCGGGCATTGTAGTCATAGACAGAGACCATATCCCAGTGGCAGTTACCCATGGCCCGGTTATAATTGACGATCCCCCGGTTCAGGGTACTGGTAAAGGTTGCGATGTCATTGTAACCCAGAATCAGGCTGGACGACCGGGTGCTGCCCTTGCCCTCCAGGCTGACACTTCTGAAGAAGTCTGAGGGATCATAGCCGGGAACCTCCGGCAGCTTTTTGAGAGCCATACTGGTCATCCGGGACCTGGCCTTGCCGTTTTCCACATAGGTATCCAGGTGGCTCTGGTCCTTGCCTTCTGAAGTAATATAAAGGTTGGCGTTGATGACGACACTAAGAAGGACAATGAGAGCTAAAATCTGCTTTCCTCCGAAGGACCGGCTCTTGAAATAGCCGAAATTCTGGAGCAGGATTACCGCGTAGGTCAAAAGTAAAAAGGCCAGGGCCATCATGGCTTCTTCCGTGTGGAATTTGTGGGAGAAGGAGATGAGGAGGACATAAAAGACTGTAAGTCCTGTCATCAGTCCCAGCTCCCTCTGGCTGAGGCCTTCAAAGCTGTCCATATTGTCCGCAAGCAGATAGATGATCAGAAGGACATAGATATAGACCCAGCGGTTGGTCACGCTGCCGAAACCACTGAAAATAAATCCAAAGACCGGGAAGAGGCAGAATAGGGTATATAAGAGGAACATGGCCCTGAGCTCCGACCGCCTTTTTCTGGTAAAAAGAAGAATGACGGCGAAAAGAGCCAGGGGTGCGACCCCCAGTTTCAGCCACATGCCCGGGGCAAAGGAGTCTGAGATAAAGGCGACTAAAAAGTCCGGAATCCATTCGGCCCTGTAGTAAAGAGGGGTCGTAGTCAGGAACTTGGCGAGCTTGCCCCCGCTGGTCCTGCCTGAGCCCATATAGCTTCCGAAGGCGGTGGCGATGGAGACCATGCCCATGGACACACCAAGGAGGTAGGTTCCAATGATAAGCAGACTTTTTGATAGGAAGGTTTTTACTGTCCTAAGCTCCTTGTTGCAGAGAATCCTGGCCAGGAAATAGATGCCCAGGGCCAGGGTGTTCATATAGAGGAAATAGTAGGAGCAGAGGAGGGAGACAGCAGTCAGAATGGTAAAAAGATACCATTTTCCATGCCGGATCAATCTTTCCATGGCCATGACCAGAAGGGGAAGAAGGATCATGGGAGTGATAAACTGGCTGTGTCTGGTTCCGGCAAATATGGCATAGCCGGAAAAGGCATAGGCAATACTGGCAATCCGGCAGGTCCGGAAGGATTTTTTAAAATAGAGGAGCATGCAGGACATACTGAGGCCGGCCAGATAATAGCGGACCATGACAAGGGCACTGTAGCCTTCTTCTATATGGGAGGCCGGCAGCAGCAGATTGAGCCAGTAAAGAGGCTCAAAGCTGATGGATACAGGAGCGCCCAGTCCTATACGGAAATCGTACTGGGCGAAGTTCCCGCTGCCCCGGATCAGGTCGGCAAATACGGAAGGAATATAGTGGGTAAAGCGTATAATCTTGGGAATGTACTGACCCAGGCCATCCACACTCCAGATCAGAGACCGGTTTGCCTCCAGGTAGGGGGAGAAGATCATATAAGCGATGAGGGCAAAGAGGGCCGTGTAGCTGACCAGATAGCCCAGGATATGCTTTTTCCTCTCTCTGCCTCCCTTCATATCCATAACATTTTCCCCATCTATGTAAGGGAAAAAGGAGGCCTTAAGCTCTGCCCAGAGACCCAGGAGGACCTGCTCCAGCTTCTTGTAGAGGGGCAGCAAAAGGACAGCGATGTGGACAGCCACAGCGGCGGCAACCATGCCCAGGGGAATCTGGGCGGCTGGTTTTTTATGGATGACGGCCAGGAAGCCTCCGATGACCAGGAAAGAGATCATGGTAATAATAGTCTGCTTTTCCATAATGGAAACCGTTTTCCGCTGGGAGGCCATGCAGCCTAATGCAAAGGCAAAAAGGTGGGTCAGGATTGGTATGCAGCCGAAACGGTCCCCGCCTGTAAAGATACCTATGGCACTGTAGCCCAGCAGACCCTGGGGAATGAGTACAAAGAGAAAGCCCAGCAGGCAGACTGCGATGATGACGGCCGGATTGGAGTGCAGGTCCAGGATCTTTTTCCACAGGAGGGCACAAAGAAGGTAAAGAACACCCAGGGAAAGGAAGATGGAACTGGAACCGGGAATCCGGATCAGACCGATAATGTTTTTGATTGCCGTAAATAGAGGATAGTCCTTGAGGCTTACATCAATGACCAGACCGATGACTCCGTAGAGGGCCAGAAAGACCAGGCCCGTTTTAAGATAGGAGGAGCCGGGATCCTCTTTCCTTTTGCAGTACTGGTCCGCCAGCAGGCCGGCGGCGAAAAACATGCCGGGTGCGTAGACAATCTGGACCACGGAAGTCAGCAGATAGACCAGGCGGGATTCGGGATGAAAATGAAATAGAAGATAGGTCAGGAAAAAGGCCGCGTAAAAGGCAGCCAGAAGACCCCTTGCCAGAAAGGGGAAATCCTCCTCTGCCGGATAGGGTCTGTCTGTGGTATCGAACCGGTTCATCAATGTTTTTTTATTCATGGATAACCTCCTGGAATTACTCTGGGACAGCATTCATTAAAAAAGGCCGGCACGCAGTGCCGGCCAATATATCAAAATAGTTATTACAGGTATCGGAATAGTTCCTTGGCTTCTTCTTTTTTCGCTGTATCCTTCACATCAAGGATCTCCGCTTTCACATTCCGGTTACCAAACTGAATCTCCAGTATATCGCCCTCTTTGACGTTCAGGCTGGCCTTGGCAGCCTTTCCGTTCACAAAAACCCGGCCGGCGTCGCAGGCTTCATTGGCCACGGTACGACGCTTGATAATGCGGGAGACCTTTAAAAACTTATCCAGTCTCATAATAAAAACGGCCTTATGCGTTCACTTTCTCCTTCAGAGACTTCATGGGTTTGAATTTCGGAGCCTTGGAAGCCGGGATCTGAATGGTCTCTTTGGTTCTGGGGTTGATTCCTTCGCGGGCAGCCCTCTCAACTACTTCGAAAGTGCCAAAGCCTGCAAGCTGAACCTTCTCACCCTTGCTGAGCTCGTTACCTACTACATCTACAAAAGCCTTGAGAGCCTTTTCTGCATCTTTTTTTGTCAGTTCAGTATTCGCAGAGATTGCTGCGATTAACTCAGTTTTATTCATTACAAATCCTCCTGATATCTCTTCTTTAAAACATCATTCAATTCCAAATAGAAACGCACTTACTGTTTATTTATAACGGTTAAACCCATGTTTGTCAAGGTGTTTTATGGCACTTGTGAATTTTGTTAAAAATAAGCGGAAATCATTGAAAATTAGCTGAATAAACGGTATTATAAGTACAATGCTAATGCCTTGAGGGGTATTTCAGGGCCCCCAGAGGCCTGCCTGGCCGGGCGGCAGGATGATCTGCCATAAGACAAAAACAAGAATAGACTTTATCTTATAAATACAGAGGGTTGTCATGTTATTTAAAAAGAAGAAAAAGAACAGCAGAGCATTTAAGAAAAAGTTCCAGAAGAGGTTTTTTACCAGGAGTTCTGTGGCTGTTCTTATCATAGGCATTGCTGTGTTTGTCATAGCCGCCGGTGCCACAGTTGCCCAGAGAAAGCAGGTTATGCTTTATGACCAGCAGATCAGGGAACTGAAAAGCGAGCTCCGGGGTATAGAGGCTGAGAACAACCGCTTAGAAGAGGAGAAGGATAATCTGGATACGGATGCCTTCAAGGAGAAGATTGCCCGGGAAGTCCTGGGTATGGTCGGCAAGGATGAGTACGTGCTGAAAGAGGATACAGAGGCCTCCGGCGGCAGTTCTTCCGGCAGCCAGGATAAGGATAAGACATCTTCGGATAAATAGTCCGGCGGCAAGGACTGGGCAGGAGAAGGCAAGGACCGGGAAGGCAGAGGGATGGAATAATAGTTCTTGACTTTTCCCGGATTTGATGTTATGATAGGCGGCGTTGATTGCTGTGGCGGGATAGCTCAGTTGGCTAGAGCACACGGTTCATACCCGTGGTGTCGCTGGTTCGAATCCAGTTCCCGCTATTATTTTGAAAAGGTCCTTGGGGGCCTTTTTTTCGTTTCCTGGAGGTTTTCAGGCCGTTCTGGCCCGGGGATATCGGGGATATCAGGGGATGTCAGGGAAGGACAGAAGGGCTGGTAAGAGATTTTGGGAGGATGGGCGACTTATGATATGGAAAAAAGTGGACCGCTTTGTGGAAAGGGAGCAGCTTCTGACCAGGGAGGACAAGGTCCTGCTGGGCCTGTCGGGAGGGGCTGATTCTGTCTGCCTGGCCAGGTACCTGGTCTCAGTCAGGGACAGGCTGGGAACAGATCTGCTGGCTGTCCATGTCAATCACGGAATCCGGGGCGGGGAGGCCGACCGGGACCAAGAATTTGTCAGGGACCTGTGTGAGAATCTGGACCTGGACCTGGAGCTGGTAAAGGCTGATATTCCCGGTCTGGCAGCCAGGCAGGGCCTTTCCCTGGAGGAGGCAGGCAGGGACTTCCGTTACCAGTGTTTTTCTGACCTGGCCCGGACCCATGGCTGTAATAAGATTGCCGTGGCCCATCATGGCAATGACCTGGCTGAAACCATGCTCTTCCGTATGGTCAGAGGGACCGGACCCGCCGGCCTTGCTGCCATGGAGGCCAGGTCCGGCAGCCGGATCAGACCCCTTCTGTGCCTGAACAGGAAGGAGATTGAGGATATCCTGGAGAGGCTGGGCCAGGCTTATGTGGAGGACAGCAGCAATAACTGCACAGATTATAGCAGAAATTATATCAGGCAGCGGATCGTGCCGGAGCTTGAGACAATAAATCCCGGTTTCCTTGACCATATGAGGCGGCTTTCTTTTTTGGAGGCTGACCAGAGAAATTATCTTGCCCAAGTCCTGGATTCCAGACTGGGGCAGGTCCTGGAACTGGACCGGGGCCGGGCCTTTATTTCTGAGGAGGCTTACCGTGGCCTGCTTCCTTATGAAAGGGGAGAGGCTCTCAGGAGGATGCTCTTCCATGTCTGTGGGAAAAGAAGGGATATAGGCCATATTCATGTGGAGATACTGGACCGGCTCATGGGGCTGGCTCCAGGCCGGCGCAATGACTTTCCCTATGGGATCCGGGCCAGAAGGACCGGACAAGGTCTGCTTGTAACCGGACCGGCAGGCCCCGGGGACCCGGCGCCCTCCGGGGAGACCTGGGACCGTCAGCTGCCCCCCCTTAAGGAAGGGGAAGACCTGCTGCTTTCCCTTGGAGAGGGCAAGCCGGTCCTGCTTTTGCGGCTCCTGGACAGGATGGACGGAGATATCCCAAATAATAATTGTATCAAGTACTTTGATTATGCTAAAATAAAGAGCACTCTTTGGCTGCGGACCTGCCGGCCCGGTGATTATTTCATACTGGATCAGGCAGGACACAGAAAAAAAGTGCGCCGTTATTACATAGATGAGAAGATTTCCCCGGAGGAAAGGGAAAAAATACTTCTGCTGGCAGACGGGGCCCATGTGCTATGGATTCCGGGCCGCAGAAGCAGTGAAGGATACCGTATTGATGAGGGTACAGCAAAGGTGCTCCGGGCGGAGATCCTGGGGCCGGGATGTGGCAGACCAGAGGACATTACAAGTTACTTATAAGGAGGAAGCTATGGCAGATCGTATCAGCGTATTGATTCCGGAGTCCACATTGGACGCAAAGATTAAGGAGATCGGCGAAAAGATCAGCCGCGATTACGCGGGAAAAGAAGTACATTTAATCTGTATCTTAAAGGGAGGCGTATTCTTTGCCTGTGAGCTGGCAAAAAGGATTACAGTACCGGTATCCCTTGATTTTATGCAGGTATCCAGCTATGGGGATGCCACTAAATCTTCAGGAATCGTCCGTATTAAGAAGGATCTGGACGATACCCTGGAGAATAAAGAGGTTATTATCGTTGAGGATATTATCGATACGGGAAGGACCCTCCATTATCTGATGCCCTTGCTGGGCTACAGGAACCCGGCCAGCATAAAGCTCTGTGCCCTGCTCAGCAAGCCTGACCGGAGAGAGGTCCCCATCGAGATCGATTATCTGGGCTTTGACATTCCTGATGAGTTCGTCATAGGCTACGGACTGGACTACGCCCAGAAATACAGGAACCTCCCCTTTATTGGTGTTCTGGACCCGGATGAGGACCTGATGGAGGACCCGGCCGGGGAGGAGCCGGATACTGAGGAAGAAGCGGAGCCGGAAGAGTCTGTTAAAGACTGAGCTTCCGCTAAAAAGTTGCAGCTGGAGCAGACAGACCTTTAATGGCTGTCCGTTCCGGAATTCCTGGGAAAGGAGCTTTGAGTGAATTCTAATGTTAGATATATTATTGTGGTAATGATTGTTGCCATGATCAGTTACATGGGCCTGACTTACTATTCAGGGAAAATGAGCACAGGCCCCGTCGAGGAAAGCTACACCTATGCTGACCTGGAAAAGGATGCCGGGGATGGTCTGGTTGCCTCCCTGGATATCGTTCAGAATGCCCAGGTCCCCACAGGCTCGGTCCTGGTGGAATTCAAGGATGGGTCTGCCCCCCGGACAGTCCATCTGACAGATGTCAACAAGGCGGTCAGTCTGGCAGACCAGTACAGTATCTCCTGCCAGGTTGAGGATGTGAAAGTGACAGAGGGAGGTCTGCTCTCATCGGTCATGCCCTGGATGGGAACCCTCCTGCTGATCCTGCTCATGTTTTGGATGATGAACCGGATGTCAGCCGCCGGCGGAAGTAATGGAAAGATGATGAATTTTGGCAAGAGCAGGGCCCGCATGGTGGATCCTGCCGCCAAAAAGGTGACCTTTGCTGATGTGGCAGGCCTCAAAGAAGAGAAGGAGGAGCTGGAAGAAATCGTGGACTTTTTGAAGGACCCGGGCAAGTATACCCGCATGGGTGCCAGAATACCGACAGGTGTTCTTCTGGTGGGTCCTCCCGGAACCGGTAAAACCCTGCTGGCCAGGGCTGTTTCCGGCGAGGCCGGAGTCCCCTTCTTCAGCATATCCGGATCGGATTTTGTGGAAATGTTTGTGGGTGTCGGCGCTTCAAGGGTGCGGGACCTTTTCGAGCAGGCCAAGGACAATGCCCCCTGTATCGTCTTCATCGATGAGATTGATGCCGTGGCCCGGCGCAGGGGCAGTGGCCTGGGCGGAGGCCATGACGAGAGGGAGCAGACCCTCAACCAGCTCCTGGTGGAGATGGATGGTTTCGGCACCAACACGGGTATTATTATTATGGCGGCCACCAACCGGGTGGATATCCTGGATCCGGCCATTCTGCGTCCCGGTCGTTTTGACCGTAAGATCAGCGTCGGTGCGCCGGATGTCCAGGGAAGGGAAGAGATTCTGAGAGTCCATGCCAAGGGCAAGAACATCGGTGACGATGTGGATCTTCACCAGCTTGCCCGCACGACCCCGGGCTTTGTCGGTGCAGACCTGGAGAATCTGATGAATGAAGCCGCCATACTCGCGGCCGGCAGAAACGGCAGCTTTATCCAGATGGATGATATCAAGAAGGCTTTTATCAAAGTGGGTATCGGCCGGGAGAAGCGGAGTAAGGTGGTCCCCGAAAAGGAGAGGCGGATCACAGCCTACCATGAGGCCGGCCACGCCATTCTCTTCCACGTCCTGCCGGATGTGGGCCCGGTCTACACGGTCTCCATCATACCGACGGGAGTCGGCGCAGCGGGTTATACCATGCCTCTGCCGGAAAATGATAATATTTTTGCTACCAAGGGCAAGATGCTCCAGGACATTAAGGTCGGCATGGGAGGCCGGCTGGCGGAGGAGCTTATTTTCGATGATATTACAACGGGAGCCTCCCAGGATATCAAGCAGGTGACAGATACGGCCCGGGCCATGGTCATCAAGTATGGCATGTCCGAGAAGCTGGGCTTTTTGAATTACGAAGAAAGCTCCGATGAGATTTTCCTGGGCAGGGACCTGGGTCATTCCAGGAGCTTCGGTGAAAAGGTCGCCGGCGAGATTGATGATGAAGTGAAGAGGATCGTCGATTCCTGCTATGAGGATGCCAGGCGGATTCTCACAGATCACATGGATGTCCTCCATTCCTGTGCTGCCCTGCTCCTGGAAAAGGAGAGGATTAACAGGGAAGAGTTCGAGGCCCTTTTCGAGGAAAGAGAAGCCGGTGAGGGCTGATAAACAAAACATTTTCCTTATACTTTGCACAAAAATATTTTTTTATTTTTTAAATATTTATGCACACTTATATGGGTGGAGGTGCTATTATAATAGCGTAACCCCCCCCCAATACATTATTATTCTTGCTGTTGAAAGACAGCAAAATACCTTCTCCAAAAAAGAGAGCAGCGCAAGCTGCTCTCTTTTTATTATCATTATATTTCTGGCGGGGAAAAGGGGATAATTATAAAGCCATGGTATAGATCTCAATCATGTCGTCAAGCAGGAGCTCCCTGGCAGATCCGACTCCGCCGCCGGACGCCTCCATACAGGATTGGGCCATCTGGCGAATCTGGTCTTCTGTGGGAGAGATTCCCAGCTCAGTCATGGTAGCCGGCATGCCAATCTTATGGTAGAAGTCTTCCATAGCGGCGATTCCTTTTTCTGCGGTCTCTTCATCTGTCAATTAAACCGGAGCGCAGGGCACTTTTTCCGCCGTAATGGACCAGAACCCTGGAGCCTCCAAAATACTTAATCAATTCTCCTGCGGAAGATTCCGTGTCTTTGCCAAACCGGACCAGTGTCGGGGTGTAATAATCAAAACCTAACATAAAAAACTCCTTTCTGAATGATAATTCCTTCTTATATTTCCATGTATCTTTTATCTTTTGGTCTTTGTCTGCAGCCTTCCCGTCTGGAAAAAACAGATGTATTTTCCATGGTTTTGTGAATGTTATCATAATTTTTTGGGAAAATGAATAGAAATGGACCGGGAAAGTGTTTCTTGTTGAAAAGGGAAAAACATATATCCGGACCGGTCCTGTTCCGGGGGCACAGGGCCCGGCAAATGCCCGCAAAAAATGCGTCGCAGCTACATCTGACATCCTCTGTTGAGAGGACAGGAAATGTTACGGCGACGCGACTTTTTTCTATATTAAATTCTACAAATAAGTCTTCTGTAAATAATAATTCTATTTAAGGCTACCTTATTCACTCTGATTCTGCAGGTCCTTCTCATCGCCTAGCAGCCGGTGCTTGAGGTCGAAAAGCTTTCTGGACAGGTCCACATAGACGGTCTGGGGATTTACCAGACGACGGTTCTCATCCCACAGTGTATCCAGTTCTTTCTTACAGTAGGCCTTGATATCCATGGTCTTCGGTGATTCATAGACACACTGGCCATTCTGGAAAATGGGCTGGAGAAGTTCCCTCATGGTGTAGCTTCCGCCCGGCAGTTTCGATTTCTTCCAGGTGGAGATGGGATCAAAGATGGTCAGGTCCCTGCTGGTGTCATAGGTCTCTCCCTCAAGACAAATCAGGTCTGCCTTGATCTTGCCGCTGTCATTATCATAGATTCTGTAAATGATTTTATTGCCCGGGTTCGTGATCTTCTCCGGATTTTCGGAAATCTTGATTTTGGCAGTGAACTCCTTGTCACCGGGATGCTTGATGGCCGCCAGCTTGTAGACTCCGCCGAAAGCAGGGTTGTCAGCTGAGGTGATCAGGTTGGTTCCCACGCCCCAGGAGGTGATGGCCGCCTTCTGGTTCCGGAGGCTGTTGATCAAATGCTCATCCAGGTCGCTGGAAGCGGAGATGATGGCGTCCGGGAAACCTGCTTCGTCCAGCATCTTCCGGGCTTTCTTGGACAGGTAGGCCAGGTCGCCGCTGTCGAGACGGATACCGTATTTGGCAGATTTGATACCGGCCTGGCGCATTTCCCTGAAAACACGGATAGCATTGGGGACACCCGACTTCAGAGTATCATAGGTATCTACAAGAAGGATGCAGGCATCCGGGTACATGTCCGCATAGGTCTTAAAGGCAGTGTATTCATCATCGAAACTCATAATCCAGCTGTGGGCGTGGGTGCCCATGACCGGAACGCCGAAAAGCTCACCGCAGATGACATTGGAAGTGCCCACACAGCCACCGATTACGGCAGCCCTGGCACCCAGGGTTCCTGCGTCCGGTCCCTGGGCCCGGCGAAGACCGAACTCCATGACACCGCCGCCGGCGGCGTAGTCCACCCGGGAAGCCTTGGTGGCGATCAGACTCTGGTGGTTGATAATATTGAGGATAGTGGTCTCTACCAGCTGGGCCTCCATGATGGGAGCGATCACCTTGACCAGGGGCTCCTTGGGAAAGACCACGGTTCCTTCAGGAATGGCGTAGATATCCCCGCTGAAATGGAAGCCGGCCAGATAGGAAAGAAATTCTTCTTTAAAGATGCCAAGACTTCTGAGATAATCGATATTTTCATAGGAAAAAGTAAGGTTTTTTATATAGCTGATCAGATGATCCAGACCACAGGTGATGGCGTAGGAGCTGCCGGAAGGGTTGGTCCTGTAGAACACGTCAAAGACTACGATGTCTTCATTTTTCTCCAGGAAATAACCTTGCATCATGGTCAGTTCGTACAAGTCAGTCATCATGGTTAAATTTGTCGAAAACATAATTACTCCTCTCCTTCCGTCGCTTCCGGGTCAGCGCCCAGAGGCTGTATATAATCACTGTTCACATAACCCTGGTAGCCTTCGTAAGGGCCGGAGGTCACCAGAACATAGACAAAGGGACTGTTATCCACTTCCTGCTCAATCTTCATGTGGGTGTAGAGGGGCAGGCTGGCTATGGCAGAGGCGCGGCTGTCAGGTTCCTCCCTGAGAGTAAGCGACTCGTTGACATTGGGAATGTAGGTGATACTAGTCCCGTCCTCCTGGCTGGTGGCCTGGGCGGCAAGGACCTCGCTGCTGTCCTCCACAGACCTGGGCAGGCTGATGGACATCCGGGCCTTCTGGCTGGGCAGTATAAAATACAGGGCCAGAAAACCGCAGGATACTACGCAGGCTACTATGAGAGCACACAGTATGGAAACGATTACTTTTTTGATCATGGCTGTTTCCTCTTGCTGACAGGCCGCAGGTTTATGGACTGCGGCGGTTTAAAATATCAGTTTATTTTATCATAGCATCTGGTAAAATAAAAGAATTTTTGTTGACATTTTCTGGGGAATGGGATATGATATCCTCTGTGAAAAAACTGAGATGGAGACAGTAGGTCCTTGCCAAAGCCCCAGTGAGGCGGAGATAGTGGGAATCCGCCGCCGGTAGCAGGTAACCGAAGATCACTCCTGAGTTGTGCCGCAGAAAGCTTCAGTAAGCGGCAACGGGTTCTTCCCGTTACAGAAGAGACATATGACAGTATGGACAGGTGGTATAATGATTGCAGTGCTTTCATCCTTATTTTACTGGGATGGGAGTTTTTTTATACTATTATGGCGGATTTAAACAGGAGGAAGTTCATGTATAAGAAAGTATCGACAAATCTTGATTTTGTGGAACGGGAAAAAGAGACGGCCAGATTCTGGAAAGACCATGACATTTTCAGGAAGAGTATGGAGATCCGGGAGGGAGATCCGGTCTACACCTTTTATGACGGACCGCCCACAGCCAACGGCAAGCCTCATATCGGCCATGTGCTGACCCGTGTCATCAAGGATATGATTCCGAGATACCGGACCATGAAGGGCTACATGGTTCCCCGCAAGGCCGGCTGGGATACCCACGGCCTGCCCGT
>DLBH01000009.1 GCA_002494165.1 Lachnospiraceae bacterium UBA7026 | reverse complement strand
TGTTATTCAGTTGTCAAGCTGCTTATGTGTTCGCTCGTCATGCGGTTTTTCTTGGTCCGCTTGCGAACTTCTATAATTTATCACAGAAGGAAACCAAAGTCAAGCACAAAAATCATCTTTTTTTCAATGTCAAAATACTCAGCAATTCTCTGCATATTTCCTATATACGCAGGGCTTAACGCTATTGTCTTTGCCGGCTTTTATACTGTCTGCCTATGGCTGACCCTGGCTGATTATATACTATTGATCCTGATATTTAAACCTGATAATTTCTACCATAATTTATATTCCCAAACCAGCATTATCTTATAATCAAAAAGCAGGTCTCGGCCTGTCACTTTTGGCTGACCCTAACTGATCATATACTTATTTAGCCTAATCTTTAAATCTGATATCTCCAACCCCAAATTACATTTCTGAACTGATATCCCCTATCATAACTAATATTCCTTAACTAGTATTTAAGTCTGATATCTCCTACCGCAACTATTATTTCTGGACTGTTATCCCCCTACCATAACTATTTTTCCCGAACTAGCATTTTCTTTAAATTTCTTTAAATTTATAAACAGATCCAGACCTGTCGTTTATGACCACCCATGGCTGAACATTTCCAATTAATCATTATAATTAAATCTCCCACCCCCTCCCCTAACTTATATTCCCGGACCAGTATTTTCTTATAATTTAAGAAACAAGCCCCGGCCTGTCGACTTGGCAGGTCGGGACTTACTCAGTTTTTTCTATAGATGAGATAGGAATATCTCTTTAGATGATATAGGAATCTCTCTTTCCTCTCCACAAACTGGCAGGATTATTCTTTCTCACCAATCTCAATCTTCAGGCTCAGTTCTTCTAGCTGCTTCTGGTCCACCTGGTTGGGGGCATCGGTCAGCAGGCAGGAGGCGTCCTTAATCTTAGGAAATGCGATCACGTCGCGGATGCTGTCTTCCTGGGCCATGAGCATGATCAGGCGGTCCAGGCCGTAGGCCAGGCCTGCGTGAGGCGGTACGCCGTACTGGAAGGCAGTGAGGAGGAAGCCGAACTTGTCTCTGGCTTCATCGGCAGGGATGCCGAGGGCGGCAAACATTTTCTCCTGGACGTCGTTCTGGTGGATACGGACACTGCCGCCGCCCAGCTCGGTTCCGTTAAGGACGATATCGTAGGCCTTGGCGCGAACCTTGCCAGGGTCGGAATCGATAAGATCCAGGTCTTCTTCCATAGGCATGGTGAAGGGGTGGTGCATGGCTGTGTAACGGCCTTCTTCCTCTGACCACTCCAGCAGGGGGAATTCCGTAATCCATACAAAACGGAATTCTGACTTGTCTAAGAGGCCCAGCTCTTCTGCGAACTGCAGACGGAGGGCGCCCAGTACGTCACAAACTACCTTGAACTGGTCAGCGGCAAAGACGATCAGGTCGCCCTTTTCGCCGCCCATGGCTGTGATGATTTCCTGAAGTTTGTCCTCAGAGACGAACTTGGAGAAAGGACATTTTACAGAGCCGTCTGACTTCAGCTGGATGTAGGCAAGACCCTTAGCACCGTAATCCTTGGCATGCTTTTCAACCTTTTTCATTTTCTTGGCTGACAGATCGCCCATGCCCTTGGCACAGAGGCCGCGGACCAGGCCGCCATTTTCCAGGGCGCCGGTGAAGACGCCGAAGCCGCAGTCTTTTACCAGGTCGCTGATATCCTGGATCTGCATGTCAAAGCGGAGGTCCGGCTTGTCGGAGCCATAGTGGTCCATGGCATCCTGCCAGGTCATCCGCTGGATGGGGAGCTGGACGTCCACGTCCAGACATTTTTTAAATAAGAAGGCAAGGAGCCTTTCATTGACATCAATAACGTCGTCCACGTCGACGAAGGACAGCTCCATGTCGATCTGGGTGAACTCCGGCTGCCGGTCTGCCCGCAGGTCCTCGTCACGGAAGCATTTGGCCAGCTGAAAGTAGCGGTCATAGCCGGAGCACATGAGCAGCTGCTTAAAGAGCTGGGGTGACTGGGGAAGGGCATAGAAGTTGCCGGGATGGACACGGCTGGGTACCAGGTAATCTCTGGCTCCCTCCGGTGTGCTCCTGGTCAGCATGGGGGTCTCGATCTCCAGGAAACCTTCCTCTGCCAGGAACTGCCTGGTCAGCATGGCTACCTGGCTTCTTAGGATCAGATTACGCTGGATGTTGGGTCTTCTTAAGTCGAGGAACCTGTATTTTAAACGAAGGTCATCCTTGACGGTGATGTCAGGGCTGATGGGGAAGGGGGGTGTCTCAGACTCTGAGAGGATTCTCAGGTCTTTCACCCGGATCTCGATATCGCCTGTCTTCAGGCTTTCATTGATTTCGGAGCTTCTTTTCTCCACAAGGCCGGTGGCTGCAACCACGAACTCGGCTCTCAGGGTTGCGGCTTTTTCGAAGCCTTCCTTGCCTATGGTCTCTTCATCAAAATAAAGCTGGAGTATGCCGCTGCGGTCACGGAGATCCACAAAAAGCATTCCTCCCAGATTTCTTCTTTTCTGTACCCAGCCCATCACGGTTACTGTCTCACCGATCAGGTCTCTGGATACTTCCGTACAACGATGAGTCCTCTTCAGACCTTTCATTGACTCAGCCATGTCTCTCTTCCTCCTGTGTCATTTTTTAGTAGCTGATAAGATGCTATCTCTTAGCTGTAATACTATTTCTATACATAATTTTACGTGCAGAAGCATATAGTATCATATTTCTGCACGTAAAAACCATTTACATTTTTACAAATAATGATTATTTAAAATTTCCAAAAACAGGAACTATTAATCTTCCTGAAATATAATCCATTCTCATTTTTCCGAAAATGAACCATCTGCCTTCCTGCAAATATAATCCATTCTCATTTCCCCGGAAATGAATCATCTGCATTGCCCCAGGTATGAATCACTGGATATGTTTCATCTGCATTTCCACAGATAAGTCTCATTCCCATCCTGAGGCCGCCTTCATCCCGGTCATGAGATGCCCAGGCGGTGGAGCATGTTTTTCATCTCTTCGGACTGGGTCAGCTTCTGGAAAGCCAGGAAAACCTTCATGTCAAAATACTTTACTTCATCGATCATAATCGTGAGTGCTGTCTCTATATCAAATGCGCTTCGAACCGGGCGGTTGGAGATGAGTGCTCCGAAGGCATCGCAGACCCTGAGGATCTTAGCATTCATCGGGATCTCATCCCCCTTCAGATTATTGGGGTAGCCGCTGCCATCCACATTTTCATGGTGATAGAGGACTGCTGTCTGGACATAGTCAGAAAAGCCCTCGTCCTTCAGGATCACATAGCCCAGAGAGGAATGCATCCTGACATAGCGAAGCTCATCTATATCCATCCTGGCCTCCTTCTCATCATAGACATAAGATCTGAGGCGCAGCTTTCCGATATCATGTACCATACCGGCAATCGACAGTTCATGACATTCTTCCTCCGGCAGTCCCAGCTCTCTTGCCAGCATGACTGCCAGATTACTCACAATCATACCATGCAGAAGCTGCTCTCCAAGAGAATCCTGCAGAGACGTTTCCAGGTCATGGACCCGATTGTCATTAGCCATATTTATTGTCTCCTTCTAGTCTAAACCGGACAGTCTTTCTCCAGATATTTTCTTTTCCGGTCAATCATCTCATCGATTCTGTATATGTAGTGGTCCAGGTTCTTGACCGATTCCGTACGCTCAATCCGGTTCTCCCCGGAAAATACATACTTGCTGGTCGCTCCTGCCCCGCAGGCCAGAATGTCCTGCTTCTCCTCCATAATCAGAATGTTGTAAAGGCACTCCCTGCCCGGAATACTGTAGCCGATATTTTCCAGGTTGCCTGGAATATTCTTCTGTCGGTACATGTAGTAAGGGGTCATGCCCATATCCCTTGAACACCAGTCTACCAGGCGCAGCATGTCGTTGGTGCTGCCCTTGACCAGGGACCGGTAGCGCTCCATCTCAATGTTGAGGTTGGCAGCCCTCTTTATGGCCAGGGAATGGACGGTCAGACTCTCCGGCTCCAGCCGGCGGATCTGCTCAAGAGTGCTCTGGACATGTCGGATCTCCTCTCCCGGAAGGCCTGTGATCATGTCCATATTAATATTGTCAAAGCCTGCCTCCCTGGCCATGGAAAATGCTTCTATGGTCTGGGCGACGGTGTGGTTTCTTCCGATCAGCTTCAGGGTCTCGTCATGCATGGTCTGGGGATTGATGGAAATCCTTCCGACTCCCGCATCCTTTAAGATCCGCAGCTTGTCTTTATTTACGCTGTCTGGCCGGCCGGCCTCCACGGTGAATTCTGCCAGCTGTCCCAGATCAAAGTTCCGGTGGAGTATCTCCATCAGCCGCGACAAGGAAGCCTCGTCTAAGGCTGTGGGAGTACCGCCTCCTACATAGAGGCTGGTCATCCTTCTGCCGGCACAGGCCTGGGCCGTATAAGTGATCTCCTTTTCCAGTGCCTCCATGTATTTTCTCATCCGGTCGCCGAAGCGGCTGACGGGGAAGGAGGTAAAGGAACAATAGAGACAGGTGGTGGGACAGAAGGGGATGCCTACATAGAGGCTGTACTCCTCCTCAAAGGGATGGCTCTCCAGCAGTTCCTTTTCGTGGAAGGCTACTGTCCTGCAGAGTCTTGCCTTCTGCCGGTCTGTCAGATAGGTTTCCATGAACCGTTTTTCCAGCCTCTCCGGATCCTTTTCCTCCTCCATCCAGCTCATGATAATCTTAGTGGGCCGGATACCGGTCAGCATGCCCCATGGCAGGGTCCGTCCGGTGTAGGCGGAAAATAATCTGTAGAGAAAACGGCTGACGTCATTGCGGCAATTCTTGTGGTCGTTATAATCGCAGCTGACCTCTTCTGTCACCTTTTTGCCGCTGCCGTCAGTGACTGAGCCCTTGACCAGCCGGTCCTGGAAGTCCAGCCGGCAAAGTCTGGCCTGGCCCAGGTCCTGGGGCAGGTCCTCTTCTTTGATCTCTTGGATCTTCTCCCGCTCAAAAAAGGCCAGGGCTATGGCTCTTACATCGTAATCGTATTGTCTGTCATTCTGTATAAGATATAACATGGAGTATTATCGCTCCACAAAAGGATTGGTCTTTCTCTCCTGGCCGATGGTGGTCTGGGGACCATGGCCCGGGAATACAATCGTTTCATCGGGCAGCTTCATGAGGATATCATTGAGAGACCGGATCAGCTGCTCGTAGTTACCGGTGGGGAAATCAGTCCTGCCGATACTTCCTGCAAAGAGAGTGTCTCCTGCGAAGAGCCAGCCTTCTTTTTCAAAGTAGAAGCAGCAGCTGCCCAGGGTATGACCGGGTGTGTAAAGAATCTGACATTTGTGGGCGGAAGTCACTTCGAAGATCTCCTTATCCTTAAGCATCATGTTGGCATGGGTTGTATAACCGCGGCCGAACATGGGGCTTAAGTTGTAGTCTGCCACCATCAGGACCTCCTGCTCAGGCTTGGCTGCGTACACCCGGAGACTCCAGCGGTCGTAGCGCTCTCTCAGGCCTTCCAGGCCTCCGATATGGTCATGGTGGCCGTGGGTCAGAAGGACTCCGTCTAAGGTATATCCGCCTTCCTCCAGATAGTTGGCCAGCTCATCGGCGCTGCCGGCCGGGTCGATAATCACTGCTTCTTTTATCTGGTCGTCCATCAGGACGTAGGTATTAGTATCAATCGGGCCTAACTGGGCGCAAGCCACCTTTAATGTTCCCATAATACATTCCTCCTCAGTATGTTGTCACTGATCCGGGTACAATATTACTTATCCAGCTTAACTGTCACTTATCCAGCTTAACTGTCACTTATCCAGCTTTAATATCACTTATCCAGCTTTAATATCACTTATCCAGCTTTAATATTACTTATCCAGCTTAACTGTCACTTATCCAGCTTTAATATCACTTATCCAGCTTTACTGTTATTTATCCGGCGCTTCTCTCCACACTGATCACGCTTTCAATATTTTTCAGTTTCATAATAATATGGTTAAGGTCATCCCTACCCTTGATCTCGAAGGAGATAACAATAGTGGCAAGCCCTTGTTTGCTTGTTCTTGTTGCCAGAGACTTGATATCCGTACTTAATTCCATGAAAACCTTGGAAACATCCAGGAGGATGCCGGTCCGGTTGTGGCAGTAGATACAGATCTCTGTCATGTACATCTCGCCACTGTCTCCCGCTGCCTCCGGTTCCCACTCGGCGTCAATCAGCCGGTACCTGTCGGTATCGGGCATGTTAACTATGTTGACACAATCCGTCCTGTGGATGGAGATGCCACGGCCTCTGGTGATAAAGCCTATGATCTCATCGCCGGGCACCGGACTGCAGCACTTGGAGAAACGGACCGATACATCATGAATACCCCGGACAGTAATGCCGGATGCAGACCGGTTCCGGTCAGGCCTCTTGACGGTATTCTTGGCCACATTTTCCTTGAGGATGTCCTCGTCGGTCATCTTGGAAGCATGGTCCTTCTCGTACTCTTCCTTGAGCTTGTTGACAACCTGGCCCTCCTTGAGGCCGCCGTGTCCCACGGCTGCCAGGACCGATTCCCAGGTCTTGAGACCATACTTGGTCATGCATTTCTTCTGGTATTCCGGCTTCATGTACAAGGTAAGGTTCAGGCCTTTTCCTTTGGCATAACGCTCTAGAAGTTCCTTTCCCTTGGAAATGTTCTCCTCCTTGTACTGGGTCTTGAACCACTGGTTGATCTTCTGTCTGGCCTGGGAGCTGCGGACGATGGTCAGCCAGTCCCTGCTGGGACCCTTGGAGTTCTGGGAGGTAATAATGGCCACCCGGTCTCCGGTCTGCAGCTGATAATCGATGGGCACCTGTCTGCCGTTGACCCTGGCACCAACCATCTTATTTCCGACGGCCGTATGGATCAGGTAGGCAAAGTCAATGGGGGTGGAACCGTAAGGAAGGGTCTTGACATCACCCTGGGGGGTGAAGCAGTAGACCTTCTCCGCAAAGAGATCCAGCTCTGTCTTTAAGATGCTGAGGAACTCCTTATTATCAGAAGTATCCTGCTGCCATTCCAGAATCTGTCTCAGCCAGCTCAGCTTTTCCTCTTCTTTATTTATCTCTCCGCCGCCCTCTTTGTACTTCCAGTGGGCCGCGATACCGTATTCAGCGGTCCGGTGCATCTCAAAGGTCCGGATCTGAATTTCAAAAGGAGTCCCTGAATTACCGATCAGGGTCGTGTGAAGAGACTGGTACATATTCTCCTTGGGCATGGCGATATAGTCTTTGAAACGGCCGGGAATAGGCTTGTACATCTCATGGATGACACCCAGGGCCGCATAGCAGTCCTTG
>DLBH01000082.1 GCA_002494165.1 Lachnospiraceae bacterium UBA7026 | reverse complement strand
CATGGTCATATCGTCAAACTGTTCCGCTCCTTTAATAAAGTCTTCAACGGACTGGCTGACCTGGGCAAGAATTTCCCGGGGGGAAGCCGTTGCCGCCCTGTTGAGGGCATCGACCATCCTGTCTGTGCCAAACATCTTCTTATCCTGGTCAGAAGCTTCGGGAATACCGTCTGTGTAAAGGAAAAGCTTGTCACCCGGTTCCAGACTGATTTCGTATTCCTTGTAATTGACTCCGTCCATACCCCCGATGACCAGGCCGTGCTTGTCCTTCAGCAGGGAGAAACGGCCATCTTTCATCAAGGCAGGGTACTCATGGCCGGCATTGGCGGCAGTGATCTTACCGCTGCTAATCTCCAGGATGCCCAGCCAGACGGTGACGAACATATCCACCTGGTTGCTGGAGCAGATGGCTTCATTGGTCTTGACCAGGATCTCTCCGGCTCCCCGGCCCAGCATGGCGCAGCTTTGGAGGATAACTTTGGAGATCATCATGAACAAGGCAGCCGGAACCCCCTTGCCACTTACATCTGCCATGACCATGCACAGGTGGTCATCATCGATTAAGAAGAAGTCATAGAAATCTCCGCCTACCTCTCTGGCCGGATCCATGGAGGCAAAGATGTCAAACTCCTTCCGGTCGGGATAAGGCGGGAAGACGCCGGGCAGCATACTGGTCTGGATACGGTTGGCCATCTGCAGCTCAGTGCTGACCCTCTCCTTTTCTTTGGTGATTTCCGTGATATCCTCTATATATTTCTTTGTTTTCTTCGACAGGTCGTCGAAAGACTCGGCCAGGATTTCGATCTCGTCATTGGTCCTGTAGGCCTCCTTCATGACAAAAAGCTGGCCGGTTTTACCGCAATCGTTGATGTCCCTGGTGATGTCTTCGATGGGTTTGACGATCCTGTGGGCAGCAACCAGAGCTGCAAAAGTGGATAAAAGAATGATAAAGAGCAGGACCAGGAGACCGGTTTTTATGGTCTTGTCCGTACCTTGCCTGAACTGGCTGGTGGCCTGGTCATTGATTCTGGCATAATCATCCAGTAACTGCTTTTCCATCTGGCCGGTGACTTGCTGATCAACGGCCGAGACCACAGACCAGCCGATGGTGGGCACCGGTGATCCAACCATGTAATACTTCTTATGGTTGATCTCAATGAGGGCCAGGTCCGTCGTCTGTTTCAGGGACTGGTTTATAAAAGCGGCCAGGTCTTTATTGTCACTTTTTCGCAGGTCCTGGGTCTGATCTCCGGCTTCCGGGTTAAAAAGCTCATTGCCTTCCGTTGCCAGAATCACCTGTCCCTGGTCATTAACGATGAAGACGATTCCCTCGCTGTCGGCGGAGGCCTTGATGAAATCATTCATATTTTCCAGCAGGATATCGATGCCGGCAACGCCGATCGGCTTGCCGTCTGCCATGATAGGCATGGAGCAGGTTATGCCGGGCTCACCGGTGAAAGCATCTTTTTCCAGACCGGTAAAATAAAGACCGCCCTTTTCTACTGCCCCCTGGTACCAGGGCCTCTGGCGGACAGGAAAGGGAATCAGATTTCCATTTTCATCGTATTTATTTTTCGTATTGGAGTCTATACCCAGGTGGGTGCCGTCGGCAAGACCGATATAGCAGCCACTTATTTTCTCTGAATTTTCAGCCAGGGCAATCATGGGGTCACTCATATGGGCAATGATGCCAAGATATTCTGACTGGGTGTAGTCAACACCCTCTTCATGGAGGACCATGGCCGAATAGCTGCCGTCCTTTGCAAGGTCCGGTAAATCATAGGGAACAGGAGTCAGGGAGGCTCTGTTGGTATAGAGACCCTGGGCCATGCTCTGCAGCATGGAGACATTATTGACCACCTCTGAAAAATCACTGTCCGCTATATTGGCCTGGAGCCTGGTGGAGTTAATCATGGATTCCTTCAGTAAACTGGCCATAGTTTCCTCTGAAGATCTGGAAATGGAATCCTGCTGCTCAGTATTGGTTTTATTGACCAGACGGACCAGCATCTTCTCCTGGTAAATGGAGATCAATGACAGCAGGCCTATGGTCATAAAAAGGACCATCAGGACAAGGGTGACAGTTTTTTTCTGTAGTCCTCCGAATGTAATTCCTAATATTTTTTTCAAAAAGCTTCCTCCTTAGTGCGATGGGTCCAGGTACTATATCAGACCCGCTTATACCAGCTTTATTATTATTCGTTTAAATCAGTCCGGACTAAATCGGTCTAATCAGATTACACATCATTTAATATACCATGGATTTCAGGTTTGGTGGTGGCTTTTCTTACAGGAAGGTCTTCCTTTTTAAAAATGAACTGTCTCTGGAGCTACAGGGAGGAGCCGGCTTCTAAAAAGACGATGGGACGCATTTTATTGATTGAAAAAGTCAGAATCCCTGGCTGATGTTGAAATAGCTTCGGGTCAGAAGTATAATGACAATACCAGGAAATGGATGATAAAAGCTGCCGGCAGGACATATGGTATAATCCTTAACAAATCTTTGAGCTGATCACCGGCAGTTATCATTATAAGAGAATTGAGGGAAAATTATGGCAGACAGGACCAAGCTTTGGATCGCAGATAAAATGAAGAAGTTGATGACTAAAAAACCCATAAATAAAATAAGGGTCACAGAAATCTGTGACGCCGCTGAGATAGAAAGATCTACCTTTTATTATCATTTTAAAGACAAATACGAACTGGTGGCATGGATATTCTACCAGTCCGCCTCCCAGGTAAATATCATAGACCTGAAGCAGGCAGCCCAGAGTATGAAAGAGATGAAAAATGAGATGCTCTTTTATAAGCGGGCCTATGAGGATACTTCCCAGAACGCTCTCTGGCAATATATGTATGAGTACTTTGTCAAAGAGTATACTAATCTGGCCATGGAAATGTCCGGTAAAGAGGTCTTGGATGAACAGGTAAAATTCAGCATAAAGCTCTACTGCTACGGTACGGTAGGCATGACTAAGGACTGGGTGCTGGAGGACAATGTGACCTCATCGGAGACCATCGTGGCCATGATGTTCCAGTCCATGCCTTCCTTCCTCAGAGACATCTATTTTAAAGAATGATGGCGGACCAAATCTCCCTCAGGGAACCCAGAGTCTGGTGCAGCAGTACCAGTCGTTGCCATCGGGGTCACTGATCTCAGCTACCCGGTCGTTCTCATAGAAGTTGGTCAGGAGGGAATTCTTCACTGTCTTATCATGAAGAAAGACCCGGATGGCTTCCTCTCCATCTTCCTCAGTATCGAAGGACTTGACTTCGGTCTTTTGGTAAAAGCCTTCATATTTCACAGAGTACGGAGGTATCTCTTCTTTTTTCTGATTATTATGCTTTTTGATAAGATTTGGGAAAAAAAGATGTTTATTCTTAAACATGATAATACCTTCTCACCTGTTCTGTAGTCCATCATCCACGGGAATTAGTCCTGCCAGCCAGGCCGGCTGGCAGAAAATAACAATCAGGAGCTTTTTTATATGCTCCTAATCCATTTATAATTCTTTTTTCCTCCTTTGTAAAGGGCTGGCAGGCCGGTAATAAAATTTTAATATTTGCTTATCATTTATCTAATAATTTAGATAGATAAGATCTTATTACGGTCTGTTTGAGAGCTTCCTGCAGCCGGCGGGTCCGGTCTTTTTTTATGTATTTTTTATGGTATCTTTGAGGTTTTTAAGGACTCTTTACCTGTATTTTTCCAGACTGACCAGGAGTCTTTCGTCCGGTTCCTTCATCCCAGCCTTGTATTGATAACCAAGCTTTAGATAGAAGGGGACCGCCGTCAGGGAAGCCGGGACCTCGATCCTGGCAGCCCGCAGGCAATAGGGATCCTGCTCCAGCCGTTCTATGATGAATCTTCCCAGACCCCGTCCCTGCCAGTCAGGATGGACAAAGATGCTGTAGAGACAGCATTCATCCTCTCTCCCATCCCAGGGACCGATGGCACCGCATCCCAGGATACGGCTCTGGTCTTCTGCCACATAAAAATGGGTCTGGGCTGCTTTTTGTCTTATATAGTCTTCCGTGTGAGTTTTCACCAGGTCCTCGATCATGGCCTGGGGATAGTCCCTGCTATTGGTCAGCCTGAGGGTCTGCCTGATCAGGGCTGAAAGTTCCGCAGCATCTGCGTCTGAGAAATGTCTGATATGCATGCTTCCTTCCTCTCATAGTTATCTTTCAGTAGCTTTTATCGCCTATCTGGAATGTACCACATAGTAAGAAGAAATACCATTAAAAAAACAGCTGTAAGGACCTGTTGATCCATTACAGCTGTTTTGCTTTTTCTATGGTTAAGGCCGGCCTGGTCTGACCATGGGGGTCAGCCGGTGGCTGTGGCTTTGAGATGCCAGGATTTAAAAAACCCGGCTAGATGCTCTTCCACTGGGACCGCAGACTCTTCCTTGTTGAAAATGCAGTCCTTGCCATCTCACTTTCCAGACCTACCTTGAAGCCAAGGTCAGCGGCCTGCTGTATATACTCGGGATGGTCCTTATAGTCTTCTGGTCCCTTGAGTCCGCCTGCCAGCAGTTTTCCCGCGCAGCGGAAATCAAGAAGCTTATTAACCAGGTCAAATTCCTGCTTCATGGCATCGAATACAGCCGGATCTGGATTGCCGGCAGTAGCGATCAGATAAGTCTCCTTTACGGTGCAGTTGGCCCGTCCCTTGGGAGAAGCATATACGTAGAAACGGTCGATGACCCGCTTGATCCAGGAAGTAAAGCCCTTCCAGTAAACCGGGGAAGCCAATACAAGAACATCGGCCCATGCCATGAGCTCATACATTTTTACACCGTCATCCTTAAGTCCGCAGTGACCGGTCTTAAAGCAGTTCTGGTCTCCGTGACACCCATGCATATCGGCCTTAGCCGCATCGAAATACTCGATTTTGTGTCCTGCGGCAGAAGCTGCCTTGGCAAAGGCTTTTACAAGATTATTACTATTGCCGTTAGCCCTGGGGCTTCCGGTTATAATCAAAATATTTTTAGCAACCATTGATAACCTCCTAATATACAAAAATATCCCAATCTCTTAATCTTATAATATCACTTTATAAAGGGGATATTCATAGCATATGGACATCAAAATAGTAAAAATCGTAACATTTTTTTGGTTATAATGGGCTAAATATTTTATTGGTCCAGACTGTCGTGAATCTGGCAGCGGATATCAGCGTCCCCCGGTAACCTGCCCATAATATAATTCTTTACAATTATTAAGGCTAAAGACATGATAATCCGGTTGGAGTCCTGTAACATGGCCTGCACTCATCCTCTGAGCCGGGCCTATTATCATCTTGACATTTATGATAAGTGTCTCTTATCATAGTTTTAGAGTAAAAATAAACATGACATAATTATTATAAATCGGGAAATGGAAAACTATGATATAGCTGGTATAATCAGGGATATATATAACTATGATACAGCTGTTTTAATTAAGAATATCCCAGGAGGTTTTCATAAAAAGACCGGTCAGGACCGGTAGAAATGAGGTGTATTTTGAAGGATCATATTATTTACCAGGTATCAACCCTGCAGGCCCTGGCCATGGGCTATACAAAAGCAGTCATTACTGTGAAGGATCTGCTGGACCATGGCGATATCGGACTGGGCACCTTCGAAGATGTGAATGGTGAAATGATCGTGGTTGATCACCGCTGTTTCCGGGCTATGGACGACGGAACGGTTGCAGAGGCTCCGTCTGACATGGGAGTTCCCTTTGCCTGCGTTGCCGGTATGAAGGATGCCCGGACCTTCCGTCTGGGTCCGGTCACTGACATCAATACGCTCAAGGACCTGCTTACTGTAAAAATTGAAGAAGGTTTTGGACTTAACAGGATGCATATTATTCGAATTGATGGAAACTTCCCTCTCGTCCGGGCCAGGTCGGAGGCCCCCTATCGTTCCCAGCATATTGCCCTCAAGGAGATTTTACAGAAAACCCAGAAGGATTTCATTTTCAAAGAGATCAAAGGCAGTCTGGTATGTGTTTATTATCCAGACTATATGGACGGGATCAATGCCCCGGGCTGGCATCTTCATTTTATCTCTGAGGACCGCAGCCGGGGAGGTCATGTCTTTGATCTGGAGATGACTTCCGGCCAGGCCTGGCTGATCCGGATCGGCCACATAGAGATCCAGCTGCCCTCAGACCCGGCCTTTGATACTTACTCCTTAAAAGAAGTTTCTGAGGAGGAAATCAAAGAAGTGGAGCAAAAGTCCTAGTCCAGGGCCAGACCCAGAAACAGATCTACGGCAGTTTCCAGGATCCGGTCATTAAAGTCATAGGCTGCCGTATGGAGAGGCGGCCAGTTCTCCCCGTTTCCGATATAAAAGATGGCTCCGGGACATTCTTTGAGATAATAGCCGAAATCTTCAGATGCCCGCCACAGATCTTCCATCTCATGGGCCGGCAGATTCATGGAACCGCCCACCCTCAGGAGCCGGTCCAGGGCCTGGTCATGGTTTCTGGTTTCGGGAAAATAGTCAAAGATTTCATGGGTCATGGTCATATGGCCTGACTCTGCCAGGGCTGATGCCTGGTCAAGCAGCTTCTGCTCCAGCTCTTTCATCACAGCCTCCCGGTCTGACCGGAGAGTCAGACTGACCGATCCATCCCCCGGAGAGATACCGAAGTCACCTTCTCCGCATTTTAAGCCAACGATGGTGCAGAGAACCATGGCAGATTCAGACCTTGCCAGCTGGTCAGTCAGGTCCCCGGCATAGAGGACCAGCCTGGCCAGGGCAGCGGCGGGATTAATCCCCTTCTCGGGAGCACTGGCATGGGACGGGCTGCCGGAAAAATGGATTCTAAGACCTTCGGAGGCCGGCTGGGTCAGACCTCTGTGGTAAACGATGGCTTTTTCCGGAAAGCCGCCCAGATTATGGAAGGCATAAATCAGGCGGATTCCTTTTTCCTTAATCAGATCTTTACACTGTAAAGCTCCCTGGCCAGTCTCTTCTGCCGGCTGGAAGATCAGATACAGGTCCCTGTCCACCAGTTTCTGGTCCAGTTCCAGGGCAAGACCGCAGAGGGCTGCCATATGGCCGTCATGGCCGCACTTATGGGAAATGCCTTTCTTCAGAGACCCATAGGCCAGGTCCAGGCATTCATCCATGGGCAGGGCATCCATATCGGCCCGGAAGGCCATGGGCTGGTGGACACCGGTGCCTTTTTTGACCACATAAAACCAGCCATCCCTTCTATGGATCTCCAGGGAAGTATATTTTTTCAGGAAACTGCAAAGCAGTTCTATGGTCTCTCCTTCCTGGCCGGACAGGTCAGGATGCTGATGGAGCAGCTGGCGCAATTCTCTTATCTTTTCCAGATATTCTTCTGTCATAAAGGACCTCCTTCCGACAATCCCTTTTATGAATGTTCAAATAAGGAATACCATGACATTTATTAGTGCCTGAATGAGGATTACTTAAATATTATGAGTACCTGAAAAGGAATGCTTAAATATTATGAGTACCTGAAAAAGGACTGCCATGATATTTATGAGGGCTTGAGCAAGGACTGCCATGACTTACTATATCATAAATCCAGTTAAATTATGACAATAATAAAGGCCGGCTATTAAGGCTGGGTCATTAAAGACAGATTTTTGCGGGCAATCATGATGGACTACTTCTGGTCCGGCTGATGACTTTTTTCGTTACTGGTCCAGACGCTGACCGCTGTCAGCTCCGGTCCAGGATTCTGCCGTCTCTTGAGATGGTGACAACCTGCCAGGGAATGAACTTGCCACTGTTTTTCAGAGCTGTCTCTGCGGCTCTTTGCAGTCCTCCACAGCAGGGAACTTCCATACGGACGATGGTGACACTCTTTATGTCGTTGCCGGCTATGATGGCTGTCAGCTTCTCAGAGTAATCGATGGAATCCAGCTTGGGGCAGCCGATGACAGTGATCCTGCCCTTCATGAATTCTTCATGCATATTGGCATAGGCATAGGCAGTGCAGTCAGCCGCAATCAGAAGCCGGGCTCCCTGGTAGAAGGGGGCTTCCACCGGCAGCAGCTTAATCTGGCAGGGCCACTGGTTGAGCCTGGATGAGGGCTGGATCTGACCGGCAGGAACTGAGGAAGCCGGCTGGCTTTGAGGACCTGGCCCCGTATGCCCGGTATGGACAGGCTGACCGGTAATCTGGGTACCCTGGTCTCTCATTTTACTGAAATCCATGAATTGTGATCCGGGACAGCCCTGTCCGGCTCCATGGGGGCCGGCTGTTTTCTTTATAGCACTTGTATTCTTTTCCATGGTTTGCTCCTCCGCTTTTGTTCTCTGGCTTTCCTTGACCGCAGCCTCATCGTAGGCCGGTGCTTCTCTTTCTTCAAAACTTATGGCTCCTGTGGGGCAGGTGGGCAGGCAGTCACCGAGGCCATCACAGAAGTGCTCTCTCACCAGTTTGGCTTTTCCATTAATCATTTCGATGGCACCCTCGTGGCAGGCACTGGCACAGAGGCCGCAGCTGTTACATTTTTCCTCATCTATGCGAATGATTTTTCTTATCATTTTCTTGTCCTCCTTGTTTTTATGATCCTAATATAGTATAGTTTAATTGAAATGTATGTGGTAACTACCACATTTGACAGGCCTTTTGAAAAATGGATTTAAGGCAGGCAGTTTTTTTGACAAGAATACTATTTGGGGGAAAAGAATTGATGGTAGAAAGATGCAGACAGATAATGCTTTTCCAGGGAATGAATGATGAGGAGATTCTTTGCTGCCTCGATGAAATGGAGGCACGGACAAAAAATTACCAGAAGGGTGAGATGATATTTCATGCCGGCAACAGTACAAGCCGGCTGGGTATTCTTTTGTCGGGCAGTGCGACCATAGAAAACAATGACAGCTGGGGTAATTGCACGATTCTCAGTAAGGTGGAGGAAAATGACATTTTTGCGGAGACCTATGCCCTGCTTCATGAGGAAATCATGCTGGTGGATGTCAGGGCCAATGAAGACTGCCAGATCCTTTTTCTGAAGCTGAGGGCTGCCATCCGGGATCTGCTGCCAAAGGACCTGTGGCAGTATAAGCTGATCAGGAATCTGCTTGGCATATCTGCCCACAAGAATCTCAATCTTTCCGGCAGAAGCTTTCATATCTCTCCCCATACCATAAGAGGCCGGGTCCTCTCCTATCTGAGCAGTGTTTCTTTACAGAAAAATGCCCTGGAGTTCGATATTCCTTTCGACCGGCAGCAGCTGGCGGATTATCTGAACGTGGAGCGGACAGCCCTTTCTAAAGAGCTGGGTAAAATGAAAAAGGAAGGGATCATCGATTTTCGAAGGAGTCATTTTCTTTTGCTGGATCATAACCATTAGCAGTTTAAAAAAACATGGGAAAATGGAAATAAAAAATGCAAATAAGAATGGAAATAGAATTACAATGGAAATAGAATTACAGCTGTCGCAGATAAAGGCTGCCGTACCGGGTGATGGTAATTAGAGGGAACACTCACCAACACCTGGTCCGGCAGCCTTTTTTTCAGTACGGCTTAGTACTTGTTGAGATGATTTAGTATTTGTTTAAATGGTTTAGGGCCTTTTTTTCATAAGATGATTGGGATCCTTCACAAGAAGAAGGACCATCCAGACTACCATGGCCAGGGCGATTACCGAAAGACCCAGGAAGCTGTCATTGAGCATATCTGCCGCCGCAGGAGTAAAATAGGCAGCTCTAAGCTCCATATATTCAAAAACAGCATCCACAAACCACATCAGTGAGGCACCCCAGAACATATAGCAGAGAACCCCCACCTTAAGGGCCCGGGCCTCCTCGCTGCAGTACCAGACCAGGGTAGAGACCAAGGCTGCAAATACAGTCAGTAATAAGGTCATTATTTAGCCGCCTCCTCCTGTAAAGCTTCTTCCGGGGAAGCTTCTCTGTTTTCAATCTTGCCACTGATAAAAGTCATGACAGCCCATACACCTGTCACCAGAGCAGCCATAGAAACTCCAACCGTAGACATCTCATGAAGCATAGCGGTCATATCGGCAGGATTAGAGGTTGCCGTAAGGAAGGGGAAAAAGGGCTGGATCTCCCCATGCCACAGGTGCTCAAAGGCCAGCAGGCCTGAGCCTCCCCACAACATGTAATTCAGTTTATTTAACTTACTTGAAAAATGGGGCTTATTTAATTCTGATAAATTTACTCCCTGAGCCAGTTTTTCTTTGTCCTCTGCCTGTTCCTTCTTCTCAATTACCTTGCTTGCAATGGTGGTCACTGCGGCCTCAGCGGCCGGTACGAGAAAACATGCCATAGTTTTGTCCTCCTTTTGAAGTGGATCACATTAAAAAAAGCGCTATATTCCTTCTGGAATATGGCGCACCTTCCCTAATGCATGGTCATAAAATAGATTGTAAATAAGTAAAACAGTTTAAAAATAATAAATTACAATATTACTATATTATATCCGGCTGCTTCCTGCAGCCGCTTGTGACTTCCTGTCTATAAAAAATATAGCATGTCAGCTGTATACTGTCAATTCCGGCCAAGGGAGCCGTTCAGCATTATGACTGCTTAATCCCGGCCAAAGGAGCCGTTCAGCATTATGACTGCTTAATCCCGGCCAAGGGAGCCGTTCAGCATTATGACTGCTTAATCCCGGCCAAGGGACTCGGTCAGCATTATGACTGCTTAATTCCGGCCAAGGGAGCCGTTCAGCATTGTGACTGCTTAATCCCGGCCAAGGGCCCCGGTCAGCAGTCTGACGGCCTCCTGGATGTAATCTCTTAAATTAGCCTCTCCCGTACCCACAACATGATTTCCGCAGCTGGTAACAGGGATCAGGATCTTCTCGGCCCTGCTCTGGCCTACAGCCACAGCCATGGCCGGTGTGATCTCCCCATGCATGGAATCGGCTATAACGATACCGATGGGGCCTATAATATAATCTGCATTCCGGCAGCCTACGATCACAGGGTTTTCTCCGGTGGCCCCATGATCTGCCCCGGCCTTGAGCATCTGGGCCGTGGCAGTGGCATTGGTTCCTATAGCCAGGATATGGGCCCTGGTATTTTTCTTTACTAATTCACTGATCAGCTGACGGCCAATTCCGCCCCCCTGGGCATCAATAACAAGAATATTTGCAACCATTTGATATCTCCTTTACATGTTTTTTATCATACCCTACTATGATTTTTTAATCAATCATGGATTACATTGCCGGAGGGTCTCTGGCAAAAGCACAAAGGCAGCCACCTTATGGTAACCGCCTTTGCCAGATTTATATCAGCTTTGCAGGGATTGCCCTTGTTTAGTTTATAATACCTTTGAAAGGAAATCCCTCAGGCGCTGGTTTTTAGGATTGCCAAAGAATTCTTTGGGTTCGTTCTCTTCCTGGATTACGCCCTGGTCCATGAAAACTACTTTAGTTCCCACTTCCCGGGCAAAACCCATCTCATGGGTGACGCAGACCATGGTCATACCCTGGTGGGCCAGCTCAACCATGACGTCTAAAACCTCACCGACCATCTCCGGGTCCAGGGCTGAAGTAGGCTCGTCAAAAAGGATGACCTCGGGATCCATGGCCAGGGACCGGATGATAGCGATCCTCTGCTTCTGGCCGCCGGACAGCTGGCCGGGATAGGCGGAGGCCTTGTCGGCCAGGTTTACCCTTTTTAAGAGGACCATGGCCTTGTCCTCGGCTTCCTGTTTTGACATTTTTTTCAGTTTCATCGGAGCCAGGGTAATATTGTCCAGTATCGTCATGTTATTGAAAAGGTTAAAATGCTGGAAAACCATGCTCATCCGCTGGCGGATCTTATTGATATCGGTCTTGGGGTCTGTGACACAGTCATTGTCCAGCCAGATCTCCCCACTCGTGGGAAGTTCCAGCAGGTTAAGGCAGCGGAGGAAAGTACTTTTACCTGAACCGGAGGGTCCGATGATTACCACCACTTCACCTTTATTCACATGATAGTCTATTCCGCGGAGCACCTTATTGTCTCCGAAACTTTTATGAAGGTTTTTAACGGTTATCACTTTCTCGCAGCCTCCTCTCTAATTTTCCGAATGCTATGGTCAGAAGCTTGATCACAGTAAAATATATGACTGCGGCACCAATAAGGGGCATGAAGGCCTCATAAGTGGCCGATGTGATCATGTTGGCCTGCCTGGTAAGGTCGGTCATACCTACATAACCGACGATGGCAGTCTCCTTCAAAAGGGTAATGAACTCATTGCATAAAGGTGGCAGGGCGTTTTTCAAGGCCTGGGGCAGGACGATATAGCGCATGGTCTGGACCTTGGACAGACCCATGGCCCGTCCGCCTTCCATCTGTCCCGAATCCACTGCCTGGATACCGGCACGGATGATCTCTGCCACATAGGCACCGCTGTTAATACCGAAAGAGAGGCTGGCCACAAGGATGGGGGATTTACTGTTGGCCAGGATGATAAACCACATGATCAAAAGTTGCAGAACCGCCGGGGTACCCCGGATGATGTCTATATATACTCCTGCTATATGGGAAGAGATGGTTCTTTTTCTTTCTCTGGTTTCGGACATCCGCATGAGGGCGACGATGATTCCGATCACCAGACCGATCAGGGCCGCCAGGACAGCTGTCGCAATGGTGACACCAAAACCTTTGATATAAAGCTTATAACGGTCCTCTTCAATAAAGGCCGTACGGAATTTGTCAGCGATGCTGTTGCCGCTTGACGGTGGCTCATAATTGTCAATATATTCCTCTACCAGTTTGTCATAGCTGCCGTCTTCCTTCATCTTTCCCAGCACATCATTAATCTGGTACATGAGGACTGAGTCTTCAAGAGGAATGGCGATGGCATATTGTTCTATTTCAAAGCCGAAATCTCCACCTGGCACGGCCTGGATCTCAGAGCCATACTTTTCCACGAAAACACTGGCTGGGTTTTTGTCCAGGATTACAGCGTCCAGACGGCCATTTCTCAGGTCATTGATGGCGTCTAAGGTCTTATTGTAGGAGCTGACCTCGGTCTTTTCATCTTCCTTGGCTATATCGGAGGCGATGGTATTACCGGTGGTTCCCAGCTGGCAGCCAAGATGGGCCCCATAGAGGTCATCGGCCGTCTTAATACTGGAATCTTTGTTGAGAACCACATACTGTTCCGCATCGTAATATGGGTCAGAGAAATTAACGGATTCCTTTCTTTCCTCGGTGATGGTCATACCGGCTATGGCACAGTCAATCTTGCCGGTGCTGATGGAGGTGACCAGGGCATCGAACTCCATGTTCTGGATGTCTACTTCCACGCCCAGTCTTTGTCCGATGGCTTTGATTAACTCGATATCGAAACCGGCCGGCTGGCCGTCCCCGCCATTATACTCAAAAGGTGGGAATTCCGCATTGGTTCCCACGGTCAGTACCCCGTCGTCAAGGCTGGCACTGCTGGCACTGGCGACTTCTGCCTGGCCACTCGTTTCTGTAACAGAAGAAGCCGCCTCCGGATCCCCTGTCTCTGCGGCATAAGCGGCAAAAGTGCGGCTCATGCATAGCAGCGTACAGAGAATCAGTAAGACGGCTTTACATTTTAATAGTTTTCTCATTATCCGTCAATCCTTTAAAAAATATAATCTACTAATACACATAATAGGAAAAGCAGGCTGGTCTTGGATGACCACATTTTACTACTTTTTAATATTTATGTAATATTATTAATAATTATACGTTTTTAACGGGTTCAGGTCAATGTAAAATTACATAGTTATTGTTTTATTTCAGAAACCTTGCTGGCCGGAATCTGCTCACCATTCTCATCGTAGAGCTTCTTACTGGCGAGACTGCCCTTCATTTTGATTGTCTGACCCTCCTGGAGGCTGGCCCAGGTGTCATAGTCGGTGCTGTAGTCGTAAGATTTCTTCTTAGCCTTCACAGTGAAATAATATATTTCTTCTGTCTCGCCCTCTCTCTGATCTTCATTTAAAGGATAATCTGCCCAGTAGGCATCCTGGTCCTGGCCGGAAGAGACTGCGGTATCCGTCACCTGGTAACGGTAGATCTCATAATAGTACTTTGTGGCATAGATGGGGACAGGCACATAGACCGGTTCGTTTTCCGTATAGGTTTCTGTCTCATAATCCGGAACCTCTTCCGTGATCTCCTCAAAGCTTCCGTCACCGTTATCCTTGTAGCCGGTGACTTCCGTATGATAGCCGGAGATGACTTCCCTGGTCTTCTCCACTTCCTCATAGTGGTCTAAGACCTGATTATAATGATGGACCTCCTTTTTCTCTGCTATGAGGGTGGCATCCTGAGGCAGGGTCCAGTCACTTTCCTCCATGAGGGTGTTGGTTTCTATGTCATAACTCCTGTACCAGGCAAAACCGCTTATGGAGGCATCCTTGGACCTGGACGGAAAAACAAAAAAGATGAGGATCAGCAGAAGGACCGGGACAGCCAGTATCAGAGGATTTCTCTTTCCAGACCGGCTGCCTGCTGAGGCGGCATTGACCTGCTTGTCAGTCAGGTTCTGGATCTCCTTCTTTTTCTTTTCTGTCGCCGATTCCATGGCCTCCTGGCCAGACAGCTGTTCTTTTCTTTCCGGGTGGAGGTCAAAGTAGTTTTTCTGGCTGTCTTCCCGGCTGGCGCCACAGGATTTACAGATTGTGTCATTGCCCGAATTCAGGGTCTCACAAAAGCTGCAGAGCCAGTCCGGGCCACCTTCTTTTTTGTCGATGTATTCCTGCTTATCTTTCATATAAAATGTTACATCAGTTCCTCTGGGACGTCCGCATCCCGGACAGACTCTTTCTGCTCCGGAGATGCCTACAGTGCCACAGTAAGGGCAATCCCAATATCCTTGAATTGTCTTTCCCATATAGCACCACCTTTCATTTTATATTCTAGTAAAACCAACATCATTCTGTCATCTTTATTGTAACGGAAACAGGCTTAATAAACAATAAAAAGAATGTAAAACCAGAATCTTTACTGGTCTGCCAGGGGCATGGAAACCTTGAGCTTTGTGTTGTCGATCGTGTAGGAATAATCATATTTTGAGACCTGACCTGGCTCCTCTGTATTAAGGAGGAAGTCTTCATCCAGGAAAGCCCGGTAGGGATCCCAGGTCATGAGAATCAGCTTGAGCCGGTGGCCCTTTTGGATTGTATAGACTGTTGGCTGCATATAAAAGGTGTAATCATAGTATTTGCATTGCCTGGTTGACACATTGAAATCATTTAATCCCTGGATAATCAAGGCAGAGCAATGGATATCCTGATAGTCTCTGGAATAGTCCATGGATTCCCAGATTGGAGCATAATCCCCATTGGTCTTATTTTGATCCCGGGAGATCTGCCAGAGCCAGGAACAGTAATCATCGTTGGGAACAGTCCAGTCGTTATCCAGGTAGGTCCCGCCGCAGTTGAAGGCAGCAAGATAGTCGGCATAATGGACTTCATTGATGGTTGATACGCCCTGGCTGTTGGTGTAATCATACCAGCTGGCGATTCCGGCGATGGGGATGATGGTCTCAAGGCCCTTCACACCGGTTGTGGCAACTTCATAGGGAAGTGTACCGCCATAGGAACAGCCGGTCATGGCAATCTTGCCATTGGACCAGTCCGCCTTGATCTCCATATTGTTTTCCCGGTCAGTGAAGGCCGGCCGGTCTCCCGTAAGCCACTCTACGACGGCCTTGTGGCAGTCTCGCTCCAGATCCATACCGCACAGCTCAAATCCTTCCGATCCATAGGTTCCGATACCGGATGCCTCAACTACAGCAAAACCACGGACAAGATAATAATTATACATATCTCCATAGTAATAGCCGGTATCATTAGTGCTGGGAGGCTGGTAATTCCAGGACTCGGAATCTGCCTCTGAGGCCGCTTTAAGAGTGGTAACCTGTCCGGCGGTTTTGCGTTTTTCCCCTTTAGTGTATAACTCCACTCTCCTTGTGCAGGATGCCAAGCCTGGCCGTATAAGACTATTCTTCCAGGTGGTCTTGTTCCTTTTTTATCGCTTTTAGCCAGATCCGCCTGCCATTTTCTTTTTTTCTATTGTACCAAGTCGCTAACGCGA
>DLBH01000049.1 GCA_002494165.1 Lachnospiraceae bacterium UBA7026 | reverse complement strand
TTGCTATCGATGACAAGAGCATCACAGTTAAGCGTCAGTATGATGACAGATATCATGTTCTGAAGGCTCAGCTTCCCTGCCTGATCACAGCTCTCGCTGAGTTAAATGAGCCGCGTTACATGACACCGGGCGGAATCTTTGATGCCTATGACGCAGAGATCACTGTATGGAACAGACCTGCTCTTAAAGATCTTGACGATGCCAACATTGGTCTGGCTGGATCTCCTACTCAGATCGCTAAGGCTTCCGATAAGGTTCGTAAGGGCAAAGGCGTTATGATGACAGCTGAGACACCTGAGGAAGGTGTTGACTACATCATGGACAAACTGTTAACCAAACATGTTATCTAATTGAAAAGGAATGTGGTGAATAGAATGAATATTTCAGAATATAAAGGCGTATTTATTTATGCTCAGCAGGTTGACAACAAGATTGATAACATCGCTTTCGAGCTTCTCGGAAAGGCAAAAGACCTGGCTGCAGATATCGAGACTAAAGAAGTAACAGCTGTATTACTCGGCGACGGCGTTACAGGACTGGCTGACCAGTTGGCAGAGTACGGCGCTGACAGAGTTATCGTTGTTGACGATCCGGAATTAAAAGAGTACAGAACAGAGCCCTACACCATCGCTCTGACAGAAGTTATTAACAAGTATAAGCCCGAAATCATGCTCGTTGGCGCTACAGCTATCGGCCGTGACCTTGGCCCTCGTGTATCCGCACGTGTTGCTACCGGTCTTACCGCTGACTGTACCGTTCTTGAGATTGGTGAGTTCAAGGCTCGTGGAGACAGTGAGCCTCGTCAGGGACAGTTACTTATGACCCGTCCCGCTTTCGGTGGAAATACAATCGCTACCATCGCCTGCCCGAATCATCGTCCGCAGATGGCTACTGTACGTCCTGGCGTTATGCAGAAGAAGGACAAAGTTGCCGGTGCTAAGGCAGAAGTTATTGTTGAGAAGGTTGACCTTACTCCGAACGACAAGTTCGTTGAGATCCTTGAGGTTGTTAAGAGCGTAGCTTCAACAGTGGATATCGCTGATGCTAAGATCCTTGTTTCCGGCGGCCGTGGCGTTGGTTCACCTGAGAACTTCGCTATGTTAGACGACCTGGCTGAGGCTATTGGCGGAACAGTTTCCTGTTCTCGTGCTGTAGTTGACAGTGGCTGGAAGCCGAAAGACCTTCAGGTTGGACAGACTGGTAAGACTGTTCGTCCGCAGGTTTACTTCGCAATCGGTATCTCCGGAGCTATCCAGCATGTAGCTGGTATGGAAGAGTCCGACATCATCATCGCTATCAACAAAGATCCGGATGCTCCGATCTTCGATGTAGCTGATTTTGGTATCGTTGGCGACGCTCTTAAGATCGTTCCGAAGCTGACAGAGGCTATCAAGGCTCAGGCTGACAAATAATTCCTGAAATATTTTGTGAAATAATTTCAGACAGATATATTTATGTGGTACAAGGCTGGCTCTATGATGGCCTAACTGCCACAGAGGGTATAGATTTATACCCTTACATGTCTCCTGGTGAGACATGGAGAGATTCTTAAAAGAGGGTCTGGCGACATTGTCCGTGTGAGTACAGGGCAGTGGCAGGATGCGGGCCGTTTCAAAGAGAATCAATGACATGATGATATGCCATAAGGACTTCAGTCGATGAATGAAGTCCTTTTTTAATTATAGGGAAATCTTTTTTAAATGTAGCAGCAGGGAAATGTTTCTGGATATGGCAGGGATTGTAAAAGGTTTTATTAAATGTAGCAGTGGGAAAAGGTTTTGAACATGCGGGAGCAGGAAAGGATTTTTTGAGCTGAGCACTTATCGATAATGATTGACATTTTATCCAAAATATGTAAAAATATTCCAGAACGTGATATACTCCAACCGTAACCATATCAGCAAAGGCGTGAACAGGAATCTTGACTGAGGAGCTGGAGGCAGGAGTCTGAACCAGTTTCTGGATGGGATTTGCAAGCGCTTTTTAGAGATTTGATTAAAGGAGGGATATCATGTCACAGATGACGATTTCAGCGGCACAGCTGGAAGCTAAGAGGGAGCGGCTGGCGGGGCTGAGCCGTACCATGAACAAGCAGATTGGGCAGCTGGAACAGGTTGGAAACAGTCTGGACACTATGTGGGAGGGTGAGGCCAAGGAGGCTTATAAGAAAAGTCTGAAGACAGATCTTGCTCAGATTAAGCTGTTTTTTACCATTATATCGGCTATGCTCACGATTTTGGAGAAGATTATCTCCCTGTACAAGAAGATGGAATCACAGAACATAGCGACAGCCAACAGTTAGGAGGGATGACAGATGAGCGACAGAATTAAGGTAACTCCGGAAAAACTGAAATCGACGGCAGCCAGCTATCAGCAGATTGGTAATGATATACGTAAGACAGCCCAGGAGATGATTTCGGTGATTACAGGAATCAGCACGGCTGTCTGGAGCAGCGAAGCCAGTCAGACCTATATTTCCAAGTTTAAAGGATTGGATACAGATATTGCAAAGATGTGCAAGATGATCAATGAGCAGGTGAGTCATCTTAATACCATAGCAGACCAGTACAGGACTACGGAAGACCAGACAAGAGCTGCTGCCCAGTCTCTGAGAAATAATGTCCTTTAGTCAAAGCTGCGACAAGGCTGCTGAGGAATAATACTTTGAAGTCAGAAAGACGACAAGGTTGCTGAGGAATAATGCTTTGAAGTCAGAAAGATGGCAAGGCTGCTGAGGAATAATGCTTTGAAGTCAGAAAGATGACAAGGCTGCTGAGGAATAATGTTTTACAGTCAGAACATCAGTCAGGCTGTTTGAGGATGAGGTTTTGCTCCAGGGCCAGCGACATGACTGCAGGCTGCAGAAGATTGATGCGGCCACATAGTTCCGGGCAGTCAGGGGCCTGGATCTGATATGGAAAAGATAAGGAGATTTTGATGATAAGTATATTTATAAAGTGTAAATATCCGGCAGAGGAGCAGCAGATAAAAAAGCTGTGTAGTGATATCACGGCTCTGCGCGGGGAGGAGAGGCTGATGGTCACTTCCTTCAGAGATTTCTCTGGTCAAGACGGAATGTCCGGGCCTTGCCCTTGTTTTGATCTCATCATTTACCATATTGATAAGCAGGGGGATATCCCATCTCTTTATTCTCTCAGACAGGCTTCACCGGAGGCCAGGCTTTTGCTCATGGCGGCCAGGGATCTTTCTCCTGAAGTCTATGTGAACAGTATCATTATGCCTTCTGAATTAGTATTATTTCCCTATGGCCAGGAACGGTTTTCAAAGACCATTAAAAAGTTGATTAACAGCATCTATGAAGAGCGGTTTGAGGAATTGCACACCTTGAGGTTCGCCGCCCGACAGGGGGATGAGACGATCTATGTACCGACCAGGGAGATATATTACTTTGAAGCAAGAGATAAAAAGATATTGTTGAAGAGTAAAGCCAGAGAAATTCTTTTCTGGGGTTACCTGAAAGAGATTAAGGAAAAGCTTCCACCTTGTTTTGTCAGATGCCACAGGAGTATAATTATTAATACTCTTTGGGTAGACCGGATTAACTGGTCCTTATCCACTATTTTTATGGAAGATCAGAGCCGGATACCTTTTTCACGTAAATATAAGAGAGACCTGGAATTATCCATAAGAAGTATTGCCGCCTGATGGAATCTTATTATGCAGGTTTGCTCTGAAATTAGTTGACCTTCAGATGAATAGATGGTAGAATGACATTATGATATTTTTTTAACAAGATTTTGTCCAGATAGTAGAGAAGGTACACTTTTCAATCAGTATACAGGTATTGACAAAAGTAAGGAGGGAACACATGAGTTTCATTAAAGATTACGCCAACAAGCTGATTACGGCAGAAGAAGCGGCAAAGATTGTTAAGTCCGGAGACTGGGTAGACTATGGTTGGACAACCGGAACACCGGTAGCTATTGACCGTGCCCTGGCAGCCAGAGCTGATGAGTTGGAGAATGTTAATTTCAGAGGTGGTATCCTCATGTGGACACCGGAGATCTTTAAGGTGGAGAACGCGGCTGACCATTTCACCTGGAACTCCTGGCATATGAGCGGTATTGAGAGAAAGGCTGTAAAGAGCGGCTTGGCATATTATGCTTCAGTTAAGTATTCTGAGCTTCCCATGTATTACAGAGAGAACATTAAGCATTTGGACGTGGCTTATTTTGTTACTACACCTATGGATAAGCATGGCTACTTTAACTTTGGACCTAATGCCTCCCATATGAAGGCAGTCTGCGAAGTTGCTGACGTTGTTGTTGTCGAGATTAACGAGAATATGCCTCGTTGTCTTGGCGGTTATGAAGAAGGAATTCATATTTCCGATGTTGATTATATTGTAGAGGGTGACAATCCGGCCATCGCCGAGATGGGTGCCGGCGCACCTCCCACTGATGTTGATAAAGCAGTAGCCCAGTTGATTGTGGAAGAGATTCCTAACGGCGCCTGCCTGCAGCTCGGCATCGGCGGCATGCCCAATACAGTAGGATCCATGATCGCGGAATCTGACCTTAAGGATCTTGGAGTACATACCGAGATGTATGTGGATGCTTTCGTAGATATTGCCAAGGCAGGTAAGATTAATGGTTCCAAGAAGAATATTGACCGCGGCCGCCAGGTATATGCTTTCGGCGCAGGCAGCAAGAAGATGTATGATTACCTGGATAATAATCCAGAGTGTATGAGTGCTCCGGTGGACTATACCAACAGTTCAAAAACTGTGGAGAAAATTGATAACTTTATTTCTATCAATAATGCGGTTGATATCGACCTTTTCGGTCAGGTTAATGCTGAGAGTGCAGGGCTCAGGCAGATCAGCGGTGCCGGTGGACAGCTCGACTTTGTAATCGGTGCTTACCTTTCAAAGGGTGGAAAGAGTTTTATCTGCTGTTCCTCAACCTTTAAGTCCAAGGATGGAAAGCTCCAGTCCAGGATCCGTCCGACACTGGCCGGCGGCTCCATCGTTACAGATACCCGTGCTAATACCCACTATGTTGTTACAGAGTTTGGTAAAGTTTGCCTCAAAGGTAAGTCCACATGGCAGCGGGCTGAGGCCTTGATCAGCATCGCCCATCCGGATTTCAGGGATGAGTTAATCAAGGAAGCAGAGAAGATGAACATTTGGAGAAGATCCAACAAATAATTACTCCCAGGGTGTTTTCTGACAGGAGCTAGTCACGAGGCCTTTTTGAAAAGAAGCCGGGATTTCAGTTGATACAATGAATCATAATAGGACCCCATGTACTAAAGATAAAAGAATTATCTGAGTACATGGGGTCTTTTTCTCTCCATTTTTGTATCCCTAATCCCGCATCTGTAATCCTGTATAAGGGGGAAGGCTGCCTGTTTGCTCATGACATGTATATGGGCAGGATATAAAGCAGGATATATAGGAAGTATATATAGAAAAACACACATATATATTTTTTTTTCGGGCCTGCTTCCTGGCATTGTAAGCCAGAAGAGATAGGCTGGAAGAAGCCATATAGAGAGTGGCCTATTTAAGGATCAGATCGTTTATATTGCTGATGATGATCCTGGTCTTTCCGCTTACATCAGTCTGGACTTCGAAGTCTGCCAGCTTGTTATAGGTTTCCATGGGAACAGAGATTTCAATGCCTGTATCAGTAATGAGAACCTGCTTTTTCAGCTTTTTGACAGTCGTGTCATTGGTTACAGAGAAACGGTCGAACTGTAGGTTATACTTTTCCATGGACTCATCGAATTCGGATTTTTTCTCAGGGCTTGTCCCAAAAAGCTTCTGACCGATTTCTTCCACATCGAAGGCCTGCTGTTCTATATATTCCTGCTCCAGGGCACTCTTGGTATCCATCTTTACCTTGAAATCTGCACCGTCATATTTATTGGATATGTCGTTGATGACCCGGGTGAGGATGTTGAGCTTCTGCTTGGGAGGAAGGTCTGTGCTGCAGACCAGGAATCTTTCGGAAAGATAATTGATTTTCTCGCCATTGAACTCAAACCGTTTTTCCAGAAGCTTGATATGGAAAGATTCCAGATCGATAATCATGGCCTCCGGCAGTCGCATGGAAGCCCCCGGAAGGATGGATTTATATTTGACGATTCCAGCCTGAATCAGAGCAGTCACGGGCTGGTCATCCGCCTCCGGGTCGGAGGGGAATGTTTCCCGGGAGTCTTCTGCCGGGATGATATCCCCATCGGTCATGACTTCATTGACAGATACTTGATGGGTATAGCTTTCCCTGTAATTCATTTTCAAAAGGGCAAGATATTTTCTGCCTTCTGCCTGAAAAGAGACAAAAAGCAGGTCGGCTGGGGGAACATCGAGGCATTCACCCATGGAGACATAGAGCTTGTTGGCTATGGCCTGGCTGGTAGCTATGAAGGAATCGGGGTTCTCCTCGTCCCACTCTTCTAAGATGGAATAGACCGGTGAGGCATCCTTGTTGAATTCACAGTCCTTGGTGTCATCGCTAGAGAAGATCCGGAATATATGGTTGCGTATGAATTCATAGAGGTCCGGGCCGGGGTCAAGGAGGGTGTTGGAGAGGATACAGTCTCCTCGGTCAGTATCTAAAACATGAAGAATTGATTTCCTGATAATAATATCATCTTTAGATGGCATAGTGTTTTCCTTTCAATTGTAGTATTGACCTGCGCTCAAACAGGCCCGTCCGCCGGCATCAGCTGCCGATAGCTTCAAGTATAGCATTTTTACGGAGACAAATGAAAGGATTGTTTTGAAAATTTGGGCAGGGGCTGGGTATATATGAATGTTTTAATGACTGTATTTGGACAGAAGGCCTGCAGGGACTATCTACTTCCGGACCAGAAAAACTGTCATCACAGCATACTGCTGGAAGCGACATGCTTCGGTTTTCATAAGGATATAGGGCTGACCCTGATTAACAGGGAGGGCCACTGGACTCTGGAGGGTGGGCCGGACCTGTCAGTGAGAAGACAGGCAGGGGAAAAGCAAGGAGGGCCTGCTGACCTTCATTTTAAGAGAGGAAGCAACAGTGAGGAGCAAATGGTATCCTCCTATATGCTGTGGACAGCTTTCGGGGAACAAATGGAGATCTTTTTTTATCCCAGCCGTCGGAAGCTGCTTCCTTCATGGAAATGTCCTCTGAAAGAAGGGATGGTCTTAGGCAGGGATGAGGGATGCTCAGTCCGCCTGCAGGGAAATAGAAGAATATCCAGAAGACATCTGCTTTTTGAAAGCCGGGCAAAGAAGTGGTATGTCCGGGGCCTGGGTAAAAATGGCTATTATCTCAATGGGGATTATTACAACGGCAGTCAGGAAGTGAGTTTTGGGGACTGCGTTGTCATCATGGACTACAGAATCTATTTTTTAGGGACCATACTGGCAGTTGACAACCCATTCAGGTCAGGGTCCATAAGGAGCCCGGAGACGTCGGCGGAGAAGGAATGGCGGCCGGAGTCCCACAACAGGTCCGGGCTGGCTTACCACAAAAGGCCTGAGGCAGACTCCATCCTGGAAGATGTTCTGGGAGACGGCAGGATCAGAGTTCGGAGGGCTCCAAGGAAGATTGAGAAGATTGAGACAGAGCCCATAAATATTGAAGGGCCTCCGGAGATAGAAGAGGGCAGAAGAGACAGCATGTTGATGACGGCAGGCCCCATGCTTTCCATGATGGTACCAATGCTGGGAGGGAGTTTGTTCATGCTTTACGCGATGCGTACGGAACAGAGGACTCTGGGTCTCAGTGCCTATTCGGGTCTGGTAATGACCGGACTGACTCTGGTTTTTACCCTGCTGTGGGCAGTGGTGGGGGCCCGGCTTATGGAGAGGGAGGATAAAAAAAGAACAGCAGCTGCCGGGAGGACTTACAGGAGATACCTTTCGGTCAAGGAAGAAGGGATCAGAAACCGTTATGATATGACCAGACACATTCTCCTTGCCAGGTATCCTTCTGCCGGCAGCTGCATGGATTATGAAGAGTCCTCAACCCTGCTTTGGGCAAGGAATAACTACCATGATGATTTTCTTTGTCACAGGCTGGGATTGGGGGAGATTCCCTTTCCCAGCAGGATTCTTGTACCCAAGGAAGACTACAGGTGGGCAGACTCTAAGCTTTGGCGGGAAATGAAGGAAATATGTGAGCATTACCGCAGGATACCCAAGCTTCCTATCCTCCTCCCCCTGGGCAATTATAGACAGATTGGGCTGATTGGGGAAAGCCGGAAAGACCTGGTGGACCTGATCAGTATTCTGGCCATGCAGATTGCCGCAGGGAATTGTTATTCAGAAGTTAAGTTGGCGCTCTTTTATGATATGAGTAGGGAGGATGAAGCAGACAGACTGGATTTCTTCCGATGGCTGCCCCACCTTTGGGACCAGGGCCTGAAGAGGAGATATCTTGCGGGGAACAAGGAGGAGGCCAGGGAGCTGGCCTATGAGCTTAGTCAGATTTTTAAGAACCGGGCAGGTCATGGAGAGGGGAGACAGGAGGGCAGACCGGTTTCCGGTCAGGCCCCTATCCCATATTATATCCTTTTTATCCTGGAACCGGATTACCTGGAGGGGGAGATGCTTGGTCATTATATTTTTGAGGAGCCGGCAAATCTGGGGCTGACAGTCCTGTGGTGCGTAGATGAGAGGGAGAAGATTCCCAATTCCTGCAGGATGATTGTAGAGAAAACAGAACCTTTCTGGGGCATGTACGATGTGACGGGAGCCTGCCAGGAAAAGGTGAAGATTGATTACGATCAGGTCGACCGGAAAAAATGCTCCCGGTTTGCCAGAAGATTGACGAGAATGTATGTATCGGAGAATCTCACAGGAGCCGACATCCCCACCAGGGTCTCCTTCTTTGCTCTTTTTGGTGTGGAGAAGGCGGCGGAACTTCAGGTTAGTGACCGCTGGGACCATAACCGGGCCTCAGAGAGTATGAGGGCCGCCATCGGTCTTAAAACAGGGGGACAATTGGTATATTTGGATCTTCATGAAAACTATTATGGTCCACATGGCCTGGTTGCCGGTACTACCGGTTCAGGAAAAAGTGAGATGCTGCAGACTTATATCTTGTCTATGGCTTTAAATTACAGCCCCCAGGAGGTGAATTTTTTCCTGATTGATTACAAGGGTGGAGGCATGGCTGGTTTATTCAAAGACCTGCCTCACCTTTGTGGATCGATATCTAATCTGTCCGGGTCTCTGATCTCCCGGGCCCTGGTTTCCATAAAAAGCGAGAATCTGAGGAGGCAGAAGCTTTTCTCCCAGGAAGGGGTGAATCATATCAACAGCTACTCAAAGCTTTTTTATGAGGGTTGTGTGGAAGCTCCTCTGCCCCACCTGATTATCATCATTGATGAATTTGCCGAGCTGAAAAAGGAAGAGCCGGAATTTATGAAAGAGTTAATCAGTGTGGCCCAGGTAGGAAGGAGCCTGGGAGTCCATTTGATTCTGGCGACGCAGAAGCCAGCCGGGACAGTCAGTGATAATATTTGGAGTAATTCGAGATTCAGGATTTGTCTTAAGGTTCAGGACAGGCAGGATAGTATGGAAATGATTCACAGAGTTGACGCTGCCAGCATCACCCAGACCGGCAGGGGTTACCTGCAGGTAGGCAATGACGAGCTGTTCGAACTTTTTCAATCTGGCTGGAGCGGGGCTCCTGAAGAAGACAGCCAGGCAGACCCTGTCAGGCTGATCGGTAACAATGGGATGGCCCTTTCTCTTTCTGCCGGCCAGGGAAGGTCCGAGGAAATCGACAGAAAGGAAAACGGGGCAAGTTGTGGCAGGAAAGATAGGAAGGAACCGGTGCCAAAACGGCAGCGGACCCAGTTGGAAGCAGTGTTGGAACTGGTTCATGCCAATTGGGTGGAAAGACCAGGTTATCCGGTCCGGTCCCTCTGGATGGAACCCCTGCCTTCCAGTCTGTCTCTTGATGACCTGATAAGGGAAGACCTGGGAACTAAACCGCCACAGGACCAGGAGCCGGGTCTTGAAACTGTGGCCGGTATCCTGATTGGCCTTATGGATGATCCAGAAAATCAAAGGAGGGAGGTTCTGACTATCAATCCGGAGGAATGTGGCCATCTGTTACTTTGTGGATCCAGTCTGTCAGGAAAGAGTATACTCTTGCAAACCTTCCTTTTTTCCATGATGAAGGCTTTTGCTCCGGTTCAGATGCAGGCCTATGTTCTCGATTATGGAGGGGGAGCTCTTCAGTGTTTCCTGGACCTGCCTCATTTGGGTGGCCTGGCCAAGGCAGAGGAAAAGGAGAAGACAAGGCGGATTCTGGAGTGGTTTCTGTCAGAGCTTGACCGCCGTCAGGCCCTGCTGCAGGGAGGGAATTACCGGCAGTACCGGGACGAAAAAGGACGATTGCTGCCAGTGGTTTTTCTTTTGATTGACAGTTATGGAGATTTCCAGGACAAGACTGGTCAGGCTTATGAGAAGTATATCTGGAGGATCCTCAAAGAAGGGGAGAACTGTGGCCTTCTACTCTTTGTTTCAGCAAGGGAGCTATCCGGGGCAGAGCTGCCTCCGGCCATGGCCGGTTATTTCCGGACCAGGATGTGTCTGTCCATGAAGGAAATGTTTGGCTATATGGAGGTTTTAGGTTGTATAAGCCTTCCTGTGATGCCTGAAACGGGAATCGGTGGGAGAGGAATAACCTTTTTGGGAAAAAGAATCCTGGAGTTCCAGACTGCCCTTTGCCTAAATGAGGCGAATGATTTTGAGAGAAAGCAGCTTATTTGTGACCAGGTAAAGGCACTGGCAGGAAGCTATAACGGCCCCATGCCGGACCGGGTCCGCTGTGTACCGGACCCCTTGACCTGGGACGACTTCCAGGAAGAACTTTCTGCCTGCCGGGATCAGGAAGGCAGGGAGGGAGGCCCCTGGATCTACCCTGGCTATGACGACCGGACCGCCAGACTCTACGGTCTGGATTTGTCCGGGCTTTACTGTATATCCCTGACTGGAAGTGAAAAAGGTCGTCTTAATATGATGCGGATCTTCCTGGAGGTCCTGAAGGATTCCGGAAAGATGCAGCTGATACTTTTGGACCTGGACAGATGTTTAGTCCGATACAAGGAAGCAGATGCTGTTAAGGCCTATGGGCAGACTGAGGAAGACCTGCTCCTGATTTTTGAAGAATTGACGGAACTTTTCCAACAAAGGAGATCCGGATTTGAGAGATGTAGGGAGGATGATTACTATATTTTCATTATCACAGGTTTTTTGAGGCTTATGGAGATGGCCTACCAGGGGGAGACCGGCATGGACGGGTTTTTGGAAAATATCTGGGAAAAAGGTCGGGGCAGAGGCATCGTTTTTCTTGGCCTGCTGGACCCTGCCCAGACAAATAGCCTGGAAATCTACCGGGCATTTAAAATATTTACAGGTCAGGGTCCTGTTTTGGCATCGGGGGGATCATTGATGGATCTGAGCCTGTGCCCCAGTGGAAGCCTGTCCTACGACGAGCAGCTAAAGCCTATGGAAAAGAAAGAAGGTTATGTATTTTCTGGAGAAAATGATATCACTAAAATAATTGTTCCTGAAGTAGAGGAGACTTGATTATCCAGGAGGTGGATAAACAATGATTCATATTGATCTTTGGCTGCCCACGATCAACAGAAAAGTGGAATGCTTTTGTGATGAACAGCTGGAAATATCTGTTTTCATGAAGGAGATCCTGGGTCTTTTACCGTCAGCCCGGACAGCCTGCCTGGCTGGTACAGGACTGGCCGGTACAGGACCTGGGGAAGAAACAGAGGAGGCCCATAAAGGTCTCTGTCTTTGTGACCTGACCACAGGAAGCCTATTGGAAAAAGGGCTTAGCCTGAGTCAGAATGCAGTTTACTCCGGCCACAGGCTCATGCTGCTTTGATGGAAAGCAGGTGTAGTGATGCTTAAAACCGGGGATCTTCTGGAGGGAAAGTACCGTATTCTGGAATTGGCCGGTCAGGGAGGCATGAGTAATGTTTACCGGGCAGTGCATGAAAAGTTGCAGAAGGAATGGGCAGTAAAGGAAATCCGCAGGGAAAACTGTGAGAATTTCGTTCTCTTTCGCAAAAGACTCATTGCGGAGGCAGACATTTTAAAAAAGCTGAGACATCCCGGTCTGCCGGCTATTGTTGATATCGTTGAAGAAGAAGACTCCATCTATATCATCATGGATTATATTCATGGCAGGACCTTAAAAGATCTTGTCCTGGAGGAGGGGACCTTATCCGAAAAGGAGACGACAGATATTATAATCCAGGTCTGCCAGGTGCTTGAGTATCTGCATTCCCAGGATCCACCTGTCATTTACAGGGATCTAAAGCCTTCTAATCTAATGATGGAGGATGGCAGGGTAAAGCTAATTGATTTTGGTACGGCAAGAGAATACAGTTATGGAAAAAACGATGGGGATACGGTCAGATTGGGAACCCGGGGCTATGCGGCTCCTGAGCAGTATGGCGGCAGGGGACAAACCGACGCCAGGACGGATATCTATTGTCTGGGAGTCACAGGTTTTTTCCTGCTGACGGGAAAGAGCCCCGACCGGCCCCCTTACCGGTTATGTCCTGTAAGAAAAATCAATCCCTGGCTCTCGGAGGGGATAGAAGAGATTATTTTGCACTGCGTGGAGGATGATCCGGACAAAAGGTTCCAAACCTGCCGGGATATCATAGGGGCCTTGGACCATGTGCAGGAGTTTGGCTGTGAATACAGGAGAAAGGAGAGAAGGAAAATTGAAAGCTTCCTCTTTTTGCTTGTGCTGAGTCTTTTATCAGGAATCAGCTGGAGGCTTTTTGCCGGCCAGGCTCTAGAGGAAAAAAGGCAGATAATCAGGAAATATGTTGAAAGAGCGGAGAGAACCGTGGACGGGGAAAAGGCGGAAGCCTATTGGCTTGAGACCTTGCGCTTTGCTCCGGATAGCCGGTATGTCTATAGGAGACTTCTGTCCTTTTATGCGGATACGAATCATTTTAATCTGGATGATGCCGCTAGGCTGATGAACATACTGGAACTACAAGTCAGGGGTATGCCAGCCATAGAGTATTTCCGCAAAAAGGATCCGGCAGGAGGAGCAGAACTTAATTACCAGATTGGACTGGCATTTTTCTATGATATGGGAGGTGTCAGAGGGAAAAGAGAGGCGGAAAGCTGGTTTCGCCAGGCCCGTGAAATGGGAAGTCTGCTCAAAAAGGATAAGGGAACCAGGGCGGGAAGTTACGAGAACATCTGCCGCTGCTACAGGACCTTTCTTGTGGATGGGGCTGACCGCAGCGGGGAAAAGAAGGCAGAGGGCTATCCGGATTTCTTTCTTGCTCTCCAGGAGTTGAATCATTTTAAAGTGGATAAAGGGAGCCGGGAATCTGACGTGGCCGCTGCCTACATGATCTCTCTGGAGGTCAGTATGGATATCCGGACTTACGCGGAGGAATTTATCCTCCAGGGGGGCATTGAGCCGGAAGCCCTGCGCCAGGAACTGAAATTAATAGGGAGCAGGACTACAAAAGGGTTAGAAGGGAGAATTCTCCTTCTTCAAAAATACAAAAGCAACAGGGAGATTTCCGCATTGCAGGAGATCCTCGATGATGCATCGGAAAGAATTGATTTGATTGAAGAGAGGAGTGGCCTGAACAATGATTAATTATGTGGGCAGCACTATGGAGACAGCCTATGAAGATATGCAGAGCATATCCCTTGCTTTTGGCTTGCTGGCCCTGCTGTTTCTGGCAACGGCTGCAGCCTGCTTTTTTATAAATAAGGTATACCACTCTGTAAATATAAGTCTGTATTTCCTCGGACAAAGAGGGAGAGGAAAAAAAAGATCTGACAGGGAAGGCGGATGGCAGGACAAGAGTAAAAAGAGGCCTGGCTGGAGGAAAAGCAGAAAGGTTTTTTATGTATTTGGCCTGCTGGTCCTTGCAGCGGTCAGCTGGCAGGGGAGACAGGCCCGGGGGGCACAAAGATTTCCAGGACCGGTTCTTGCCGGACCTATGACTAGTGCAGGCTGGGAAGCAGGAAATACGGAACTGGCAGGGGATGAAAGCATGAAAGAGGAGACCCTGGCTGAGACTCAGGAGGAAGAAAACGGGGAAGTTGAGAACCCGGGAGGAGTGGCCACAACTGAGACGGCCAGGGGCGGGGAGGAAATGAATAAGGAAGCTGCGGAAGAGGAATCCGGGCAGGTGGAGTCCAAGGACCAGGCGGAAGCCAGTCCGGAGGCTTGGGATATCCCGCTTCTATATCTGCAGACGAGACCGGAACTTATAAAAAGTGAGGATGGAAACAGGCTTGTCCTGGCAGACAGCCGGGGAGGAGTCATGAGAATTATTCTTGCCGAGACGAATTATCTGTCCGATTCCATGGAGGAGAAAGGGAATCTCTATGTCAATGTTGATGAAGGGGGACGCCGGTCTGTCTTAACCTATAACTGGAAGAATATGGTTTCTGCCGGGGAGGGCCTGTGGGCCATGGACATACCTCTAAAAGGAGAGGAAAATAAAGAGTTGGGCTATCAGATTATCTTTGAGTACCAGAACAGTAAGGGACAGTCCTTGCGGGCAGGTGACAGGAAGTTAGAAGCTTTTGGGAGTCTTGAAAAGGGACGGTTTGAGAGTTGCTGGTTTGTCGTCGATGCCGTCCCACCCCAGATGGAAGAGGAATTTAGTCTTGCCAGTCCTGGACATACACAGCCAGATGATGGGAGCATTATAGCCCTTTCAGACAGTGTAACGGGCAGAATAGAGATCAGGGACAGGGGGCTGGACAGGTCAAAAATAGTGGTCAAGGCCCATCCGCTAGACATAGTGGCCAGAAAGTCGGCCGGGTCCAGCGAGCAGCTCCTTCCTGACGGTAATGTAGATATTCCGGTATTTACTCTGGACCGGCAGGGGGACAGTACGGTAGTTGAAGCGGGATTTCAGGAAGAAGGAAGATGGCAGCTGTATCTTTCCTGCGCCGATTTGGCCGGGAATCCGGGCAGGACAGGCACAGGAGATGTCTGGGCTGTGAGTAAGGAATTTATTATTGACCATACGGCTCCCTCACTTAAAATATCTTATAGTCCTGAGGTATTGATCCGGAGAAACAGGGTTTGTCCTGAAGATGTGGATGCCCAGGCCGGAGGGCAGCTTGCCAGGGTGAATGTGAAGGATTGTCAGCTCATGTTTTCCGGCCGGCAGGAGATCTGGCTCTGGATTCATGAAGATTATTTTAAGGGGGAAGATGTCAGGATTAGTCTTATCAAGGAAACCTGGGATAGACAGCAGGAAAAGGAGAAAGATCAAAATACTGCAGTTAAAGAGGGAAGCTGGCTTCAGGAACTGGTCAGCAAACCTGAGGAATATATGGCCATGACAGATTGGGAGAAGGTGGAGGAAGGAAGCTGGCTGGCCAGGATCTGTTTGAAAAAGGAGGGAAATTACCGCCTCCGGATCTCTTATGAGGACCTGGGAGGCAGGGAACTAAGTCCGGATAATTCCGGGACAGAGAACTGTGCTTTATTTATGGGAGAAGAAGGTTATCTGGGTCCTTTGATTACAGTTGACCGGTCTGATCCGGCCATTCTTTCTGTCCGCTGTGAATCAGACCAGGGGCCGGCAAATTCCGGAGTAAGTGGGGATAACTGTCTGTTTACAGACAGGCCTGCCATTATTTTACGTGTAGCAGATGAAAATTTTTGTGCCGGCCGGCTGCTGGTCAGGGACCAGATCTCCTATGCTGACGGGAGAGAGGAAGAAGACCCTGGGATAGGATCTGCCTCTGGTAAGGACTCGGGCATAAAGTGGAAAAGGCTGCAGAAGGAGGAAGGCTATGTCTATGAAAGTTCCATCCCCATCACAAAAGAAGGGATGCATAAGTTGTCTTTTGTCTACACCGATGCTGCGGGCCATAGCTCGGAAAAGAAAGAGCTCAGGCTGACCTATGACTGTCAGGGACCGGTAGTTGACTATGCCAGGGTGACCATTCAGGAGGGAAAGATGGTTGATATCAGGCAGGAAGAGGCGGAGAGCCTGTTTTTAGACCAGGGGGTCCGGATCAAAGTAAGGGTCAGAGACTCTGTCAGTGGGGTGGAAAGTATTTTCTACCGTTTCTCCGGCCGCTACTGTGACGACCAGGGGAGGGAATACTCCGGGACCTCTGAATATAAAAAGCTGGCCCCTGAAAGCAGTCAGGAAGGTCCGACAGCCGACTGGACCTTCTGGCTGGAGCCGGAGACTGAGAACTTTATAGGAAGGCTTGACTTGTATACTATGGATGCTGCCGGCAATAGCAGCCCTTTAATCAGAAGCAGGGAAATAGCCGGGGAGACTGACTGGCTCCATGAAAGCAGGAGTCACATTGACTGGGAGCTTTCAGAAGCGGCCCATGTCAGTGAGGATGATAGAATCATGTACTTCAGGAAAAGCGCAAAAGTGAAGGTCCGGTTCAGGGACGACTGGTCAGGAATCAAAGCATGGACCATCCTGGCCTCTGATAAAGACCTGACCTTGAAGGAGATTCTTGCCGGCTGCACGGACCTGGGCACGGACAAGGGCGAAGAAAAAAGAGCCAGAAGCCTGGAAAGGGACCTGTCGCTTAATGGGGAGGAGTATGGAGACAGTTCCGCGGATAGACCTCTGACCCTCTATGCTGCCTTTATTGATTATGCCGGTCATTATAAGCTTGATATTTATGATGATTACAGGCTTGTCATGGATCAGAAAAAGCCTTCGGTCCAGGTGGAATATGATTTGCGGGGGGACGGACCTTATGGCAGCTACTTTAACAAAAGCCGGACAGCGACGGTCACCGTCTCGGATCTTAATTTCAATCCTGAATCAGTGAAATGGTATATTGGCGGCCCCGCCGGGGGCTGGAAGACCGGTTCCTGGACCAGAAAAGGGGATTTGAACACCTGCATGGTTTCCTTTAACAGGGACGGAGGCGGATATAGCCTGGCCCTTGAAGGGAGTGATTATTCCGGGAATAGTTTCTCCTGGGACAAGGACCAGAGTTTTGTCATTGACCAGACGGCTCCTGTGATTACTGTAATTATGCAGGGCCGGAAAGGGGCCGGCTATCAAAAGTATTATCCCAAAAGCCAAAGGTTTCTGGTCCGGATAAAGGAGGAAAATCTGAGGGATACCGATCTGATTATCACAAACAAGACTGAAAACAGGGACCCGGCTGCCGGGGAGGTCAGTCTCTTGAGGGAGCCTTTGCAAAAGGGGCAGGGATATTACTATGCCTGGCTTACAGTCAGTGATGACGGAAGCTATTCCCCTGAGATTTCCTGCAGGGATATGGCAGGAAATAAAGCAGCAGTCGTCTCCATGGAGGAATTTATCATAGATAAAACGGCGCCAATTCTGGATTTTAAGGGGATCCGGGAAGGGGAAACTTTTTCCGGACCAGTGGCCTGTAAAATCAGCTGCCAGGACCAGAACCTGGACATGGAGTCTGTGGAGATTCAAGTAGTCTCCTTGTCCGGTAAACCGGTAGAAGATGGAAGACTGGCTCCAGAGATGGTCCTTTCCTATAGGGGAGACCAGGTCTGTGGGCTTGAGGAAAGCCTGAATGATTCCCGGGGCGGACAGCTGGAGGATGGAATCTACAGAATCAATGTGAGGGGAGAAGACCTGGCGGGCAACCCCATCAGGGGCAGGACGAGTCTTAATTTCAGGGTCAACCGCAAGGGAGCGGCTTACCTGCTGGATAGGGATCTTAAGGCCAGGCTGGAAGATGGATATCTTCTGGGAACCGGCCAGCTTCGCATTCTGGAATACAGTGTTAATCCAACCCTGACCCAGATCAAATTAATCAGGGAAAACCAGGACCAGTATGAACTGGAGACAGAAGACTATCAGCTAAAGAATGAACTTGTAGGAGAGGGAGCCGGTCCATGGTCCGGCTGGTATAAAAAGACGATCTGCCTTCCGGGCCAGTTATTTAACAGGGATGGGACCTATAGAATATTAATCAAGACCAGGGCTCTGGATGAAAATAGCCGGGGAAGAATTGTTATCAATCAGACGGATAATGAGATCAAGGGACAGGAACTTGCCTTTAAAGTGGACAGGACTCCTCCCCAGGTTCACCTGGGAGGACTGGACAGAGAGATCTATGAGGAGAAGGAGCATAGTTTCAGGCTGACTGTCATGGATAATATAGCCTTTGACAGGCTGGAATTATCCATCGAGAGGGGGATATTCAAAAAGAAAAAAGACCTGCTGCTAATCAGACCTGGTGACCTTGATGACATGAACAGTATCCTTCTTACCCTAAAGGCTTACGGTGGGTATCAGAGAATTCACTATAAGGCCTGGGACAGGGCCGGTAACGTGATTGATTCTGACAGCTGTGGTGACAGCAGAAACTGCCTGGTGGCAGGAATTTCCGATAAGCCTGACCAGTCTGCCGGCCTTGCCGGAAGTAGCAAGAGCCAGGGCCGCCAGACCGGTGAAGTCCCTGGGAACTTTTCTGAAAAAGAGAAAGGAAAGAGAATGACTTTCTTCCCTGCCTTATTTGCCGGGCTCTTTGCCTTGCTGTTTATGACCGGGACTGGCAAACTAATAAAGGACTGGAGAAAAATGAATGGCATCGGCCTGGATATGGGCCCGGGCCGGTCAGACCAGGAAGACTATGAGACAGGGTGGACTTTTGGGGACAAAGATACTGAAGCTGGGGAAAGCGGAGACAGGAGCAAACGGGACAGAGTCACTGAGATTAGAGGCAGAGAGGACAAAAGCAAGCGGGACAGAGTAACTGTGGCTGGAGAAAGCGGGGGCATAAGAAAGCGGGATAAAGACACTGAGGGTAGGAATCCGGAAGGTAGGGAGACCGAGATAATGAACTGAAGCCAGAATAGGCTCAGCCGGAGATAATTGCTTGTTTTGGCCTGGGAAGACCTGCCGGTTGCCGGTTTAGGATGGATTTAGACTGGAAGCCTTTCTTTTGATATGATACTATAAACAATATATCTGCTGGAGGGGCGGCCAAAATATGAATTTACAGGTTGGAGAAATAATCAAGATGAAAAAGAAGCATCCCTGTGGGGCCAATGAGTGGGAGATTCTCCGCATAGGAATGGACTTCCGGCTCAGGTGCGCAGGATGTGGCAGGGAGGTTATGGTTCCCCGCAAGCTTGTGGAGAAAAGCTTCAAGGGCTACCTGAAAAAAGAATCTGAAAATATTTAATTTGAAACTTGTTTTTATCAAGGCTCTGTGATAGAATAAGCAACTGTGATGCTTTATAATCCTTGTTCTTCCGGGAGGAAGAGCCATTAAAGTCCAAAAGGAGGTGCAGATGACCATGAATAAGTACGAATTAGCTTTGGTTATTAATGCAAAACTCGAAGATGACGCTAGAGCTGATGCCGTCGAAAAAGTGAAAGAGCTCATTGAGAGATATGGCGGCACGATTACTGACGTTGATGAATGGGGTAAGAAGAGATTAGCTTACGAGATTCAGAAGATGAGAGAAGGATATTACTACTTCATCCACTTCGACGCTGCCAGTGATTGCCCGGCTGAGATCGAACGTCGTGTTCGTATCATGGAGCCAGTCATCAGGTATTTATGTGTTAAGCAGGATGCATAACGCGTAACGAAGAGGAGGATTTCAATGAATAAAGTAATTTTGATGGGACGTCTTACAAGGAACCCCAACATTTCCTATTCTCAGGGTGAGAATGCGACGTGCGTAGCAAGATATACTTTAGCAGTTGATCGTAGATTCCGGAGAGAAGGCGGCCAGGATGCCGACTTTATCAGCTGTGTTGCTTTTGGCAGACAGGGAGAGTTCGCTGAAAAGTATCTGAAGCAGGGTACGAAGATCGCTATCACCGGAAGAATTCAGACAGGCAGTTATGTAAACCGTGAAGGCGTTAAGGTGTACACGACAGATGTTGTGGTAGAAGATCAGGAGTTTGCCGAGAGTAAGGCAGCCGCAGCTAATAATGCAGGCTTCCAGTCCGGCTATCAGGCTCCGTCCTACAAAGAAGCACCCAAGCCGGCACCGGCCCAGCCCAATCCGGCTAATGCCAGCGGCGCACCGGATGGTTTTATGACAATTCCTGAAGGAATTGATGAAGAACTGCCTTTCATTTAAGATGAATGTACTTAGGAGGTAATATCAATGGCATACGGCAGAGATCGCGGCGATTCTCCAATGAGAAGAAGAGGCGGCCGCAGAAGAAGAAAAGTCTGCGTATTCTGTACAGACCAGAATGCGGTTATCGATTATAAGGATACTAACAGATTAAAAAGATATGTTTCTGAGAGAGGAAAGATCCTTCCCCGCAGAATCACAGGTAACTGTGCTAAGCATCAGAGAGCTCTTACTGTAGCAGTTAAGAGAGCAAGACATATCTCTTTAATGCCTTATACAGTAGAATAGTATTTTATAATGATTTTATGCCATGGCGGCTTTGTGTTGCCATGGCTATCTTTTTATCAGCCAGGCTTTTAGGCCTGGGTCAGGGAAAAGAGACCAACTGATAAAGAGACTGGTGCCGGCAGGTAAGCAGACAGAGGAAAGGAAGCAGGACCGATTAGGAAGCCGGTGCGGCAGGGAATCAATACGGCAGGGAATCTGGCTTAAAAGGAGCGGGCAACGATCAGGAAATCAATGCGGCAGGGAATCTGACAGCCCTAGAAAAGCGGGCAGGAAGAGGGAGATTTGAAATATGGCAAAGAAGCAGGGCGAATACAGGAGGATAGATCATCCCATTCCTCCGCTCTATGATGAGAATTCTAAAATATTGATATTGGGTAGCTTTCCCTCTGTCAAGTCCAGGGAGACGGCCTTCTTTTACGGGCATCCCCAGAACCGGTTCTGGTCCGTTCTTGCAGGAGTTCTATCCCAGGAGGTTCCGGTGACTATTGAGGAGAAGAGGGATTTTCTCCATTTTAATCATATTGCGGTATGGGATGTGATTGGTAGTTGTGATATCATCGGTTCATCGGACAGCAGTATCAGAAATGTGGAGCCCAATGATATTTCCCTTATCCTGGACAGGGCAGATATCCGGCAGATTTATTGTAATGGGGCCAAATCCCATGAGTATTTCTGCAGGTATCAGGAGAAGCGGTCCGGTAGAAGTGCCTTGAGGCTTCCTTCCACCAGCCCGGCCAATGCAGCATTTTCCCGGGAACGGTTGATAGACCAGTGGAAGCAGATCTGCGGACCTCTGCAGACCGCGGCGCCGGGAATTGGGCAGGTGCTGCTTGACTGGTATGATTATAATGCCAGAATCCTGCCTTGGAGAAGTCAGCCGACGCCCTACCATGTGTGGGTTTCGGAAATCATGTTGCAGCAGACCAGGGTGGAGGCGGTGAAGGCCTATTATGAGCGATGGATGGAGATGCTTCCGGACACCAGGGCTCTGGCTGCGGTTCCGGACCAGATGCTGATGAAGCTGTGGGAAGGCCTGGGTTATTATAACCGGGCCAGAAATTTAAAAAAGGCAGCCCAGATAGTTGTGGATAAATATGAGGGAGACCTGCCCTCGGACCCGGATGCATTAAGAGAGCTTCCGGGAATTGGTGAATACACCTCAGGAGCGATCGCTTCCATAGCCTTCGGACTGCCTGTGCCGGCTTTAGACGGGAATGGGCTGCGGATATTTGCCCGCCTCCTGACTCTTGAGGAGGATATCCGGAAAACGAGTTGCAAAAGAAAAATCAGGCAAGAGATTGAAAGGATTCTTCCCAGGGACAGGGCGGGAGATTTCAACCAGGCTCTCATGGACCTGGGATCGTCAGTATGTCTTCCCAATGGACAGCCCCTTTGTGACCAGTGCCCCTGGGAGGCAGTCTGTCAGGCCAGGAGCCAGGGAAGGCAGGAGGAATATCCCAGGAAGCAGCAGAAGAAAAAGAGGAGGATCGATCATCTTACGGTATTTTTTATTGAAACCGAAAAAGGGATCGTACTTCATAAAAGGCCGGACAGGGGATTACTTTCAGGCCTTTGGGAATTACCTAATATTCTGGGAGAACTGGGGCCTGACGGGGCCCAGGACTGGCTGATGGATCAGGTCAGGCCGGGAGAGGAGGAAGCCTCAGAGATAGCGCTCCAATCCCTGGGAAAGGCCAAGCATATTTTTAGCCATGTGGAATGGCGCATGATGGGCTACCATGTCAGAATGAAGGAGCTGCCGGAGAGACTTTTGCAGGAGAAGAAATGGGTTCTGGTGACGGCGCAGGAATTTAAAAATGATTATGCCGTACCCACAGCTTTTGAGAAATATAAGTTATAGACCAGGAAAGTTACAGGACAGGAAAGCTATAGACCAGGAAAGTTATAGAATGGGAAAGCTGTAGACCAGGGAAGACAAAAACCAGGAAAACTATAGACCAGGGAAACTATAGACCATGAAAGACATAGACCAGGGAGCTATAAACCAGGGAAGGGAGATAGATATGAGATTTCGGCCTTGTATCGATATACATAATGGAAAAGTTAAACAGATTGTGGGAGGGAGTCTCCTGGACCAGGGAGATTATGCCAGGGATAATTATGTTTCAGAGAAGGATGGGGATTATTATGCCAGGCTTTACAGGGACGCCGGACTGAAGGGAGGCCATATCATATTGCTGAATCCGGCCGGCAGTCCCTATTACCAGGAAGATGTGCGGCAGGCCGGTCTGGCTTTGGAGGCTTTTCCGGGAGGATTGCAGGTCGGCGGCGGTATGAATGCCGAGAACGCGGGAGCCTTTCTTGACAGGGGGGCATCCCACATCATTGTGACTTCCTATGTTTTCAAGGGTGGGAAGATTCATTATGAGAATCTCGGTAAGATGAAGAAGGCTGTCGGAAAAGACAGGCTGGTTCTGGATTTGAGTTGCCGTAAAAAGGGGGATGATTACTATATTGTGACAGACCGCTGGCAGAAATTCACTTCAGAAAAGCTCACGGAAAAGCTGCTTGATCATTTGTCAGATTACTGTGCGGAATTTCTAGTCCATGCTGTGGATGTTGAGGGCAAGGCAGCAGGAATAGAGGAAGAAGTGGCAAGGCTGTTGGGACAGGTCCGGGATATGCCGGTAACCTATGCCGGCGGCGTGGGCAGTCTGGAGGATCTGAGGACCCTGAAGAAGCTTGGCCGCGGCAAGGTGGATGTTACTATCGGCAGCGCCCTGGACCTTTTTGGGGGCAGTCTGAAGTTTGAAGAGGTACTGGCCCTTATTAACAGTCAGGACCAGTGAAGTCTGTAGGAGACATGGGGTTTAAGAATCATCGTCAGCCAAGTTCCTGGTCCTTGAAGGGTCTGAGTAAAAACTGTAGGAGACATGGGCTTAAAAAGTGATAGTCAGCCAGGCTTCTGGTCCTTGAAGGGTCTGAGTAAAGTCTATAGAAGGCAGGGGCTTAAGCATGATCTGCCCTTTCATCTTAATGATTAATGTCAGCCTTGGATAGGGCGACGGTGATTCCCTTATATTTTGCCTTGTCCCGCAGGATTTCTCCCCTGCCTGAAGCTAAGTAGGAACTGGCGGTGGATACGGAGAGAACTCCGGTGTTGGCCGCGACAAAATCAGAGGTGGCGATGCCCAGGGAGGATATATCCAGATTCTCAATATCTTCCGTGGCAATGATTGTGACCGGCAGATTCAGGTGGCTGGCGGTGCTTATGATACCAGCTTCGTTGGCTTTTAGAGGAATAGTACTGATGCATCTCAGGGAGAGGGGGGAAAGCCCCTCTTCTTTTAATGTCTGCAGTAAAGCGGCCTCTATGGCGGCACCGTCCATATTTCTTTTACAGCCGATCCCGGCGCAGATGGTCCGGGGTCTGAGGTAGAGAACAGGCTGGCCCTGGTCATCGGGCAGGCGGAACCCCTCATCGATTACAACGATGGGACAGACATCAGTTTTTTCCTGACAGCCAGCGGAATTCTTCTCCTGACAGCCAGCGGAAAGGGGCTGAAGGATCAGGGGCTGGCCCTGGAAGTCTTCAAATTGGTAATCGGTGATAACGCGGACCTTTCTGCCTTCTAAGAGGGCTCCGCTGATTTTTTTCAGCTGGCCGATATTTTCTATTGCCATATTATGGGCTTTGGCAAAGGAATCGAAGGAGATGATGCCGGCCACATCTGTAGCAGTGGTGATGACAGGGTCTCCCCCAGAGAGCCAGGCCATCTCCCTGGCCAGGTCGTTGGCCCCGCCCAGGTGACCGGAAAGTAAGCTTATGGCATGGCGGCCGTCCTGGTCTAGGACTACCACGGCCGGGTCGCTGGTTTTGTGGACGATCAGGGGCGCCAGGATCCGGACGACAATTCCTGTGGCCATGATGCAGACCAGATTGTCGTATCTGGAAAATGCTTCTCTCAGATTATCTTTAAATTGTTTTTTCCCATAGAGGTCTCCCGGGTGGCCGGCAGACAGTCTGGCGGCAAGTTTCTCACCCTGGGGAGTCAGGTAAAAATAGGCTGTATTCATGGATAGATTTACTCCTTATCACTCTTGTTTTTCCCAATTATAACACAGGAGCTGGTGACTGGACATCATGGATGGAAGAATAAAAATATGGAAAAAGATGTCCTGAAAGATGCCTAGCAATATTCCCTGACAGATCCCAGACAGGAAGTTTTGGATACTAGGTAATATAATGTGGATGGCAGGGAGGAGAAAAAACAAAATATTACAAGGAAATAATTGTGATTCTTGCGATTCATTACGGTAAGTTCCATTTCACAGGGGATTAAACTATGTTAAAATGAGGGCGAACGCAAGTAGATAGCAGGTCTGCATGCCGATTTAAATTCTCTTAATTACAAAATACCCCATTTCAGTAGTCACCACGTGCAGTGCATTTTATTGGAATGGGGTTTTTTGTGCAGGATATTTCCGGCATTAGAGGGGAAGAAGCGGGTGAGGGAGCGGGATCAGCCTGGGGGAACAGGTTGAAGGCCACCCCCGCAACAGGCCAATAGCCTGTATCGTTGATAAGCGGGCAGTCTGTGTCTGCGATGGGCCGGCAGGCTGCTCTTTGGCCGGGCGGGGACCTTACATTTACAATAAACCAGGATGGATATAAATAAATCAGGATGAATATTGCCGCCATAAAACAGGCAGCCTGCTGACAGCCTCCCCTCACATTTGCCCGAAAAGCGGGAGTTCAGATGGACGCAGAACAAAATAGTATTATTCGAGACAAAATATTGCATTTTGTCTGCTAATATTTACTAGGGTACTGATGGGAATTATTCCTTTAGTGAAATTGCTTTTCATGTTATAATAGCCGATAGGTTGTTTTTAATGTGATAAATATTGCAAATTTTTGCAAATAGTAATATTTCGTTCATTGGTATGTGTATATTATTAGATATAGCATGGCAGGAGGTAGAGTAAGTGAAAACTACGAGATCAGAGGAAATGTATAAGATAGCCCTGGAACTGATGCCGGGTGGAGTGAATTCACCGGTGAGGGCTTTTGGGTCTGTAGGGAGGAAACCCCTCTTTATCGACCATGCCAAAGGGGCATATATTTATGACGTGGACGGGAATAAGTACATTGACTATGTATGTTCCTGGGGTCCGGGCATCCTGGGGCATGCCCATCCCGAAGTGATTGAGGCCGTAGTGAAAGCCTGCTTTGACGGCCTGACCTTTGGTGCTCCCACGGGAAAGGAGAACCGGCTGGCCCAGCTGATTAAGGACTGTATTCCATCCATGGAGATGGTCAGAATGGTGAATTCCGGAACTGAGGCAACCATGAGTGCCATCAGGGCGGCCAGAGGCTTTACCGGAAGAGATAAGATTATTAAGTTTAAGGGATGTTACCATGGTCACTCTGACGGACTTCTGGTTCAGGCAGGATCTGCGGCACTCACCCAGTCAGTGCCCGATAGTGCCGGCGTGCCGGCATCTTTTGCCGAGCAGACCCTGGTGGCTCTCTTTAATGACAAAGATTCTGTGAGACAGCTTTTTGAGAATAATAAGGATCAGATAGCAGCCCTGATTGTGGAGCCTGTTGCGGCTAACATGGGCGTGGTACTGCCGGAAGAAGGTTTCCTCCAGTTCCTGCGTGAGATCACGGAAGAGAACGGGACCGTGCTGATCTTTGACGAGGTTATCACAGGCTTCCGTCTGGGTCTGGGCGGAGCCCAGGAATATTATGGCATTAAGCCGGATATGACCGCTCTGGGTAAGATTGTCGGAGGCGGCATGCCCATGGCAGTTTACGGAGGAAGAAGAGACATTATGGAAAAGGTTGCTCCTCTGGGCAAGGTCTACCAGGCAGGTACCCTGTCGGGCAATCCCATCGCCACGACGGCCGGAATCAAGACCCTGGAACTGCTCCGGGATCATCCGGAGATCTATCCCCAGATTGAGGCTAATGCCCGCAAGCTGGCCACAGCATTTGCCAGCAGGGCAGACAAGTACGGTCTGAAGCTTCATATCAACCAGGTGGGATCCCTCATGAGTGCCTTCTTCACTGACCAGGAGGTTAAGGATTACGCCAGCGCCACATCCGCTGACACCAAGGCCTACGCCGATTATTTCGGCTACATGCTGGAGCAGGGCATCTACGTGGCACCAAGCCAGTTTGAGGCTATGTTTATCTCTGCTACCCACTCTGACGCGGATATCGACCGCACTGTTGAAGCCCTGACCAGATAGGCGAGAGACAGGGGAATAATAGGGGAAGTACAGAAGAAAGAATGAAGAAAGCGGTCCCCTCTTCAGGGAAGGCAGGCCGGGGAAGGCAGGCCCAGGAAAGGCAGGCCCAGGGAAGCCGGCCGCATTGGAGACGGAGACTTTATCATAGATGCTTTTTTAATAGGAACCGGATAATCGAGAACTGACATTATAGAGAAAAAAGGAGAAACAAGATGGTACATTTTATCGGAGCCGGCCCCGGGGATCCGGAGCTGCTTACAATTAAGGGCAAGAAACTGATCGATCAGGCGGATGTGATTATTTACGCAGGTTCACTTGTCAATAAAGAGGTCCTGGCAGGGGCAAAGGAAGGGGCTAAGATTTACAACAGCGCTTCCATGACCCTGGAAGAGGTTATCGATGTCATGAAAGAGGCAGACGAGAAGGGTCTGGATGTGGCCAGAGTCCACACCGGAGACCCGGCTGTCTACGGCGCCCACAGGGAGCAGATGGACAGGCTTGACCAGCTGGGTATCGCCCATGAGGTGATTCCCGGAGTCAGTTCTTTTCTGGCAGTGGCAGCGGCCCTGCAGAAAGAGTATACCCTGCCTGGTATCTCCCAGACTGTCATCTTAACCAGGATGGAGGGCAGGACCCCCATGCCGCCCAAGGAGAAACTGCAGGATCTGGCTAAGCACAACTCCACCATGATCATCTTCCTCAGTGTGGGTATGATTGAGGAGCTGTCTGAGACCCTCCGCAAGGAGTACCGGGAGGATACACCGGTGGCTGTGGTTTACAAGGCTTCCTGGGAGGACCAGAAGATCGTCAGAGGTAATCTCATGAATATTGCGGACAAGGTTCATGAGGCAGGCATCACAAAGACAGCCCTTACTGTTGTGGGAGATTTCCTGGGTGATGAGTATGAGCTGTCCAAATTATATGATAAGACATTTACTCACGAATTCCGTAAGGCAAAAGAGTAAGTTTCGTGTCAGATAAAGGAGCTATGAGAAATGAGTATACAGGTTATCAGTGTTAGTCACAAAAACGCGCCCCTGCGGATCCGTGAGCTGTTTGCTTTTACAGAGGACCAGCAGAAACATATGATGGAGGCAGTGACTCAGCATATCGAGACACCGGAGTGTGTTGTTCTTTCCACCTGTAACCGTACGGAGATGTATGTGTATGCTGACTCAGACCGCAGCAGCCGGGTTTTCGGCATCATGGAGGATATCCTGCTGAAGGAAGCCGGGGCCAGCGATGAGGATGTGGGGGATTATTTCCTTTTCTACAATGGAAGGAGAGCCATCGACCACCTCTTTTCCGTGGCCACAGGTCTCGACTCCATGGTAGTGGGGGAGGACCAGATCTTAGGTCAGGTGAAGACGGCCCACAAGATGGCCAGGTCCCTGGGGACTACGGGCGTATATCTCAATACCTTTTTCCGTGACGCTGTCACGGCGGCTAAGAAAGTGAAGACCAAGACTGACCTGTCCAAAACTTCAGTATCCACGGCTACTCTGGCTGTGAAGATCGCAGAGGAAGAGCTGGGCAGTCTCAAAGATAAAAAGGTTATGATTATCGGGGCGACGGGAAGAATCGGAGGGATTGTCCTCATGAATATCCAGTCTCTCGGCCAGGCGGAGATTTATGTTACCACCAGAAATAATAAGATTATCCGTACCAAGCACGGGGATTCTGATTTCATCACCATCGATTACGATGACAGATATGATTATCTCGATGATATGGACGTAGTTATTTCAGCCACAGCCAGTCCCCACTACACCTTAAGCTATATCAAGATGAAGAATGCCATGGTCACACCCAGGAAGAGGGTTTTTGTGGATCTGGCAGTTCCCATGGACATCGATGCCCGCATACAGAATCTTGAGGGCACCAGCTACTACAATATCGATGACTTCACCAGGATTGCTGAGGAGAATAATACCAAAAAGAAAATGGAAGCCAGGGCCGCCTACGGGATCCTGGAGGAATATGAACTTCAGTTTGAGCAGTGGATGGTCTTCCAGCAGTCCCTGCCAATCATGAGGAAGGCCAGGGATAATTTCATGAAAGTAGCAGAAGAAAAGGGTGAGCAGAAAGCCTTTGACCACCTCTTTTTCTGGGTGCGGGAAAATAATAATCCCGATGACCTGGAGGTATTTTTCCGCTGCCTCAACCATTGACAGAAACCGAGCTGAAAAGGCAGGTCTGGAGGGCCGCAACCAGGGCTCCATATGTCTGGACCGGCAGAAAATATAAAGACTGGTCCGGAAGAACAGGAAAGCTGGTCAGGCCGGGTCCTGAAGTCCAGGATTATTGGAACAGTATACAAAAGAAACGGTATACATAAAAAGCAGTATATACAAAGCAGTATATTTTAAGAGGCAGTATATACAAGAACCATATATACAGGATATATAGGAGATTATTAAATGGGTAAATTATATGCAGTGGGCTTCGGCCCCGGTGGATACGATCACATGACAGCCAAGGCCATCGACGTCATTGAGAAGGCGGATATTATTACTGGCTATACCACCTATGTGGAGATGCTCAAAGAGTTCTTCCCGGACAAGGAGTACGTTTCTACTCCCATGACCAAGGAGATGGACCGCTGCCGTATGGCCATCGACCTGGCTGAAGAGGGAAAAACCGTGGCTATGGTCAGCTCCGGCGACAGTGGAATCTATGGTATGGCCGGCATCCTTTTGGAGATTGCCCGTGAGAAGAAATCTGATGTTGAGATTGAGACAGTGCCGGGTGTGACAGCAGCCAGTGCGGCAGCTTCCATTTTGGGTGCACCTCTCATGCACGATTTTACAGTCATCAGCTTAAGCGACCTGATGACACCATACAAACTTATTATGAAGCGTGTAGACTGCGCAGGTCAGGGAGATTTTATCGTCTGCCTCTATAATCCCAAGAGCAAGAAGCGGGCGGATTATGTGGAGAAGGCAGCGGAGATCCTGATGAAATACAGGGATCCCAAGACTCCTGTTGGAGTAGTCCGCCATGCGGGCCGGGCGGAGGAATCCTCCTACCTGACCACCCTTGACGCCGTCAAGGATGCACCAATCGATATGTTCAGCATCGTTATCATCGGCAATTCCAACACCTACGTGTCCGGTGGCAAGATGATCACACCAAGAGGATATCAGGATAAATACGGTTTTGCCACGGAGGATTAATTTCCATGAAAAAGAAGATACGCATCGGTACGAGGAAGAGCATGCTGGCTTTGATTCAGACCGAGCTGGTTAAGACAAAAATAGAGGAAGCATTTCCCGGCCTTGAAGTGGAGATCGCCAAGATTGACACCAAGGGAGACCAGATGCTTGACCGGTCACTGACCTCCTTTGGGGGCAAGGGTGTTTTCACTGCTGAGCTGGAAGAAGAACTACTGTCCGGCAAGGTGGATATCGCTGTTCATAGCGCCAAGGATATGCCTATGGAGTTCCCGGAGGGTCTGGGCATAGGAGCGGTCCTGGACCGGGCTGACGTGAGAGACACCTTCGTCACCACCACAGGAATCAAGCTGGCAGACCTGGCTCCCGGCAGTGTGGTGGGAACCAGCAGCCTGCGAAGAGAACTGCAGGTAAAAGAGATCAACCCCAATGTCCAGATTAAGCTGCTGAGGGGAAATGTCCAGACCAGATTAAGAAAGCTGAGAGAGGGCCAGTACGACGGCATCCTGCTGGCGGCGGCCGGAATTGAGCGGCTGGAATACCAGCAGGAGGAGGGTATCTCCTATGAGTACCTGGATCCTGAAGACTTCCTGCCGGCGGCAGGCCAGGGCATCCTGGCCGTGGAGAGCCGCAAGGATGATGAGGAGATGAAGGAGATCCTTGCTGCCATTCACAGTGAGGAGGCAGCCTGCCTGCTTGAGGCAGAGAGGTCCTTCCTGATCACCATCGGCGGCAGCTGTAACGCGCCGGCGGCAGCCCTCTGTAAGAAGGAAGAAGATGGCTTTTCCATGAGAGCCATGTTTGTGAAGGATGGAGTCCATATCAAGAAGGCGGCCATGAAGGCGGACTTAGAAGGGAAAGAACCCTTCCAGGCAGCCGGAGACCTGGGTAAGGCCATCGCCAGGGAAGTCAGCCAGGGCAAGGTATACCTGGTCGGTGCAGGCCCCGGCGACGAGGATCTTTTTACCAGGAAGGGTCTGAGGGTTCTTCGTCAGGCAGATGTTGTCGTTTATGACAGCCTGGCTTCGGATTCCCTGCTTAATGAGATCCGGGATGACGCTGAGCTGATCTATGCCGGCAAGCGGTCTTCCCATCATCATTTGAAACAATATGAGACCAATGAGCTGCTCATCAAGCTGGCCAGGGAAGGTAAGACGGTGGTTCGTCTCAAGGGAGGCGACCCCTACATCTTCGGCCGGGGCGGTGAGGAAGGCCAGGAACTGCGGGAGGCGGGAGTGGAATTCGAAGTGGTTCCAGGTATCTCTTCCTCCTACGCTGTGGCAGCTTACTGTGGCATCCCCGTGACCCATAGAGATTTCGCATCTTCCTTCCATGTAATTACAGGTCATGAAGGAAGCCATAAAAAGGGAGAAAATGTTCTCCATTATGATACTCTGGCAAAGGAGGAAGGGACCCTTATCTTCCTGATGGGCCTTAAGAACCTGCCAAATATCGTGAAGAACCTGATTGATAACGGCAAGGACCCCAAGACTCCCGTTGGTGTCCTGCAGGAGGGAACTACCGCCAAACAGAAGGTGGCCACCGGTACACTGGAGGATATCGTAGAGATTGTGAAGAGGGAGGGCATCAGAACTCCCGCCATCACGGTGGTCGGCCAGGTAGTTGGACTCAGGAAGGAATTAGATTGGTACGGCGGTCTTCCCTTGTCGGGCAAGAGGATTCTGGTGACAGGAAGCCCCTCCATGGTGGAGAGATTATCTCCCCTCCTCAAGGAAGAGGGAGCAGAAGCCATCTCCTACAGCCTTGTCCGGACCGAGGCGCTCCATACGCCCCAGTTCCATGAGGCCATGGACCAGATCGACAGTTACAGCTGGATCGTATTTACCAGCGCCAATGGGGTCAGCTGCTTCTTTGATGAGATAAAAGAGCTTCGCATGGATATCCGCCGTTTCGGCCATATCCATTTCGCGGCCATCGGGGACGGGACCAGGAGGGCCCTGGAAGACCATGGAATCTACTGTGATTTCGTGCCTACAGCCTTCTCCTCCCAGGACATGGCCAGGAGCCTGGTTCCGGTACTGGATGAGCAGGACAGAGTTCTGCTGCTCAGGGCCGAGGAGGCCAATAAGGTCCTGCCTGAGGCCATTGAGGCAGCTGGTGTGGACTGCACCTGTGTCTCCCTTTACCATACCGTATATGACATGAGGAAGGCGGAGGAACTCAACCGGATGCTGCCGGCTATCGATTATGTGACCTTTGCCAGCTCTTCGGCGGTAAAGGCCTACTGCTCCATGGTGGAGGATCCCTCTGCCATGACGGGTAAATATATCAGTATAGGGCCTGTGACGACAAAAACTGCAGAGAAGCAGGGCCTTAAAGTGGCGGGCACCGCCCAGGTCTACACGGCCAGGGGCATGGTGGAGACCATGATCCAGGATGCCCGGGAAGACAATAAAAGACAGTAACAGGAAGTGAAATAATGAAGACTCAGATCAAGCGATTACTGCTTACAATTGGTTTTATGACCAGGATACCCATCAATGTGGATCTGGGGGAAGTGAAAGATGAAGACATGCACAAGGGTTTCCTTTATTACCCCGTGGTGGGCCTGATTCTGGGCATCCTGTGCATGGGAGTTTTTCTCCTGGTATCCCTGGTGCTGCCGGAGACCTTCGGCATCCTCTTTTCCATGCTGGCCTATCTCTGCCTGACGGGGGCTTTTCATCTGGACGGCCTTTCCGATACGGCGGACGGCATCTATTCCGCCAGGACCAGGGAGAGAATGCTGGAGATTATGAAGGACAGCAGAATCGGTACCAACGGCGGTATCGCCATGTGCTTTGACCTGGCCCTGAAATTTGCCGGGATCTACTATTCGGATATCCGCTGGCTCATGATCCTGCTCATGCCGGTGGTGGGCAAGATGGTTCAGGGGGCCATCGTCTACAAGGCCATCTACCCCAGGAAAACCGGAATCGGCATCTATGTGGGGACGGTGGATTTTCCAACCGTAGCCGGAACAGTCATTTTTGGCCTTATTGCCATGGTGGCAGCCTTTTCCTGGTGGGGTTTGCTGATCTTTGCCGTTCTCTATCTGCTGGCCTATCTTTTCCGGGTATATATTACCGGTAAGATCGGCGGAATTACCGGCGATGTGATGGGAGCAGGCAGTGAGCTGGCCGAGGTGGAGTTTCTGCTTCTGGTTATGATCCTGGTAAAATATGCCGGCATGGAGCCGCTGACTCTGATCCGGCAGGCAGGTCTGCTGTTCTGAGACGGCACCGCCTCTGACGGCCCGGGCTGCTGAGCCGGCCGGGGCCGGAGGATAGATATAAAAGAAAACATCAGGTAACAATTTTAGTGATTAAGGAAGTGGGTATGAGTATATGTTGACTCTCAATGAAGCATTGAAAAAGATTCGCCCCCTCGACGAGGAGGCCATGGAATACACGAGACATCGCTGGAACACCCTGGGTAAACCCCTCCACAGTCTGGGAAGACTGGAGACCATGGTAACCCAGTTTGCCGGCATCTATGGTGATAAGCAGCCAAGGATCGGCAAAAAGGCAGTGATTGTAATGGCAGCGGACAATGGTGTTGTGGCTGAAGGAGTCACTCAGACCGGCCAGGAAGTCACGAAAATTGTTACGGAAAATATGACCAAACATAATGCCACTATCTGCATCATGTCGGGCATGAGCGGGGCTGACGTCTATCCTGTGGATATAGGAATCGCCACCGATTCGGATAATCCCGGGGTAATCCGCCGTAAGGTAAGATACGGAACGGCCAATATGCTCAAAGGTCCGGCCATGAGCCGGGAGGAGGCCATAAAGGCCATAGAAATCGGTATTGACATGGTCAGGGAACTGAAGGATAAGGGTTATAACCTTTTTGCCACCGGCGAGATGGGCATCGGCAACACAACCACCAGCAGTGCCATCTGCTCGGTTCTTCTGGACCAGCCGGTGGAGAAAATGACCGGCAAGGGAGCCGGTCTGACCAGCCAGGGGCTGCAGCATAAGATTGATGTTATCAAGGAGAGTATCAGGATCAACGAGGTAGATCCTGAGGATCCCATCGATGTCCTTGCCAAGGTTGGCGGTCTGGATATCGCCGGCATGGCCGGATGCTGCATCGGAGCGGCAGTCTATCAGGTTCCTTTGTTTGTGGACGGATTCATATCCTCCGTGGCAGGCCTGGTTGCCATGAGAATAACCCCGGAATGTGCCCCTTACATTTTCCCCTCCCACTGCTCCAATGAGCCGGCCAGTATGATGGTTCTTGAGGGCATGGGAAAACAGCCCTACATCATGGCAGGCATGTGCCTGGGTGAGGGTACCGGTGCCGTGATCGGCTTTACTATAGCTGATTATGCCTTCAAGGCCTACTGGGAGCTGCCCAGCTTTGAAGACACCAAGTTCGGCACCTACGAGGAACTGGATTAAGGCGCCCTCCGGCGCCGGGACGGATGACAGGTTCTGTCATCTGTGGATTATTAGAACAGAGCCGGAAATTACTCTTAGTATTACTTTTAAAGAAAGGGATTTCCGGATAGTAAGGAGATAAAAAAATACATGTTAGACAGAATTGAAATTGTTAAACCGATGGATATTGAAAAACGAAGCATGGAGATCATCACCAGTGAGCTGGGTGGAAGGACATGGCCCGAGCCGGAATTCTCCATCGTAAAACGCTGCATCCATACATCGGCAGATTTCGATTATGCCGATAATCTCTGCTTTTCAGAAAATGCGGCAAATATTGGTGTGGAGGCCCTGAAGAGGGGAGCCCATATCGTGACGGATACCAGGATGGCCTGGTCAGGAATCAACAAGAAGAAGCTGGAGTCTCTCGGTGGCCAGGCTCACTGCTTTATGCAGGACGAGGATGTGGCCCAGGAGGCAAAGGAAAGAGGATGCACCAGGGCAGCCATCTGTGTGGAGCGGGGTGCGGCCCTTGGCGTGCCTGTTATCTATGCCATCGGCAATGCACCGACAGCCCTCATCAGGATTTATGAGCTGATTCAGGAAGGCAAGGTTAAGCCGGAACTGATCATCGGCGCTCCCGTTGGCTTTGTCAACGTGGTGGAGTCCAAGGAGCTGATCATGGAGGCAGGTATTCCATATATTGTTCCCAAGGGACGTAAGGGCGGCAGCAATATTGCGGCCACCATCTGTAATGCTATGCTCTACTCCATCTGAGAGGACGGGCAGGCCCGAGGGACCACAGAGTTAGGACAGAAGAAACTATGGCAAAAAAATTGAGAGAAGGCTTTTCCACTGGCTCCTGTATGACGGGAGGGGCTGCCGCTTCGGCAGTCTGGCAGACTACGGGTCACTGCCCCTCTGTAATCCGGGTGGATACGCCCATCGGTAAAACTTTATATCTGGATGTGATTCCCGGGGAATATGGGACCTGTGCCGTAGTAAAGGACGGGGGCGATGACCCGGATGTAACCCACGGCAGCCAGATCGTGACCAAGGTGGAGATCTACGACTATGATGGTGAGATCTCCTTTGCCGGAGGTCCGGGTGTGGGTACGGTGACCCAGGAGGGGCTGAAGATTCCTCCCGGCCAGCCGGCCATCAATCCGGTGCCCAGGCAGATGTGTCAGAAGGCCCTCCGCCAGGTCATAGGTGACCGGGCGGCCCTGGTGACGGTCTCTGTTCCCGGAGGGGAAGAACTGGCCAGGAAGACCTTTAATCCCCGGTTGGGTATCGTGGACGGCATCTCCATCCTGGGAACCACAGGCATCGTCCGTCCCATGAGCGAGGAGGCCATGAAAGATTCCCTGCTGGCCGAGCTTGACATGTATGCCAGGCAGGGTCATAAGGAGATTCTCTTTGTCCTGGGAGGCACCGGGGAGAATGCCCTGAAGGAGAAGTTTGGAGACTTCCGCTGTATTCTGCAGGTAAGCAATTATATCGGCTTTATGATTGAGGAAGCCGTGGAGCGGGGCTTTAACCAGATCCTCATCGGCGGCTTTGTGGGCAAGCTGGTCAAGGTTGCTTCGGGAACCATGAATACCCACAGCCATGTGGCTGACGGCAGGATAGAGACCATCTGCACCCACCTGGCCCTTCATGAGGCTCCGGTGGAGATCATCCGCAAGGTCTACGGTTGCCTGACCACCAGGAAGGCCATGGAGATCGTCCATGCCGAGGGCTATGACGCCATATGGCAGGACATGGCCCAGAAGGCGTCAGAGTACTGCTGTAAGACAGCTCACAAGATGGCGGAGGTGGGAGTTATTTTCTTAGACTCTGACAACAGGATTTTAGCTGAAAGCCGGAATGCCCGCCAGGTCTTAGACCGGGTGAGACTGCCCCGGCAGGACCAGGAAAGACAAAGCTAAGAACATCCAATGGAAAACATCCGGAAAAGCCAATGATAATATGGCTGACAGATAATCTATTGGAGAAATGGCTGAAAAACCAATGGAAATACAGTTGAAAAGCCAATGAAAACAGCTGGAAATCCAATGGGAAAACAGCTGGAAGACCAACGGAAACAATTGGAAAAAACTAATGAAACAGAGCTTTATAAAGCGATAGAGACAAGAAACATTAACCTGAAGCGATAAGCGAGGGTTAGACGGAGGTATCAATGAGCAGACTGACAATTGCCGGCATCGGACCAGGAAGTCCGGGCTATCTGCTGCCGGAGACAATTAAGAGGATGGAGGAAGCCCACACGGTCATCGCGGCCAGACGGGTACTGCCCATGCTGGAGGACAGCTGCCATAAGACAGGGACGACCTTTGCTCCCATGAGAAAGATCAGACCTACACTGGAGCAGGTGGATGACCTTCTGACTGCCGGGTGCGACGTGGTCCTGTTCGTCAGCGGCGACCCGCTGATGTACAGTCTTTTCCACACCATCCAGGCTGACGAGATCAGCAGAAACTGGAACATAGAGATCATCCCGGGCATCGGGTCCCTGCAGATGCTGGGGGCCGCTGTCGGTGAGACCATGGAGGACGCGAAGATTGTCAGTGTCCATGGCCGCTTCAAGACACCGGGGTCCGTGGCCCTTACTGTGACGGAAAATGAGAAGACCTTTTTCCTCTGCAGCAAGGAACAGGGACCGGCCTGGCTCAGCAGGATCATGCTGGATTTCGGCCTTAAAGACGTTACTGTTTATGCCGGGGCCAACCTGTCCTATGACAATGAGCGGGTAGACTTCGGCCCGCCGGAGGAGATGGCAAAGAAAGACTTCCCCGGCCTCAGTGTGGCCATGATTAAAAATCCGGCCCCCCGCAAGGTTACAAGACCCTGCTTTTTATCCGATGAGGATTTTGAGCGGGCCAAGACACCCATGACCAAGGAGGAGATCCGGGTTCTTATTCTTCATAAACTGAAGCTGGGACTTGACGATGTGGTCTGGGACGTGGGAGCAGGGACCGGGTCTGTCACCATAGAATGCGCAAGGCAGGCTGCCTTTGGCAGTGTCCATGCGGTGGAGAGAGACCAGACGGCCCTGGGGCTGATCGAGAAGAACAAGGAGAAATTTGACACGGAAAACGTGACCATCCATCCCGGCGAGGCCGTGGATGTCCTGGATAGTCTGCCGGTTCCCGACAAGGTTTTTGTGGGGGGCAGCGGAGGTCAGCTTGACCTGATCCTCCAGAAGGTTGCGGCATTTCCCAAAAAGATCCGGGTGGTTATCTCTGCGGTTACCCTGGAGACCATAGCCGAGACAGGAGAACTGCTGAGCCGCTATGACCCGGATTATGATGTGATCCAGGCCACGGTAGGCAGGGGCCGCAAGATCGGCAGTTACCATATCGTGGACACCAATAACCCCGTGATGATATTTACAGCAGAGATCTGATGGATTCCTGCTGCCCTGGCCGGTCAGGTGGGGTCGGGAGAAAGACAGGAGAGATTATGACAAAAAAAGCATTGGTAGTAGTGAGCTTTGGCACCAGCGCCCCCGAGGCGGTCTATGCCCTTACCAACATTGAGAATGTCTGCCGCAGAGCTTTCCCGGAATATGATTTTTTCCGGGCCTTCACTTCGAAGATGATCATCCGTAAGCTGAAGCAGACAGAGGGCCTCAATATTTTAAGCCCGGAGGAAGTGCTCGACAAGCTTGTTATGGAAGACTATGAGGAAGTGATCTGTCAGCCGACCCATATCCTCAAGGGCAGAGAGTATGAGAAAATATTGGGAGTCATCGGAGCCTACAAGGATAAGATTCCCCTTTTGAAGCTGGGTGACCCGCTGCTGGTCACCGAGGAGGATTTCCGCAGGACAGCCCGGATTATGGTGGCTGCTCCCGGCAGGTCCATGGAGGAGGATGAGGCCCTGGTCTTCATGGGCCACGGCACAGAACATAAGGCCAACGAGGCTTACCACAAGATGGATAAGCTGCTCCGGGAGATGGGCCATGAAAGGGCTTTTCTGGGAACCGTGGAAGGGACTCCCTCCCTCGATGACGTTCTTGGGGAGCTTGACCAGCGGCAGCTGAAAAAGGCCTGCCTGATGCCCATGCTGATTGTGGCCGGCGTCCATGTGAGAGAGGACCTGGCAGGAGACCAGGAGGACTCCTGGAAATCTATTTTCAAGGCCAGAGGCATTGAGACAGACATTATTTTGAAAGGGCTGGGGGAGAATGACGATATCGCCCAGATGTATGTTGACCACATAAAGAGAGCCGGAAAAGTATTTTAAAGGTTGAGGCTCCTTGTAAATGTGGGGAGAAGTCTGCCGGACAAAAGCCGGCAGATTAGGAAATGTTCCAAAGGAAACCTATATTCCTTAAGGATAAAAGAAAATTAGAAAGTAGAGTATTTGTGAGAGGAGACCAAAATGAAAGGTAAATTATATGGAATCGGCGTAGGCCCCGGAGATCCGGAATACATGACACTGAAAGCAGTCAGGCTGATCAAAGAGGCTGATATTGTGGCTTATCCGGTGAAGAAACTGGGAGAGGGCAGTGTGGCTCTCGACATCGCCAGAGGAGCTGTTGAGATTCCCGACGAGAAGATCCATGAGGTTCTTTTCACCATGAATCCGGACAAGGCAGTCCGGGAGCAGTGCAGGGCCGAGGCTACAGCCAAGGTGAAAAAGCTGCTTGATGAGGGCAAGACCATCGCCATGCTGGCTTTAGGTGACATCGGTATCTACAGCACCTACTCTTATGTTCATAAAGTGCTGATTAAGGATGGCTATGATGTACAGATGGTATCTGGTATCCCGGCCTTTTGTGCGGGAGCAAGCAAGGCTAATATCTCCATCGTGGAAGGAGACGAGGGCTTTGGCGTAGTTCCGTCCATCAAGGGAACCGACCAGGTGAAGAGGGTCCTTGATGACTTTGATAACCTTGTAATCATGAAGGTCGGAAACTATGTAAAAGAGGTTTATGAGATCCTTAAAGAAAGAGGCCAGGAGAACAATGCTGTGGTAATCAGCAACGTAGGTCTTGAGGGAGAGTATGTAGGCCCCCTGGATCCGGACAGAGAATACGGTTATTTCACAACAATGGTAATTAAGAAAGAAATGTAATGAATGAGGGATCCTCCTGTCTCCGGCAGGAGGATCCCGGATATGGATGCTGTTTATCTATGAAATATGATGTTTTAGTGATTGCCGGAACGACAGAGTCCCGGGAAGTCATCGAAAGAGAATTAAAGAATGGACAGAAAGTCCTGGCCAGTGTGGCGACAGACCTGGGCGCGGACATGCTTCATGACTATGATGTCGATATCCATACCGGGAGGCTTGATGAGGAGGGTTTTGCCGCCCTGCTTGCTGACAAGCCCTGCGGCAGGATTATTGACGCCTCCCATCCTTTTGCGGTGGTGGTGACAGCCACAGTAAAGAAGGTGGCGGACCGGCTGGGCATCCCCTATGAGAGATATGCCAGAACAGAGATCCATTATGATTATGAGAAGCTTTTCCCGGTCAGAAATACAGAGGAGGCCGTGGACCTGCTCAACCAGATCGAGGGAAATGTTCTTCTGACCACAGGAGCCAACACGGCGGCTGTTTATGCCAGCGGTGTGGATGGAGCTTTGGACCGGGTCTATATCCGGGTCCTGGATACACCAGCCTCCTATGAGGCCTGTGCAAAGGCCGGCTACCCGGCAGACCATGTGATCGGGGAGATGCCGCCCTATAACCTGGAGGACAACCTGAGGCTGATCCGCCAGCTGGATGCCAAGGCCATGGTCAGCAAGGACAGCGGCAAAACCGGCGGGGTAGACATCAAGGTGGAGGCCTGCCGGCAGGCTGGCATTCCCATGATTTTGATCGAAAGACCCCGGTGAGTGAGCCGGGCAAACCGGAAGACCAAAGCCGGTGCTGAAGAACCGGCCTAAGGACTGGTGCCAGAGTGGCCAGTCATGAAGAGCCATACAAAGAACTGAAGCCTGGGCAGCCAGGCAAAAAAGAGACAGTTTTCAGGACAGACAGATCGCAAGAGAGGAAGAACAGAGAGGGACAGCCATGACTCAGCAAATGAAAAACAGTCAGATGACAGCTATGCCCAGGATCATGCTGGCCGGGGCCAATTCCGGCTGCGGTAAGACCAGTATAACCTGTGGGATACTCCGGGCCCTGACCAGGAGAGGGGTAAATGTACAGCCCTACAAGTGCGGGCCTGACTACATAGACCCCATGCTGCACAGTCATATCACGGGAAATGAGTGCAGGAATTTAGATCCCTTTTTTTCGACGCCGGATGATCTGCGCTATCTTATGGCCAAAGACAGTGCCGGGGCTGATTTTTCTGTGGTTGAGGGTGTCATGGGTTATTATGACGGCATTGGTGTCAGCAGTGACATGAGCAGTCATACTGTATCCCAGGAGACCGGGACCCCCACGGTGCTGATCCTGAATGTAAAGGGCATGTCCCACACTATGATTCCCCTGATCAAAGGGCTCATAGAATACAGGGAGAACCCGGTGGCCGGCGTGATTCTCAACCGTTGTTCCAGAGGCCTCTACCTGCTGATGAAGCCGGAGATTGAGAAGACCCTGCCTGTGAAAGTAGTTGGTTATTTCCCCCAGAAGGAGGGAATCTATATTGGCAGCAGACATCTGGGCCTCATGACAGCGGCGGAGATCGACAATCTTGATGAGATCCTTGATCTGTTGGGAGATACGGCTGAAGAGGGTATAGACCTGGATCTGCTGATGGAACTGGGAGCCGGGGCGGCTGCCCTGCCAAAGGCCCAGGTTCCAGAGAAGCCGGACAAGCCCAGGTCCAGGATTGCCGTGGCCTGGGACAAGGCATTTTGTTTTTACTATAAAGAAAATCTGGATATTCTTGAACAGATGGGAGCTGAACTGGTCTATTTCAGCCCGGTCAATGATCAGGAGCTGCCCTTTGGGACCGACGGAATCTATCTGGGAGGAGGCTATCCGGAGACCTACCGGCAGGAATTATGTGACAACCTTTCCATGAAGGAATCCATCCTGCGGGCTGTCCGTGAGGGCAAGCCCATGATCGCCGAGTGCGGAGGCTTTATGTACGCCTGCCGCAATCTGGTAGAAACCGATGAAAGTGAGAGACCCATGCTGGGCCTCATCGATACAGATGTCCGCATGACCAAACGGCTGTCCATGCAGTTTGGCTACGTGAGGATGGAAGCCCTAAAGGACACTGCATTTTTTGATAAGGGCACTGAGATCCGGGCCCATGAATTTCATTATTCCAAGGCTGACCGCCGGGGTGATGCCTGCCGCATGACCAAATCGACGGGGAGAAGCTGGGAAGGACTTTATGTCCAGGATCATCTTATGGCGGGTTACCCCCATTTTTATTTCCATAATTGTCAGGAAGTTGCGAGACGCTTTGTGGACATGGCCTCCCGCTATGGAGGAGTGGAAGAATGAAACTGATCGCGTCTATGGTCCTGGGATTTCTCCTTGATCTGGTTCTGGGAGACCCCCACGGCCTGATCCATCCGGTACAGATTATCGGCTGGTTTATCGACAAATTGAAGCGGGGGATGCAGCATGCTCTTTATGGCTGCTCCTTCGAAGAGGTAAAAGAGAATAATATTCCGAGAAAGGAGACCGGCGAGCTGGTCTGTGGTTATATCCTGACCCTGGTCATAGTGCTGGGAACCTTTTTCGTGGTTTATGCTATATTGTATGCAGCCGGCAAGGTCCATCCCTGGCTGCAGTTTGGACTGGAGACATTTTTTATCTACCAGATCCTGGCCACCAAGAGCCTGAAAACCGAATCCATGAAGGTATATGACCGGCTCAAGGCCGGAGACCTGGAGGGGGCCAGGAGGGAGATATCCTACCTGGTGGGCAGGGACACCCAGGAACTGGATGAGAGCGAGATCGCCAAGGCCGATGTGGAGACCATCGCCGAGAATACGGCTGACGGAGTTGTGGCTCCCCTCTTTTTTATCGCCCTTGGGGGAGCGCCCTTAGGCCTTGCCTACAAGGCTGTCAACACCCTGGATTCCATGGTGGCCTACCGGAATGATGAGCTGATCCATATCGGCCACGCTTCCGCTAAGCTAGATGATATCTGTGGTTTTATTCCTGCCAGGCTGGCGGCGGTGACCATGATGCTGGCGGCGGCCATCCTGGGCCTTGATTTCAAGGGGGCGGTCCGCATATTCCGCCGGGACCGCTTTAACCACCTGAGTCCCAACAGCGCCCAGACAGAGGCTGTGGCGGCCGGTGCCCTCAACATACAGCTGGGAGGTACCCACACTTATTTTGGCAAGGTGGTGGAGAAGCCGACCATAGGAGACGATATCAGGCCGGTGGAGTATAATGACATAAAGAAGACTAATCAGCTGCTTTATGTGAGCGCGGTCCTGACCCTTCTGGTCTGCTGTGCCATCACAGCCCTGATCTATGTCCTTCCCCTTTACCTCATGGTTTAAGGCTATTAAGGGTGGAAGATGTCTGAGGGCCTGTGGCCGACTGAAAGAATAAAGCTGGATGAAGAAGCGGCTGTGGAGCGGACACCCGGAGCCGGGGACCTGTCCCCTGTCTGTGGGTGATAATCTTTGGCAGCTGGTCTTGTCCGGACCGGCTGGTGGGATTTAAGCCGGTTCCCTAATATAAGAAATTGAAAGAGGTATGTATGACTGAACAGAAGACCCATGGGGGTAATATCTATAAAATGGCGGAAAGGCTGGGAATCCCCGAGTCAGAGATCCTGGATTTTTCCGCCAATATCAACCCATTGGGTCTGCCGGATTTTATCCGGGAGGCCCTGATTTCGTCCATCGAAGGCATCATCAATTATCCGGACCCGGACTGCAGCCGGCTCCGCCAGGCCATCGCCGTCCATGACGGAGTGCCTGAGGATTATATTAGCTGCGGCAACGGCGGGGCGGACCTGCTGTTCAGACTGGCTTATGGTCTGAGGCCTGGAAAGGTTCTTTTGCCGGTTCCTGCCTTTGTAGAGTATGAGGAGGCCATGGAGGCCGCCGGGGCCAGGATGGTCTACTACCGGATGGGAGAAGACCTGGAGATCCACTGGGATATCCTGGAGACCATGACGGAGGATATCGACCTGATGATCATCTGCAATCCCAGTAATCCCACAGGAATCCTGACCGGCCGGGACCTGCTGCTGGCTGTCCTTGACCAGGCCCGGGGCCTGGGTATCTGCCTGCTGGTGGATGAATGCTTCCTGGAAATCTGTGAGCATGAGGAGGCCTACACGTTCAAGGGATATTTGAAAAGCTATCCCAATCTGATAATCTTAAAATCATTTACCAAGCTCTATGCTATTCCGGGCCTGAGACTGGGTTATCTTTTATCGGGAGACCCAGACCTGATTGGAAAGGTCAACCGGGCCGGCCAGGCCTGGCCCGTCAGCCACATAGCCCAGTGTGTCGGGGTCGAGGCCCTGAAGAGGAAAGATTACCGGGACCAGGTGGTGGCCGTGACCAGCCGGGAGAGGGAGTATATGATCAGGGAGCTGGTTAAGCTGCCTGTCCGCCTGTACCCGGGCAAGGCCAATTACCTTTTTTTCCGGGCAGAGGGTATGACAGACCTGGATTTGCGGCTGGAAGAGTACGGAATTATGATCAGGAACTGCAGTAATTATGTGAATCTGGGTGATGACTACTGGCGGGTGGCCGTCAAATCCCATGAGGAAAACATAAAGCTGATCCAGGCTCTGAAAAACATTTTCCAATACAATACAGGCAGCTAATGATGCCAGATCAAACGATTAATCAGGAATGATATCAGATTGTATAGAGCAGTCAGGAAGGACACCAGACTAGAATAACAGTAGTCAGGAAGGGACACCAGACTTAAGTAACAGTGGTCAGGAAGGACATCAGACTATAGTAAAAGCAGTTAAAAGATGTCAGGTAAAAATAAAGCAGTCAGGAAGGATACCAGACTAGAATAACAGTAGTCAGGAAGGACACCAGACTTAAGTAAAAGCAGTCAGGAAGGGCATCAGACTAAAATAAAGCAGTCAGGAAAGATATCGAATTAAATAAAGAGCTGGAAAATGGTGTCAGATCAAAGATATAAATGGGTAATATGACGCTGTAACAATAAAAATAATCTAAAGCGACAGCCTGTAAAGAGGGCTGTCAGAAAATATGAGATATAAATTTGGAGAGAGGAGTGGGGCTTGATATGGCAAAAGCGATTATGGTACAGGGGACAATGTCCAATTCCGGGAAAACATTTGTAACGGCGGGTCTTTGCCGGGTCTTTAAACAGGATGGATACAGGGTGGCCCCCTTTAAATCCCAGAATATGGCCTTGAATTCTTATATAACAAGAGAGGGGCTGGAGATCGGCCGGGCCCAGGCTATGCAGGCTGAGGCGGCCATGGTGGAGCCGACCCACTGGATGAATCCGATTCTCCTGAAACCCACCAGTGATATGGGGTCCCAGGTAATTGTCAACGGAGAGGTTTTCGATAACCTGAGTGCCCAGGACTATTACAAGATGAAAAACCAGCTGGCTCCGGAGGTCATGAAGGCCTTCAACCACCTGGCTGAGGAAAATGATATCATCGTCATCGAGGGAGCCGGGTCGCCGGCAGAGATCAACCTGGCGGAAAATGATATTGTAAATATGGGTATGGCCAAGATGGCCCATGCCCCGGTCATTCTGGTGGCCGACATCGACAGGGGAGGTGTCTTTGCTTCAGCTTACGGGACCATCAAGCTTCTGCCCCAGGAGGACCAGGACAGGTTCTGCGGTGTGGTAATCAACAAGTTCCGCGGGGATGTGGAGATCTTAAAGCCAGGTCTGGAGATGCTGGAAGACCTGACAGGCAAACCGGTCCTGGGTGTCATCCCCATGGAGAAAATCGACGTGGATGATGAGGACAGCCTTTCTGACCGGCTCAACCAGAAGACCATCACTGAGGGTATTGATGTGGCAGTCATCCGCCTGCCCCACATATCCAACTTTACCGATTTCAGTGTTTTTGAACTGATCGACGGGGTTTCCATCCGCTATGTCTCTGACAAGAGAGAATTGGGAGATCCGGACCTGATCCTGCTGCCGGGAACCAAGAATACCATGGGTGATATGGAATGGCTTATCGAGAGTGGCCTGGAGGGAGCCATCATCCGCAAGGCCAGGACCACCAGGGTGATCGGCATCTGCGGTGGCTTCCAGCTCATGGGTAAGGAAATGTATGATCCTGACCATGTGGAGCATGGGGGCCAGATGAGGGGCCTTGGCCTGCTGGATACCAAAACCGTATTTAAGAAGGCTAAGACCAGAACCCGGATCCAGGGAAGTATCCTTGAGGACAGCAACCTTTATGGTATGGACAAGAGAGACTTAGAAGGCTATGAGATCCATATGGGAACCACGGAGAATCTGGGCCAGGCAGTGCCCATGATCCAGCTGGAGGACGGCAGGATCGATGCCTTCCGCAATCAGAACGGCCGGGTCTGGGGCAGCTACCTTCATGGAATCTTTGACAATGAAGACCTTCTCTTTGCCCTGGTGGCAGACATCATGAAGGAGAAGGGAATCGATCCAGACGAAAACCACTTAAGTGTGGCTGAATATAAAGAGATCCAGTACAACAAGCTGGCAGACCTGACCAGGAGAAGCCTGGATATGGATGCCATCTACAAGATCCTTTTTGCTGAGGAAGACAGCCAGGGCAAGGAAGAAAAAGAAGGAACAAAGGAAGAAAACGTAGATAAAGAAAACAAAGAAAAGGGAAGCCCAAAGGACGGGGAGACCTGCCAGGCCCTGGAAGAGGAAAAGACTGGCTGCGGCGGCCTTAAAGACGACCAGTCCGGCATAGGTCTGGTTCATCTCTACTGTGGCGACGGCAAAGGCAAGACTACCTGTGGTGTCGGCCTTACTGTAAGGGCGGCAGGCAGCGGCAGAAAGGTTCTTTTCCACCAGTTCCTTAAAGATAACAGCTCCAGCGAAAGAAAGGTGTTAGACCAGCTTGATGGAGTGACAGTGATCCCAGGCAAGGAGTATGCCAAGTTCTCCTTCCAGATGACGGCCCCGGAACTGGAAGAGGTCCTGGAAAATAATGATGCTGTCTTAAAGGGGATTTTTGACCAGGCAAAAGACTATGACGTGCTGGTTCTGGACGAGGCCCTCTATGCTATCGACAAGGGTCTGCTCAGCGAAGGGCCGGTCCTGGAATTCTTAGAGACCAGACCTGCCGGCCTGGAAGTGGTTCTTACGGGAAGAAATCCTTCGGATCAGATGAAGGACCATGCCGATTATATTTCGGAAATCTGTAAGAGAAAGCACCCCTTCGACCGGGGGATCAGTGCCCGTAAGGGTATTGAAAAATAATACAGTATACTTGCTTATATTGGTCTGCAAAGGGAAGCTTATATCAGCTGCTTTTGCCTTGAAGATTATGGAAAAGAAATATAACCGGCCCTACGGCCGGGCTTTGAATCGGGATTAGAAGACTTACAGAGGAGTCAGACTGGAAAGTCCTGCAGAGAAATCTGACTGAAAAGGAGATAATTATGGCTCTCTTTCCCATGTTTGTGGATATCAGCAAAAGAATATGTCTGGTGACAGGCGGCGGCAAAGTAGCCCTGCGGAAGGTGGAGACCCTGCTTAAGTACGGCGGGGAGGTCCGGGTGATCTCCAGAGAAATCTGTAGCGGTATCCGGGAACTGCTGCCGGATAGTTCCTGCCTGGTCATTGGCCGGGAGATCAAAGCCAGGGACCTGGAGGACTATATAAAGGGGGCGGCCCTTGTGGTGGCGGCCTCGGGAGACAGGCAGTTTAACCAGGAGGTCTCCAGGATCTGCAGGGAATATAGGATTCCTGTCAATGTGGTCGATGCGCCCCAGGAATGTAGTTTTCAGTTTCCGGCAGTGGTAAAAAAGGGAGAGATCAGCATCGGTATCAACAGCGGGACCAACAGTCCGGCCCTGACCAGGCTGATCCGCCGTAAAATCGGTGAAGAACTTCCTGATTATTATGGGGACCTGGCTGACCAGCTGGGCCGGCTGCGGATCACGGTCAGAGAACTTTTCCCAGAGGAGAAGGACCGGAGAGCCATCCTGGGCCGGGCGGCAGAAGAAGCATTTTCCAGGGGAAGAATTTTCACAGACCAGGAGTTGAAGGACCTGGTCCGGGAGATGACCGGTGGTGAAACCGGGACAAGGGACTCAGGCTGAGGCTGAAGACATATTGTTTCTGAAAAAGACATGGAAAAAATCGGCGCAGGGCGACATAATAGCAAAAAAGTGCTATAATAGTATCGAAACCATGATGGCCTTTCCAAAGGAGGGCCAGTCTTAACAATCTGTAGATTATGAGGAAAAGAAAAGGCGGGGACTGGCTATGATACATCTGATGGAGGACCGGCTGGATATGGATACTTACCTGAATCTCCGCAAGGCAGCTGGTTTTCGCAGGCTGACCAGAGACCAGGCCCGGAAGGCCCTGAACAACAGCCTCTATACCCTTGTGGCCTACAAGGATGGGAGTCCTGTAGGTATGGGCAGGATTGTCGGCGATGGTGCCGTGGTCTGCTATGTGCAGGACCTGATTGTCCTGCCGGAGGTAAGGGGCCAGGGCATAGGCAGCCTGATCCTTGAGACACTAAAGGAATTTGTAACTAACGAAGGCTATGAAGGGACGACCATGATGTTCGACCTCATGTGCGCACTGGGCCGGGAAGCATTTTACCAGAAACATGGCTTTATATCCAGGCCCACCAAGGACCTGGGTCCTGGCATGATCCAGTATATCGAGATCGGCCGGACCCGTTGAGGACAAGCCGGTCGGAGCCAGGCTGGTCAGAGAGTAGCGGCTTACAGGTGGATTAGACCTGTTTTTGCAATTAATCCTTTTAAGGATAGTGAGAAGGGAGAGATAATTATGATTCGAAGAAGACGTTTGCGGGCTTCAGAAGGACTGAGGGCACTGGTGAGGGAGACGACAGTCAGTGTTTCCGATCTGATCTATCCGGTCTTTGTTATAGAGGGAAAGGATATCAAGAATCCGATTCCGTCCATGCCGGGAATCTACCAGTATTCCATTGACCGTCTAGATGAGGAACTGGACAGGATCCGCGAGGCAGGCATCAAGGGTGTACTGCTTTTCGGTATTCCGGAGCACAAGGACGAGAGAGGTACAGAGGCCTACAATGAGCACGGTATCATCCAGGAAGCCATCCGTTATATCAAAAAGGTATTTCCGGAGCTGGTTGTTATTGCCGATATTTGCCTGTGTGAGTACACCTCTCACGGCCACTGTGGTGTGATCCATGACGGCATCATCTTAAATGACGAGACCCTGCCTCTGCTGGCCAAGACCGCCGTTACCTGCGCTCAGGCAGGAGCTGACATGGTTGCCCCCTCCAATATGATGGACGGCCATGTGGCAGCCATCCGGGCGGCCCTCGATGAGGCCGGCCTTACCATGACACCCATCATGGCCTACAGTGCCAAGATGGCTTCCGGCTATTACGGACCCTTCCGTGACGCGGCTCATTCCGCACCGGGCTTTGGCGACAGGAAGACTTACCAGATGGATTACCACAATGCCCGCGAGGCTATCCGGGATATCCAGGATGACATCGATGAGGGTGCTGACATTATCATTGTTAAGCCGGCCCTGGCCTTCCTGGACATCTTAAAGACAGCCTCCATGAAGACCAATATGCCCCTGTGCGCTTACAATGTCAGCGGTGAGTTCTCCATGGTAAAGGCAGCGGCCCAGAATGGCTGGATTGATGAGAAGAAGATTGTCATGGAGAATATGATTGGTATGAAGAGGGCCGGAGCCCACATGATCATCACCTACCATGCTCTTGACGTGGCAAAATGGATTAAGGAAGAGGAATAAAAAGGCCTGGAAAAGCTGTATAATAAAAGCGGCATTTAAATGAACTGCTCCCCAAGTTAGATTATTGGTCTGACTATTTGGGGGCACTTCAAAAAGCGGCCTGTAGAAGTTGCCTATAATAGACATCATAATATAGCTGACATATTTTTTGATATAAGAGCGGGAAGCATTCATAGCATAGAAGGTGAGGCTTTCTGCTTTTTTTCCCTGCGGAAAAAGGCCTTGGATCCTTTTGCCAGGCGGAAAAAACGGCTAAAAAATTTTGCCTTGCCAGACAGGGATTATTGTACCTTTTTGACCTTCTATGGTATGATTACCTTATAGAAAAAGGCCATGGCCATAAGGACCCAAGCCTGACCGGAGCGGAAGGACCGGGGTAGAAGGCCCAGGAGCCTGACCGGAACAGAAGGACCGGAAGTCTGGCTGGAGCAGAAGGCCCAGAAGCCTGACCGGAGCAGAAAGACCGGAAGTCTGACCGGAGCAGAAAGACCGATAGTCTGACCGGAGTAGAAGGACCAGAAGCCTGACCGGAGCGGAAGGACCGGAAGTCTGGCCGGAGCAGAAAGACCGATAGTCTGACCGGAGCAAAAAGGACCAGGAGGCGGACCGGTGGATTGGCAGGAGGCCTCAGAACTATTTGACACTTGGAAGAAAGAAGGAATACAGGGGGTAGGATATGGCATTACATGTAATTGAGAATGATCAGATAAAAGTAACAGTCGCTGACGCAGGAGCTGAACTGGTCAGTGTCATAGACAAGGCGACGGGGGCCGAGCGTATGTGGAATGCGGACCCGGCCATATGGAACCGTCATGCACCTATTCTCTTTCCTTTTGTAGGAAAGGTGGCAGGTGGTGAGTATCGGGTGGGAGATAAGACCTACCCTATGAAAAGCCAGCACGGATTTGCCAGGGACAGAGATTTTGAACTGGTGGAGAAGACGGATACAGCCATCATCCACCGGCTGGCGGCAGACCAGGCTTCAAAGGAGATCTATCCCTATGATTTCGTTCTGACTGTCACCCATGAGATCGAAGACGGGCGGAAGCTTAAGGTGACTTGGACCGTGGAGAATGCTGGCCAGGAAACCATGTACTATTCCATCGGCGGTCATCCGGGCTTTTGTGTACCGGCAGAACCCGGCCGGGGTGAGAGGTCTGACTATTACCTGGAGTTTCCCGGCAAGGAAGAGCTTACTTACCTGCTGCTCAACACGGACAATGGCCTGGCTGTGACAGATAAGTTTTATGAGCTTGCTCTGGAGGATGGTTTCGTTTCTATTGCCAGGGATATGTTCGACCTGGATGCCATGGTATTTGAAGATGGACAGATCGATTGCGTCCGCATCGCGGACCCGGACAAGAAACCTTTTATAAGTCTTTATTGTCAGGGCTTCCCCTATGTGGGAATCTGGTCCAAGCCCCAGGGACCCTTCGTATGTCTGGAGCCCTGGCTTGGCCGGACAGACGATGACGGCTTTGAGGGGGACCTCTCGAACAAGACCGGAGAGCAGACACTGGCCGGCGGCCAGACCTGTGAGATCAGTTACAGTCTGGAATTCCATGACAACCATTGAGAAGACAGAAGATTAAGAAGACAGAAGATTGAGAAGACAGAAGATTGAGAAGACAGAAGATACAGGAGAGACGATTTATGAAGATATGTGTTTACGCCTCCTCCGTCGATGAGATCCGACCGGTCTACATGGAGGAGACAGAGAAGCTGGGCAGGGCCCTCGCCGGGAAGAATTATGAGATCGTCTATGGCGGCGGAGCCAGAGGGCTCATGGGGGCCATAGCCAGGGGAGTCAAGTCGGCAGAGGGTGAGATTACGGGCATCGCTCCATCATTCTTTGACGTGGATGGAGAACTCTTCGAGGACTGCGACCAGATGATTATGACAGAGACCATGAGGGAAAGGAAGAAGTTACTCCGGCAAAAGAGTGATGCCTTTTTGATTCTGCCGGGAGGAATCGGAACCTTTGATGAGTTCTTTGAGACCCTGGTCCTCAAGGCCTTTGACAAACAGCCCAAGCCCATTATTTTCTATAATATCAACGGTTACTTTAATAAGCTTAAGGAGATGATGGAGTATGGAATAGAGGAGAACTTTATCTCCCCCCGGGTCGCAAAGCTCTATCATATGTTTGACAGTGCCGAGGAGCTTTTGATCTACCTGGAAGTATATAAGATGCTGGAAAAAGAGGAGTGATGAAGGATGATTACTCTATATTGGCTGGGGGCCGCGGCAGTCTTTACCGTCATTGAGATTCTGACCACCAGTCTCACCACAATCTGGTTTGCCGGGGGAGCCCTGGTGGCAGCCCTGCTGTCTTATCTGGGTTTCAGTGAGCTGGCTCAGGTGGCTGTCTTTGTTCTTATTTCCGTCCTGCTGCTGGTTCTGACCAGACAGTGGGCCAAGGAACATCTGAACAACAGGACAGTCAAGACCAATGCAGACCGGCTGATTGGGGAGACCTGCCTGGTCACTGAGACCGTGGAAAACCTGACCAACAAGGGCCAGGTCACTGTCAAAGGCCAGGTCTGGAGTGCCAGAAATGTGGATGATGAACAGGTTCTTCCAGAAGGGACCCTGGTCAGGATCGTCGCTATCACCGGTGTAAAGCTGACCGTGAAGGCCGCCGGGGAGGATGAAGACAGAATCTATCATGAGATCAGTGGATGACAGGTTAACGCCGTTTGTACAATAGTCAGAGTTTTATGTGGATTTCCCTGGAGGATCCGGGGAAGTCCCCTGCATGTTTTAAAAGGAGGGTCTGTATATGGCTTTTATTTTCCCGTTGATTATCATTGTATTATTAGTATATTTGTTTTTGTCCTGTGTTAGAGTAGTTCCTCAGGCCAGTGCCTACGTGGTGGAGCGGCTGGGTGCCTACCAGTCGACCTGGTCCGTAGGTCTGCATTTTAAGATGCCTTTTATCGAGAGGATTGCCAGAAAAGTGAATCTGAAGGAGCAGGTAGTGGACTTTGCTCCCCAGCCGGTAATCACAAAGGATAATGTAACCATGCAGATTGATACGGTGGTCTATTTCCAGATTACAGACCCCAAGCTTTATGCCTACGGTGTGGAGAACCCCATCATGGCCATAGAGAACCTGACGGCAACAACCCTTCGTAACATTATCGGTGACATGGAACTGGATGCCACCCTCACTTCCCGTGAGATTATCAATACCAAGATGCGGTCTACTCTGGATGTTGCCACAGACCCCTGGGGCATCAAGGT